>CAYNPQ010000087.1:0-12463 GCA_964399065.1 uncultured Treponemataceae bacterium | reverse complement strand
ACCTCGTCCGTCTGGGCCCGCACCGCGTCGGCCGAGGCGCGCAGGGCCTCGAGCTCGGTCCCCGAGAGCTCGGGCGCGATGCGCGACGCCACGCCGCCGCGGCCGAGCATCGTCGGCAGGCTCATGAAGGCGCCTTCGATCCCGTACTCGCCGGCGAAGGGGGCGGCGACCGCGACGGGGCCTTCCGAGAAGCCCAGGATGGTCTCGACGATGCGGCAGAGCGAGAAGGCGATGCCGTAGCAACTGTGCTCGCCGCCCTGCCTGATCTCCCAGCCGGCGCGCTTGGTCTTGCGGAGGAGCTCGGCCCTCGCGGCCTCCCCGAAGTCCGCCCCCCGCTCCGCGAGGAGCTCCGCGAGGGGCCGCCCCCCGTACGTCGCGCGGCCCCAGAGCGGCACCATGCTGTCGCCGTGCTCGCCGATCACCTCGACGCCCGTCCGCTCCGCCTCGAGGCCGTAGGCCTCGGCGATGAAGGCCCTGAGCCGCATCGCGTCGAGGGCCGTGCCCGAGCCGAGGACCCTGCCGGCCGGCGAGCCCGCGAAGCGCCAAGCCGCGTAGGCGATCGCGTCCACGGGGTTGGCGACGACGATGAACACGGCGCGCGGGCTCGACTTCGCGAGCGCCGGCACGAGGCTCCCGTAGACCTCGACGTTGTCCCTGAGCACGTCGGCCCTCGTGCCGTCGGCCCTCGGGAGGACGCCCGCCGTCATGACGATGACGTCGGAGCCCTCGCTCTCCTCGATCGTCCCGGAGCGGACGCTCCGCCCCGGAAGCTCGGGGGCGCAGTGCGACATGTCGTAGGCCTTCGCCCAGGCCCTGCGCCCGTCCCGGTTCACGAGGAGGAGCTCGATCCCCTCGCGACGGAGGAGGAGGGCCTGCGCCGCCGCCGAGCCGATCGCCCCGCAGCCCACCATGGTGATCTTGGCCGCGTCGCGCGACATCAATGCCTTCCTTCCGCCCCGTCCGAGGCGCGGTCGCCCGCCGCGAACATCGCCTCGATATGCGCCCGCGCCTCGAGCTGCTCGCCCAAAGGGTTCTCGAGCTCGAGCGAGGCCCAGCGCCGCGGCATGAAGCGGCGGTAGGCGGCCAGGTAGTCGAGGTCCTCGAGGGCGGAGAAGGCGTGGTGGTCCCACTCGCCGGACCATACGTTGGGTACGCCGGGCCTGATCGCGGAGAGGTGGCAGCAGCCGACGGCGAAGCGCCCGAGCTGGGCGATCGTCGTCGCGACGTAGGCGTCGCGGCCGTGGAGCCGCGCGTTCTCGAGGTGGGAGAAGTCGGGGCAGATCCCGCCGAGGGCTTGGCCCGGCGGCCCCTCGAGCTCCGCGTCCTCGACGGCCCCGTCGACGTTCTCGACGAAGGTCCTGGGCGCGAAGGCGCCGAGCTCGCCGCCGTAGGGATGGGTGCTCGCCCGCGGGTGGATGTTGAAGACCTCGGCGCCGAAGTCCTCGGAGAGCCGCTCGAGCTCGTCCAGGCCGCAGTCCGAGCGGATGTGGACGTGGGGGATCCGGAGGCCGGGGATGGTCGCGAGCTCGCGGTAGAGCTCGGCGCGCTCGGCCCGGTCGAGGCAGGTAGGGAAGAGGGCGATCCGCCGCTCCCCCGAGCGGCGCAGATCCTCGACGAAGGCGGGGATGCGGTCCTTCTTGGTGCTGGTGAGGCCGGGGAGGATGACCATGGCGATGATGATGCGCGGGCGAAGCGGCGAGGGTCAAGACGCCGGCCACTCGACAGGTACCGCGCCGGGGGATTACCCTTCGAGCCGCCGCCCGCTCGCGGGCGCGCGTTGACCGAAACCGCGCGATGGGGTGAATCCATGAAGGTCTACATATCCGCCGACATCGAGGGCGTGGGCGGCGTCGTGAACAAGGGCCAGGCCTGGTCCTCGGGCGCCGACTACGGCCGCGCCCGCAAGCTGATGACCGAGGAGGTCAACGCCGCCGTCCGCGGCGCCGCGGCCGCGGGGGCCGACGAGATCCTCGTCAACGACTCCCACGGCTCGATGACGAACATCCTCATCGAGGAGCTGGATCCCGCCGCGAGGCTCGTCTCGGGTAGCCTGAAGGCCCTCGGCATGATGGAGAGGGTGGACGGCGGCTTCGACGCGGCCCTCCTCGTCGGCTACCACGCCCGGCAGGGTACGGGCGGCGTCATGTCCCACAGCTACAACAGCGGCGCGGTGCAGGAGCTGCGGGTGAACGGCCGCGTTCTCGGCGAGCTCGAACTCAACGCCCTCCTCGCGGCCCATTTCGGCGTGCCGGTCGTCTTCGCCTCGGGCGACGACGTCCTCGCGGCCCAGGCCCGAGCCTTCGATCCGGGTATAGCCTTCCTCGTCGTGAAGGAGGCGATATCCCGCAACTGCGCCGACTGCATGCCCCTCTCCCGAGTCCGCGCCTCCATGGAAGCGGCCGTCGAGGCGGCGCTGCGGGCCCCGAGGCCCGATCCTTCGGCCCGCCGGATCCAAGGCGCGGTCGTCGTCGAGCAGCGCTTCATGAACAGCGGGATGGCCGAGATCTGCCTTCTCGTCCCGGGCGTGGAGCTAGTGGCCGGGGACACGATACGCTTCGAGTCCACGAACATCGTCGAGGCATACAAGCTCAAGGCGGCGCTGACGATCCTCGCGGGCACGACGGCCTAGGGCCCGCGCCTAGGGCTTCAGCCTCCCGACGAAGCCGCGGACGAGGGCCTTCTTCTCATCCTCTCCGAGCCCCTTCGTGGCCGCCGACACGGCGTCCGTCAGCCGCGCCCCGCCCTTTCCGAGAAGGGACTTGAGTTGCTCGAAGTACTTGGCGAGGAACCAGCGGTTCGCCGTCACGAAGAGCGCCGCGGGCCTGTCCCGGAGCGGGGCGCCGGCGCCGAGCCAGTCCCGCAGCGGCTCCTTCGAGGCGAAGGCCATCACGGCCCCGTACAGGAGCACGAGGTCGTAACCCGACAGGTCCCGCCCGGCGAGGCTCGCCGCGGCGGCCTCCTCCGTCGCGTAGCCCCGCGCCGTCAGCTCTTCCCTCAAGAGGGTCCGCCACGGGTCGAGGTTCTTGTCCGCCACCTCGTAGACGAGGAGGACTTTCTTGGCGCTTCCGGTGGCGGCCTGGCCCTTGGGCTGGGCGGCCAGGGAGGCGGCGAGGACGAGGCAGGCTATGGCGAAGAGCGATGACTTTCTCATGGATTACCCCTTGTGGCTGCGGCTCGGCGGCCCTAACAACCTGATGGTTCACTATCCGCGATGCGGGACCTTGGGGCAAGACAGGCCCGAGCCACACACTCATCTGGAGAGCGAACTCCGCCCACCTCTCCATTTACTTCAACTAAATACTTATATTAAAAAATATTAAGTTCCATCAACAATCTTCGACACACTCCCAGGGGATTCCCACGTTTACTGATATCTGATATATGGTTGATATATCTGTTTCGTCCTTTGTTTATCCATTTCCGGGAGGATCGAGTGAACCGCAAACGCAAACTCATCGAGGGCTTCGCCGCGATAGCGCTGCTCGGCCTGGGCTTCGGCTTGATGGGCTCGACGATGGGCTTCGAGAACATGGTCAACACCATCATGAAGACGGCCTACGACCTCCTCATGAACACGGTGCTCTACCTGATCGCCATAACAGTCATCGTCGGGGCCCTCTCGGCCTTCCTCGTCGAATTCGGCGTCGTCGGCATCATCGAGCGCCTCCTCGCCCCCCTCATGAAGCCCCTCTTCGGACTACCGGGCGTGGCCTCCCTCGGGGCCGTGCTCTGCTTCCTCTCGGACAACCCGGCCATCCTCACCCTGGCCAGGGACCGGGGCTACGCCTCCTACTTCAAGAAGCGGCAGCTCTACTCCCTGACCAACTTCGGCACGGCCTTCGGCATGGGCCTCATCGTCATCACCTACATGATCGGGCAGGGCCACGCGAATCCCTCGGGGCGCGGCTTCTACGCCGAGGCCTTCATCGGCCTGGCGGGCGCGGTCTTCGGCGCCCTGGTCTCCACGCGGCTCATGCAATCCTTCATCCGGAAGGAGCTCGGCGACGAGCCCGCCGTGCCCCCGGAGGAATCCGCCGAGTTCGACGAGGAGAGAGTCATCGCCCCCAAGCAGGAAGGCCTCTTCATCCGGGTCCTCAACTCCCTCCTCGACGGCGGCAAGTCGGGGCTCGAGGCCGGCATCTCGATCATCCCCGGCGTCCTCGTGATCTCCACCGCGGTCATGATGCTGACCTGGGGCCCCAAGGATCCCTCCATCGGCTACCAGGGACTCGCCTACGAGGGCGTGCCCCTCCTCGCCGCCATCGGCAAGGCCCTGGGCTTCCTCTTCGACGCGTTGTTCGGCTTCACGAGCCCCGAGGCGATCGCCTTCCCCGTGACCTCCCTCGGCGCGGTCGGGGCGGCCCTCGGACTCATCCCCAAACTCCTCGGGCAGGGCCTCATCGCGGGGAACGACATCGCCGTCTTCACCGCGATCGGCATGTGCTGGTCGGGCTTCCTCTCCACCCACACCGGCATGATGGACGCCCTCGGCCGCCGCGACCTCATCGGCAAGGCCATCGGCGCTCACGCCCTGGGCGGCATCGCGGCGGGCGTCTTCGCGCACTACCTCCACCTCGCCCTCCGCGCCCTGGGGGCGATCGCCTGAAAGGCCTCCGCGTCCCGGAAGGACGCGAAGGTTCGGCGGAACGTCGCGCCTGGATCTCTCGTTCGGAGAAACGAGGGGCGCTCGAGGGATCGCCTCCGACGGAAGGGCCGCGCTCCGCGGCGCCGCGTCGAGGGCCGCCTCCCCCCCTTGGAATAATAGGGCCGCCCCCGTCGGGAGCGGCCCTCGTCAGGCGCGTTAGCCGAAATTACTTCCTGATCGAGTAGAAGGCCTTCCTGCCAGCATACTCGGCGATGCCCTCCATCTCGTCCTCGATCCGCATGAGCTGGTTGTACTTGCAGATGCGGTCGGTGCGGGACATGGAGCCCGTCTTGATCTGCCCGGTCTCGCGGCCCACGACGAGGTCGGCGATGAAGGCGTCCTCGGTCTCGCCGGAGCGGTGGGAGACGACGGCGGTGTAGCCGGCGCGCTTGGCCATGTCGATGGCCTCGATGGTCTCGGTCACGGTGCCGATCTGGTTCACCTTGATGAGGATCGAGTTGCAGGCGCCCATGGCGATGCCCTTCTCGAGGCGCTTGGTGTTGGTGACGAAGAAGTCGTCGCCGACGATCTGGATCTTGTTCCCGAGGGCCTTCGTGAACTTCACGTAGCCGTCCCAGTCGTTCTGGTCGAGGCCGTCCTCGATGGAGACGATCGGGTACTTGGCGACCCACTTCGTGTAGAGCTCGATCATCTCCTCGGCGCTGAAGAGCTTCCCGGGGTTGGACTTCCAGAACTTGTAGCCCTTGCGGTCGCCCTCGTCGAAGAGCTCGGAGGAGGCGCAGTCGAGGGCGATGGCGACCTGCTCGCCGGGGCGGTAGCCGGCCTTCTCGATGGCCTTCATGATGTAGTCGAGGGCGTCCTCGTTGCCGAAGTTCGGGGCGAAGCCGCCCTCGTCGCCGACGTTGGTGTTGTGGCCGTCGGCCTTGAGCAGGCTCTTGAGGTTGTGGAAGACCTCGGCGGTCATGCGGACGGCCTCGCGGACGGACTCGGCGCCCACGGGCATGACCATGAACTCCTGGAGGTCGATCTTGTTGTCCGCGTGCTTGCCGCCGTTGATGATGTTGGCCATGGGCACGGGGAGGAGGGTCGTGTGCGGCCCGCCGAGGTACTTGTAGAGGGGGACGCCGAGGAACTCGGCGGCGGCGCGGGAGACGGCCATGGAGACGCCGAGGATGGCGTTGGCGCCGAGTTTGCCCTTGTTCTCGGTCCCGTCGAGGTCGATCATGGTGCGGTCGACGTCGACCTGCTCGAGGGCGTCGAGCCCGCAGATCTCGGAGGCGATGGCGGTGTTGACGTTCTCGACGGCCTTGAGGACGCCCTTGCCGAGGTAGCGCTTCTTGTCGCCGTCGCGGAGCTCGACGGCCTCGTACTCGCCGGTGGAGGCGCCGGAGGGGACGGCCGCCCGGCCCATGGTGCCGTCCTCGAGGACGACGTCGACCTCGACGGTGGGATTGCCGCGGGAATCCAGGATCTCGCGCGCCTCGACGTATTCGATTACGCTCATTTCGCTCTCCTTCGGGGGGATTTATTTCCGGCTCAAAGACTATCCGCTGCTCCGGGGAGAGTCAAGACGAAGGGCTATCGGAGCCGCAACCGCATCGCGACGCTCCTCGCCGGCAGGCCGAGCCAGAATTCGCCGGGCTCGACGGCGAGGGGGTCGCCGACGGCCTCGAAGCCGAGTTTACGGTAGAAGGGCAGGGCCTTGAGGTTCCGGTCCGAGGTCTCGAGGAAGAGGCCGGGGCAGCCGCGGGCGCGGAGCAGGTCGAGGAAGGCGGCCATGAGCCTCCCGCCGAGACCCTTGCCCTGCCATTCGGGGAGGATGTCGATGTGCAGGTGGGCGGGATACTCGGGGCCGCCGAGGGCCTCGCCTTCAGCCGCGCCGCCGCGCGCGGTGCCTTCAGGGCCGTGGGCCTCTGCCGCGCGGGCGCCGCCGCGCGCGAAGGCGAGGGTCTGGCGGAAGGACTCGGGGTGCTTCCACCAGTCATAGAGGAGGAGCCTGGCCGCGATCCGCGGGACCATGCGCCGGTCGAAGTCGCGGCGCTGGGCAGGGGTATCGGTCGTCCCGATGACGTAGCCGACGGCCCTATCGCCGGCCTCGGGCCGCCCGGGATCACGGGGAGCGATGGCGACGAGGCAGGTCTCAGGCTCGAATCGGAGGTAGTGGAGGCAGAAGAGCAGGCCGAAGAGGCGGCGGTCCTCGAAGCGGCCCCTACCCTCGAGGCTCTCGCCCATGAGGCCGGTCCGCCAGCAGATCTCGACGACGTCGTCTTCGAAGCGGGGCTCGTAGGGCCGGATCCGCGCCTCGCAAGCTCCCTGGACGGGGCGGGCGGGACCGGAAGTACCCGCCATCGCGGCCTAGCGCCCCGCGATGACGTCGAGGATCCGCTCGAGGTCCTCGAGGGAGTAGTACTCGATCGCGATGCTGCCCTTGCGGGCGTCGCCCCGGACCGAGACCTTGGTGCCGAGGGCGCCGATGAGGCGCTCCTCGACCTCGCGGATCTCGGGGGCCTTGGGCTTCTCGGCCTTCGGGGCGGCGGCCGGCTTTACCGTGGCGCCCTTGGCCATGGCCTGGGCCGCGGCCTCGGCCTCGCGGACCGAGATGCCCTCGGCCACGACCCGCGCGAAGAGGAGCTCGCGCTGGACGCCGTCCGGCACGGCCAGCACGGCCCGGGCGTGGCCGGCGGTCATGCTTCCGTCGCGGAGGGCCGCGAGCATGGGCTCGGGCAGGCGGAGGAGGCGGAGGGCGTTCGCGACGGTCGGCCGGCTCTTGCCGACCGCGTCCGCGACCTGGTCCTGGGAGAGGTTGCCGAGCTCCATGAGGGCGCGGTAGGCCTCGGCCTCGTCCACGGGGTTGAGGTCCTCGCGCTGGACGTTCTCGATGAGGGCGATCTCGAGGCGCTTCTCGGGGCTGAGCTCGCGCACGATGACCGGCACCTCGCGGAGGCCGGCGCGCTCGGCGGCGCGGTAGCGGCGCTCCCCCGCGACGATGAGGTAGGTCCCGTCGCCCGCGTCCTCGACGAGGATGGGCTGGATGAGGCCGTGGCGCTTGAGCGAGGCGGCGAGCTCGGAGAGCGAGTCCTCGGAGAAGGTCTTGCGGGGCTGGTCGGGGTTGGGCTTGAGCCGGTGGAGGGGCAGCCTCAGGATGCCGTCGCGGGACTCCTCGGTCCCGGCCTTGGGGCCGAGGGCGAGGGGCACGGGCTCCGGGATCAGGGCCTCGAGGCCCCTGCCGAGCCCGAACTGCTGCTTGGACATCAGGCGCGCTCCCGCGCCGGCGCGGCGGGCCGGGCGTCGTCGCGCTCGAGGAGCTCCCTGGCGAGGGCCTCGTAGCTCTTGGCGCCGATGCAGGAGGGGTCGTAGAGGCAGATGGGAAGGCCGTGGGAGGGCGCCTCGGAGAGGCGGACGTTGCGCGGCACTATGGTGCGGAAGACGCGGTCCTTGAAGTAGCCCGACACCTGCTGGACCACGTCCTGGGCGAGCTTGGTCCTGGAGTCGTACATCGTGAAGAAGATGCCCCCGACCTGGAGCTCGGGGTTCATCTGTCTCTGCACGAGGCTCACGGTCTGGAGGATAAGGGAGAGCCCCTCGAGGGCGAAATACTCGGTCTGGAGCGGCACCAGGACCTCGTCCGCCGCGACCAGGCCGTTCAGGGTCAGGATGCCGAGGGAGGGGGGGCAGTCGATGAGGACGTAGTCGTACTGCGAGGAGACCTTGGCCAGGGCCCGCTTGAGGTACTCGTTGCGGTCGGGCTTGTCGACGAGTTCGACGGTGGCGCCCGAGAGGTCGATCGAGGAGGGGGCCAGCTCGAGCCACTCGACCTTGGTCGGGACGATGATCCGCGCCATCTCGGCCTGCCCGGAGATGACGTCGTAGATGCCCGGGCCGCCCGGCGAGCCGCCGACCCCGCTCGTCAGGTTGGCCTGCGAGTCGAAGTCCACGAGGAGGGTCCGCTTGCCGGAGAGGGCCAGGTAGGCCCCGATGTTGATGGCGCTCGTGGTCTTGCCCACGCCGCCCTTCTGGTTGACGAATACGATTGTCCGCGCCATGCCGCCTCACTGCGCCCGAGTCCGGCCATTGTAGCACAGTATACGGCAGCGTCCAAGTGCGGCCGGAGGTTGACCCGTCCGGCCGCCGCTGGCTACATTACAAGCAAGGAGTTCCCATGCTGCTCGAGAAGGTTAAGCGCGCGATCCAGGACGTCCGTCCCTCCCTCCAGGCGGACGGCGGCGACATAGAGCTCGTGTCCGTCGGCGAGGACGGGGTCGTCAAGGTCCGGCTGACCGGCGCCTGCGGCTCCTGCCCCATGGCGACGATGACCCTCAAGCAGGGGGTCGAGAGCTACCTGAAGAAAACCGTCCCCGAGGTGAAGGAAGTAGTGCAGGCTTGATCCGAGGTCAGTGCACCCCGTCGTCGAAGGGGCCGTCCTCGTCCTCGAGGCGGTCCTCCTCGGCGGTCATCGGATGGGGCGGGGGCTCGGCCAGGCCGGGCTTCATCGGCGCTCCACAGCAGACCGGGGGCTTCGCTCCCGGCGCGACCTCCCTGGTCTTCCCGCAACTCCCGCACTTGTAGCTGATCCCCATGCGAGCCTCCCCCGTCCTTGGACGGAGAGCCATGCGCCCCCGGCCGGTCCGGCCGGGTCCCGCGAGCCGGCGCGCGGGCTAGGAAGGCCGGTACTGCTTGGCCAGCCGGCTGATCGTCGCCGCCATGTCGGCCAGCGCTACCTGCTGGCCGACGTGCCCCATCTCGAAGGCCGCCTTGGGCATGCCGTAGACCACGCTCGAGGCCTCGTCCTGCCCCAGGGTCAGGCCCCCCTCGCGGAAGATCGACCCGAGCTCCCGGGCCCCGTCCCTCCCCATGCCGGTCATGATGACGCCCATCGCGCGGTTCGCGTAGGCCTTGGCGACGCTCTCGAAGAGGACGTCGGCGCTCGGCCGGTGGCCGTTGACGGGAGGGGCCTCGGAGAGCCGGGCCACGACCCCGAGGGGCTTCCGCTCCACCAGGAGATGCCGGTCGCCCGGGGCGATGAGGACCCGGCCCGGCTTCACGATGTCGCCGTCCGCCGCCTCCTTGACGTCCAGGGGGCAGATCCGGTCGAGGCTCGCCGCGAACTCCTCGGTGAAGCCGGGGGGCATGTGCTGGACCACGAGGACGGGCTGGGGCAAGTCGGCGTCGATCCTGGCGAAGACCTCGCGGAGGGCGTTCGGACCCCCCGTCGAGATGCCGATCGCCACGATCTCGATCGGGCCCGGCTGACGCACGGGCTTCGGCGGGACGGGCGCGACGACCTTCGCCTTCGCGGCCGCCCGCTCCTCGAGGACGGGAGCGGGCTCGAAGAAGCGCTCGGGCGCCTCGAATTCGTAGCGGGTGACGGCCTTGCCCTTGTGCCTGCGGTACTCGGTCCCGTAGGCGAGGAGGAGGCGGGCCAGGTCGCCGGCGACGGTGTGTATGTCCGAGGAGACCGAGCCCGAGGGCTTGGTGATGAAGTCGGAGGCGCCCAGGGCGAGGGCCTCCATCGTGACCTGCGCCCCCTTCTTGGCCACCGAGGAGAGGATGACGACGGGGACCTCGATGCCCAGGCGCTTGCGCTCCTTGAGGAACTCGATGCCGTTCATCTCGGGCATCTCGATGTCGAGGACGATGACGTCGGGGTCGCAGCGCGGGATCTTGTCCAGGGCGAAGCGGCCGTTCATGGCGCGATCGGCCACGGTGAGGCCCGGCGTCGCCTCGACGATCTTGGACACGAGGTTGCGCATGAGGGCGGAATCGTCGACTACGAGGACGGAGACGGGATCGGCCACGGCTTTCGGAGCTCCCTTCAGGTCGATTTGCGATAGAAGCAGGCCCAGTCCGTCTTCACGAACTCGAACCGGGTGTTCATGCCGAAGAGCGATTCGGAGTGCCCGATGAAGAGGAAGGACTTGGGCGCCATGGCCTCCCAGAAGCGCTCGACCGTCGCCTTCTGCGCGGCCTCGTCGAAGTAGATGAGCACGTTGCGGCAGAACACGACGTCGAGGTTCCGGAGGCCCGAATCGTTCTTGAGGTTGTGGTAGTCGAAGCGGACGAGCTTCTTGAGGTCCTCCTTTATCGCGTAGCCGCCGGGCTTGCGCTCGAAGTACTTGGCGAGGTAGGTCTCGGGGATGCCCTGGATCCTGGCGTCGGCGTAGAATGCCTCCTTGCCGACCATGAGGCACTTGAGCGAGATGTCGCTGGCGACCACCTCGAAGCTCCAACCGGCGGGCAGGCACTCCTTGAGGAGCATCGCGATCGTGTAGGGCTCCTCGCCCGTCGAGCAGCCGGCGCTCCAGAAGCGCAACTTCCGGTCGCCGCCCGGTCCCCGGAGCTTCACGAGCTCGGGCACCACGTACTTCTCGACCGCGTCGAAGTGGGCCTGGTTCCGGAAGAAGCGGGTCAGGTTCGTCGTGACCGAGTCGAGGAGGGTCTTCAGCTCCTCGCGGTCGCGGGTGATGAGGCCGTAGTACTCCCGGAGGCTCTCGAGCTTCTTCTCGCGGAGCCGCTCCTTGAGGCGGCTCTCGAGGATGGAGCGGTTGGTGGCGGAGAAGGTGATGCCGCTCTCGTCGTATATCAGCTTCCGATACAGCTCGAAGTCGGCATCGCTCAGGAAATCGGACATGCCGGAGGTCTCCGCCTTTCGCCCGCTCAGGCGCGGGGCCTGCCCCGCCTGGCGGGGTCCGATAAAAAGCATAGGGGGGGGGGGCGGAAGGTGTCAATAGCGCGGGAATTCCCGGGCCGGGCGGGATAGACTGTCAAGAAGTATGGATAAGGAATTAGTCGAGCTCCGCGTGCGCGGCATCGTGCTCGACGGGCCCGAGGCGCAACCCCGCGTCGTCCTCGAGGACAAGGCCCGCCGCCGTCGGGTGGAATTCCCCGCGGGCGCCTTCGAGGCGAGCGCCATCATCATGGAGCTCGAGGGCATCGCCCCGCCCCGCCCCCTCGCCCACGACATCCTCGCCGAGGTGTTCCAGGAGGGCGGCTTCTTCCTCGACGAGGTCGTCCTTTCGGCCAGGGGGGACGAGATCCGCGCCAGGCTCGACTACCGCCAGGGGCTGCGCCGCCTCGCCAAGGAGGTCGGGCCGGCCGACGCCGTCGCCCTCGCGATACGGCTCGGCGCGCCCATCGAGGCCGAGCCCGCCCTCTTCGCCCGGGAAGGGGAGGCCCTCCCCTCCGCCGGCCCGGCGACGCGGGCCCGCCGCAAGCCCCGGATCCTCCTCCTCGAGGACTGGCGGACGCGGGCGGTAGGAGCTTGATCGGGCGCCCGCCCTCACCTACAATTCCCTCATGGGTCTCCTCGGAATAATAAAAGATTTCATATCGCGGTTTTTGGCCAAGGATCCTGAAGAAGCCAAGCGCCGGGCCGAGCTCCGGAGGCTCGGGGAATTCCTCGACTCGATCCGCCCTCCCTACTATCGGCAGAAGCAGAACCTCGTGCTGCCGGGCTTCGCCGCCGCGGTCCACCATTTCTGCGGCCTCCTCCGCCCCCTCGCCGAGCTCGCGAGGGCGACGGTGGCGGCCTCCGACGTCCGCGTCTCCCAGCGCTTCTTCGACTACCTCATCGACTGCCGGCTCCCCTCCGGCCACCAGGAGCGCAAGCGTTACTTCGCCTACGACGGCATGTCCGAGCGGGTCAGGCAGTCCCTGCGCCCCGACGACGAGCTCGAGGCGATAGCCCGCGAGTTCCAGGACTTCCTCGGCTCCCTCGAGGCGCTCGGCTCGCGGGCCGTGAACACCGACCTCTTCGAGGTCGACCGCTTCATCGAGATCTGCCGCCACGACTACGAGCGCATCCTCGGCCACCAGGAGCGCAAGCGTTACTTCGCCTACGACGGCATGTCCGAGCGGGTC
>CAYNPQ010000086.1:10191-15400 GCA_964399065.1 uncultured Treponemataceae bacterium | reverse complement strand
CTGGAACGCGAGCACGCGCTTCGCCGACGGCTACCGCTACGGCCTCGGCGCCGAGCTCGGCATCTCGACGGGCAAGATCCACGCCCGCGGGCCGGTAGGCCTCGAAGGCCTCATGACCAGCAAATGGATCCTCGAGGGCTCGGGCCAGCTCGTCGCCGACTACGCCTCGGGCGCGCGCGAGTTCGAGCACGCGGAGCTGCCGGGCGAGCGGGGGAGGCGATATGGAGACGCGTGAGGCAGGCGGCGAGGCGGCCGCGAGGCGCGCCCTCGCCGAGGCGCGGAGGGTCGTCGTCAAGATCGGCACGAACACCATAACGAGGCCCAAGGGCGCGCCCGCGAGGCTCTCCGGCTGCCCCGAGAGCGAGCGGGGCGGCATCGACGTCGAGTACCTGCACCGCGTGGCCGCGGAGATCGCCGACCTCGCCCGCGCGGGCCGCGAGATCCTCCTCGTCACCTCGGGCGCGGTCGGCATGGGCGCGCGCGAGCTCGGCCTGGCCCGCAAGCCCAAGGACCTCCGCATCAAGCAGGCCTGCGCGGCCATCGGCCAGCCCCTCCTCATGGAGGAGTACCGCCGCGCCTTCGCGGTCTACGGCCTGACGACGGCCCAGGTCCTCGTCACCCGCTACGACTGGGAGGATCGCGAGTCCTACCTCAACCTGCGCTCCACCGTGGAGGCCCTCCTCGAGCGGCGCGTCGTGCCCGTCTTCAACGAGAACGACGCCGTCTCCTCCGCCGAGATCGCGATAGGCGACAACGACCGCCTCTCGGCCTACGTCGCCAGCAAGATCGACGCCGAGGCACTCCTCATCCTCTCGGACGTGGACTGCCTCTACGACGCCGACCCCCGGGAGAACCCCGACGCGAGGCCCATACCCTACGTCCGCGAGCTCGGGCCCGAAATCATGGCCGCGGCCGGCGGCAAGGGCACGGAGTTCTCCACCGGCGGCATGCGCACGAAGATCCTGGCGGTGGAGATCGCGCGCGACGCCCGCTGCAGGGTCGTGATAGCCCACGGCCGCGCGGGCCGCGTCATCACGCGCGTGCTCTCGGGCGAGGGCGTGGGCACGCTCTTCGACGCGGCGGCGGGCCTCCGCAACCGCGACCGCTGGATCAAGAACAAGCGGCCCTCCGGCCGCATCCTCGTCGACGAGGGCGCCCTCGCCGCGATGCGCGGCAACAACTCGCTCCTGCCGCGCGGCGTCGTGGGGATCGAGGGCGACTTCGGGCGCGGGGACGTCGTCATGGTCAACGACGCGGCCAAGATAATCACCTGCCTGTCCTCGGCCGAGCTCGCGGCCGCGAGGGGCAGGAGGAGCGGGGAGCTCGAGTCCGTCCTCGGCGAGGGCGCGGGCAAGGTCGTCGCCCGGCCGGGCGACACCGTCTTCCTCGACTCGCCCGCCCTCGCCTCCTCCGGCTGAAGCCGCGCAACGCGTCGATCCGACTGCCTTCGCCGGGGGCCGGTCGTCTTGACGACGGCCCTCCCTCGCGGTAGCCTGTCCTCCGGGGGCGACCTGCCCGTACCCCGGAGGACCCGGAAAATTCGCATCGAAAAAAAGAATCCCGCGAAGTCCCGCGGGCGGGGCGCGTATACTCGCCTCGTGGGCATACCCCTGGGCAAGTACTGGAGCCTCCTTTCGAGGCACGCGCGGAGCCAGCGCCGACGCTTCGCCCTTCTCGCCGCCTTCCTCCTCGGCTCCATCGCGCTCCGCGTGCTCGCGCCACGCATCATGCGCTCCTTCATCGACGCGGCCGGCGCGGGCGAGGCCCTCCGGGTCCTCGTCCTCATGGCCTCGGGCTTCATCGGCGTCGCCCTCCTCCAGCAGGCCCTCTCCGTGGCCCTCGCCTTCCTCGGCGAGAGCGTCTCCTGGACGGCCACGAACTCGCTCCGCGAGGAGCTCGCGGCCCGCGCCCTCTCCCTCGACATGTCCTAGCACGCGGACCACGCGCCCGGCGAGATGATCGAGCGCATCGACGGCGACGCCTCGGAGCTCTCCTCGTTCTTCTCGCAGCTCGCCATGAGCCTGACTTCCAACGCGCTGCTCCTCGCCGGGATCCTCGTCGCGGTCTTCCTCGAGGACTGGCGGGCGGGACTGGCCTTCGCGGCCTTCTCCGCCCTCTCGATCCTCGCCCTCGGCAAGCTCAGGAACATCGCGGTGGCCGACCAGAAGGCGCGCCGCGAGGCCCAGACCGCCCTCTTCGGCTTCGTCGAGGAGCAGCTCGCCGGCACCGAGGACATCCGCTCCTGCGGCGCGGAGCCCTGGTCGATCCGCGAGCTCTACCGCCGCCAGCGCGAGCTCCTCGTCCACCACCGCCGCGCCGACTTCAAGCGCTTCGTCATCGACAACTCGATGGGCCTCGCGATGACCGTCGGGGTCCTCCTCGCCTTCGCGACGGGCTTCCTCCTCCACCGCGCGGGCGCGATCACCGTCGGCACCGCCTACCTCTTCGTCCAGTACGTCAACATGATCGAGGAGCCCCTCTGGGAGATGACGCGGCAGATCGAGAGCCTGCAGACGATCGGCGCCTGCGTCGACCGGCTCGGCGACTTCCTCGCCCTGCGGCCCGCCATCTCCGACGGCTGCCGGGACTTCGCCGCGGGCCGTCCCCTCGCCCTCTCCTTCGAGGAGGTCGGCTTCTCCTACGACGGCGGCGAGGCCGTCATCGACGGGCTCTCCTTCGAGCTCAGGCCCGGCGTCGCCCTCGGCGTCCTCGGCCGCACGGGCTCGGGCAAGACCACCCTCGCCCGCCTCGCCGCGCGGCTCTACGACCCGCGCTCGGGCCGCGTGGCCGCGAACGGCGTCGACCTCCGCGAGCTGCGCGTCGCGGACCTCCGCCGCGAGATCGCCCTCGTGACCCAGGACGTGCAGCTCTTCCGCGCGAGCGTCCGCGACAACCTCGCCTTCTTCGACCCGGGCCTGCCGGACGCGCGGATGCTCGAGGCCCTCGAGGCCCTCGAGCTCGGCGACTGGCTCCGCTCCCTGCCCGAGGGCCTCGACTCGACGCTCGAGGCGGGCGGGCGCTGCGTCTCCGCGGGCGAGGCCCAGCTCCTCGCCTTCGCGCGGGTCCTCCTCCGCGACCCCGGCCTCGTCATCCTCGACGAGGCCTCCTCGCGGCTCGACCCCGCCACCGAGCTCAGGCTCGAGCGGGCCATCGACACCCTCCTCTCGGGCCGCAGCGCGATCGTGATCGCGCATCGCCTCGCCACCGTGGAGCGCGCCGACGAGATCCTGATCCTCGAGGGCGGGCGCGCGGTCGAGCGAGGCGGCCGCGAGGAGCTGGCCTCCGACCCCCTCTCGCGCTTCAGCGCCCTCCGCGCGGCCGGCCTCGAGGAGGCCCTCGCGTGAGCGACGAGGAAGAGACCCCCGCGACGGGGCCGGCCCTCCCGGGCCTGCCCGCCTGGAAAGTCATCCTCAGGATGATCCTCTTCCGGCCCTGGCTCTGGTTCGTCGACTTCGTCTGCGTCGGCATCGTGCGCTTCTGTTGGCAGGTCGCGCCCGCCCTCATCTCGAAGTACTTCTTCGACCTGCTGGCCGGCGGGCGGGACGGAGGCCTCTGGCCCGTCGCCGCCGCCCTCGCGGGCACCCTTCTCGGCCGCCTCGTCGCGAGCTACGGCTTCTACTACGCCGACGTGCCCATCTTCGCGGACATCGGCACACTCCTGCGAAGGAACCTCCTCTCGAACATCCTGCGCCGGCCCGGCGCCGCCCCCCTGCCCGACTCCCCCGGCGAGGCGGTGAGCCGCTTCCGCAACGACGTCAACGAGATCCCCACCTTCGTGATACTCGTCAACGACATCGCGGTGGGCACGGCCATCATCGCTGTCTCGATCTACCTCATGGCGAGGATCAGCCTCGCGGTCACGGTCCTCGCCCTCGCGCCCGTCGTCGCCGTCGGCCTCGTGGCGAACGCGGCGACGAAGCGCATCGAGCGCTACCGCCGCGCCGCGCGCGCCGCGACCGGCAGGGTGACCGGCTTCATCGGCGAGCTCTTCGGCGCGGCCCAGGCGGTCAAGGTCGCCTCATCAGAGGGCCCCGTCCTCGCGCGCTTCCGCGAGCTCAACGCCGAGCGCCGCTCCCTCGCCCTCCGCGAGCGCCTCTTCGACGAGATCCTCGGCTCCCTCTTCCGCAACGCCTCGACCCTCGGCACGGGAGCCATCCTCGTCCTCGCGGGCGACGCGATGCGCAAGGGAACCTTCACGATAGGCGACTTCTCCTTCTTCGCCTTCCTCCTCCAGAGCATGGGCGAGCTCACGACCTTCGCGGGCATGCTCGCGGCGAGGTACAAGCAGCTCGGCGTCTCGGTGCAGCGCATGTACCGGCTCATGGCGGGCGCGCCCGCGGGCGCCCTCGTCGAGCGCCACCGCGTCGAGCTCGAGGGCCCGCTCCCCGAGGCCTCCTACCCCGCCAAGACCGCCGCCGACCGTCTCCTCGTCCTCGAGGCACGCGGCCTCTCGTACCGCCATGTCGGCGGCAGGGGCGTCGAGGGGATCGACCTCCGCCTCGAGCGCGGCTCCTTCACCGTGGTGACCGGCCGGATCGGCTCCGGCAAGACGACCCTCCTCAGGGTCCTCCTCGGCCTCCTGCCGCGCGACTCGGGCGAGATCCTCTGGAACGGCGACGCGATAGGCGATCCCGGCTCCTTCATGGTGCCGCCCCGCTGCGCCTACACCGCCCAGGCCCCCCGCCTTTTCTCGGGCACGTTGCGCGACAACATACTCCTCGGCCTGCCCGCCGGCGACGGGAGCCTCGCCCGCGCGACGCGCCTCGCCGTCCTCGACAACGACCTCGACCGCCTCGACGAGGGGCTCGACACCAGGATCGGCGCTCGCGGGGTCAAGCTCTCGGGGGGCCAGGCCCAGCGCGCCGCGGCCGCGCGCATGTTCGCCCGCGAGCCCGAGCTCCTCGTCTTCGACGACATCTCGAGCGCCCTCGACATCGACACGGAGATCGAGCTCTGGGACCGCATCTTCGCGCTGGAGGGCTCCACCGTCCTCGCCGTCTCGCACCGCAGGCCGGCCCTGCGCCGCGCGGACCGCATCCTCGTGCTCAAGGACGGCCGCCTGGAGGCCGCGGGCTCCCTCGACGAGCTCCTCGAGACCTCGCCCGAGATGCGCGAACTCTGGCGCGAGGAAGAACCCCGCGCTTGATGAGGCTACCGTGAATTCAAGATTAGCCGCAGAGGCGCAGAGACGCAGAGGGAAGAGGGAAGA
>CAYNPQ010000086.1:0-10091 GCA_964399065.1 uncultured Treponemataceae bacterium | reverse complement strand
TCGGCGCTCTTGCCGTCCCAGCCCGCGATGCGCGACATCAAGTACCACATCGCGTAGGCCTTGCGGTTGGCGGTGAGGTGCTGGCTGTTGTGGGCGCCGACCTCGGCCGACCCGCCCGGCGATGATCGGTTCTCGTACCAGTCGACGCCCTTCGCGCGGGCATCCTGCCAGTCGGCGTAGAACTTGCGCGACGGGAAGCTCGTGCCGTGCGACGCGTTGTACGAAACCGCATAGGCCGCCGAATCGCTGTCGTCGCTCGCGTCCTCGTAGTAGTTCCCGTCCATGTCGTGGCTGTCGATCGAGTAATAGTCGAGGCACCAGTAGCCGCGGGCGGCGCAATAGTCGGTGATGAGCTTCGCCTGGTCCTTCGGCCTGCCCGCGCCGACGTTGGAGCCCGTCTCGGCGTGCCCGGTCATGAAGACGAAGATCACGGGCGTCGTCCTGGTCTTGCCCGTCCCCGAACCGATCTTGCCGCCGCCGGGGCCGTACTCGTCGATGAGGGTCTGCATGGAGCCGAGATAGCCCGGCACGTCATGGCCCCCGATGGAGCACCAGGACCACATGACGACGTTGATCGACGCGTTGGCCGGATCATCGAGGTAGGAGCGGTTGCGGGTGAGCCACGAGGCCCAGCCCCCGTTGTCCGAGGTGCTGAGGTCGCAGTATTCCGAGGGAGCGATCGCGTAGTCGTGGAAGTCGAGCTTGTCCGGATCCCTCGTCGACGCGTTGTCGGTGATGCCGAACGATACTCCGTCGCCGGTCTTGAAGCTGGGCAGGCCGAAGAGGCCGTAGGCGACGTGGGTGCCGTGCGAGGTGTGCTGGTAGGCCACGCTCAGGTTCTTCCGCGCGGCGGCGACCCTCGCCGCGGGGATCGCGCGCAAGACGGCCTGGGTGGCGAGCTCGTGGCCCGCGACGCTGGAGGCGAGGCCCGCGATCGCGCCGGTCGATTCAGGGTCCAGCCCCCCCGTTCCGGGAAGCCCGCCGTCGGAGCAGGAGAGGATGGCGGCGCCGCATATACAGGAAAGGATCGGGAACAGGACCGTGGCGAGCAGGTTCCGACTCGATTTCGTCATCGTTTGCACTCCTTGCCGAGATCATCCGGAGGAAGGCCCGGGCACCGTAAATATAGCACGGTTCGGGACTGGCGCCCCGCGCCGCCAGGGCGCGATACTTGTCCTTGACAGGCACAAGGAGGCGGAAAAATGTTCATAGCTGCGCTCATCCTGGCGGTCCTCGCCGTCGTCTTCTTCCTCGTGGCCCGGGGCCAGGCGGCCAAGGCCCTCGACATCGGCTCCACGAAGACCTCCACCGTCGCCGAGCTCGGGGAGCTCGCGGCCAAGGTGGCCGCGGAGATCGGCGCCGGCTCCTTCGCCGAGTACGCCGAGGTCAAGGGCCGCTCCGTCGCCGAGGTCCCGATGCGCGCCGAGTACTCGGGCACGGACTGCGTCTGGTACGAGTGCGTCGCCTCGCGCGAGTACGAGGAGGAGTACTGGGAGGAGGATTCCCAGGGGCATCGGGAGCGGAAGACCAGGAGGGGATCCGAGGAGGTGTCGCGCATCCTGCGCGATCCGCCCTTCCTCGTGGACGACGGCACGGGCCGGCTCAGGGTGGATCCCAAGGGCGCGGCCGTCGAGCCGGAGAAGAGCTTCTCTCGCTTCGAGCCGGGCTCGGGAACGGGCACGATCCGCGTCGGCTCCTTCTCCCTCGACCTCGGGGCCGCCCTCGGCCTGGCCACGGGCGGGAGGCGGACCCTCGGTTACAAGTTCGAGGAGCGCTGCATCCCCGCCGACCGCGAGCTCTACCTGCTCGGGCAGGCCTCCGACTCGGGCGGCTCACTCGTCCTCCGCAAGCCCGACGAGAAGGGAAAGCGCTTCATCGTCTCCCTGCGGAGCGAGGAGGCCATTCTCGCGGGCGCGAAGAAGGGGAGCGCGGGCTTCCGAATCGCCGCCGCCGCCGCCGCCCTCGCGGCCGCCGCCCTCGCCGTCGTCGGCTTCCTGAGGGGATGAACGCGCGACGGCGTCGCGCAACGCGTTGCGCGACGCCGTCGGCTACCGCGAAGCCAGGAAGCGGCGGTAGTCCTTGATCGCGAGGGCCGCCGCGATGGCGGCGAGGCTCAAGGTCGCGCTCCCGAGGAACATGAGGGGCAGGTCCTGCCCCGAGAGGTCGAAGAGTACGCCGGAGAGGGCCATGCCGAGGGGCATGGCCCCCGCCGCCACGGTCGTCATGAGGCCCTGGACCCTGCCCATGTAGTCCCGCGGCACCGCGAGCTGGATCAGCGTTCCGATGTTGACGTTCATGATCCCGCCCGTGAGCCCGATGGCGAGGAAGATGCCGATCTCGGCGGCGGGCGCCTTCCAGTACAGCGCCGCGTAGATGAGGAGTGTCTGCACGACGAGGCTCGCGTTGACCGCGAGCTCGCGGGCGCGCCCGCGGGTCGGGAAGGCGCCCGCGGCCCCGTAGCCGAGGACGGCGCCGAGGCCGAAGGCGGCCATCAGGTAGCCGTACCAAGCCGGCCCGAGCCCCAGGTAGTCCTCGGCGAAGAAGGGCAGGGTCACCAGGACGGGGCTGATGAGGAAGTTCAGCACCGCGTAGACCAGGATGAGGGTGAGGAGGCCTCGCTCGCCTTTCAGGTAGCGGAAGCCCTCGCCGAGCTCGAGGCGGAAGCGGTGGAAGGGATGGAGGGAGGCGCGCGCGGCGTCCTCAGGCGCGGGCTCGCGCGGCGGCATCCTGATGAAGAGCTCCGAGACGCCCGCGTAGAGGTAGGTGACGGCATTCACCAGCACAAGGAGGGGCGCGCCGAGCAGGGAGTAGAGGAGGCCCGAGGAGCCCTGCGAGGCGAAGACCGCGAGCTGCACGCCGGACATGTTGAGTCCGTTGGCTGCCTCGAGCCGCTCGCGGGGCACGAGGGTCGGCACGCTCGCCGAGATCGAGGGCTACGAGAAGGTGTCGAGGAGGCCCGTGCAGAGGGTCACGCCGAAGACCGCGGCGATGAGGAGTCCCCGGGCCTCCGGCGCGAGGAAGAAGAGCAGGGCGGCGGCGAGGACGAGGAAGCCTCCCGCTATATCGGTGTACGCGATGATCTTGCGCCGATCCCAGCGGTCGACGAAGACTCCAGCTATCGGCCCCAAGAGTACGGGCGGGAGCATGGCGGCGGTCATCACCAGGCCCATGACCGCGCCCGAGCCGGTCGCGTCCTTGAGCCAGAGCAGGGCGGCGAGGCCGAAGGCCTGCTTCCCTATGGAGCTGACGAATTGCCCTTGCAGCAAAAGGGCGAAATTCCTGTTCCAGAGCCGCTGGGGCGGGCCGGCCGCGGGGGCCGCGCCGGCCTGGGCGCTCGTCGAGTCCATGGAATCCTCCTCGCGCGCGTCGCGCGCGAGGAGAAGATACGCAGGAAAAGGGCGGGCGCCAAGGGGAAAGGCGCGGGCGAGCGGCCGCTCGCCCGCCGTACGGGCCCATGGCGAGGGCCGGGATGACTCGCCCTATCGAAGTCTGCGCAGCACGCTCACGCAGTTCGTGGCCGCCGAGCCTCCCACGTTGAGCGAAACACCCATCTCGGGCGCTCCCGCCGCCGGCGCCGCGCCGATCGGCTCGCCCGTGATCTGCTTGTACAGGAGGGCGTGCATGGACACGCCCGTGGCCCCGACCGGGTGGCCCTTGGCCTTGAGCCCGCCGGAGAGGTTCACCGCGCAGCGCCCGTCGTCCCGGCCGAAGCGCCCCTCGGCGTAGTCGCGGCCGGCCCTCCCGTCGGCCGACAGCCCGAGGGCCTCGGTGCAGAGGAGCTGGCTGATCGTGAAGCAGTCGTGCACCTCGGCCACCCTGATGTCGCCCATCGCGGCTCCCGCCTCGGCGAGGGCCCTGCGGACGGCCTCCTTGGCCGCGAGGAACTCGTGCATGTTCGTCCGCGCCGAGATCGCGATCCGCTCGTTCGCGTGGCCGATGCCCGCGATCTCGACGGCCTTCGGATAGCGCCGCGCGTCCTCGGTCCGGACGATCACGACGGCGGCCGCGCCGTCTGAGACGAGGGAGCAGTCGTGGAGCCGCAGGGGCTCGGCGATCATGGGGTTCTTCTCGGGGGGCAGCGCGAGGATGGCCTCGGCCGTGACGAGCCCGAGCTTGTCCGAGGGGCCGCCCTTCCCGAAATGCGCCAGCGGGTTGTCGAGGCCGTTGCGGTAGCAGAGGGCCGCGGCCGAGGCGAGCATCCGCGCGAGCTCCTCGGGCCCGATCCCGTACTGCGCGGCGTAGCCCTTCGCGTACTCGGCGAAGAGGCCGGGGAAGGTCATGCCCCGCGCGCCCTCACCGGGCCAGGCGGAGCAGGTGGCCAGGGCGTGGGTCACGCCCTTGGTGTCGAGGAGGTTCATCTTCTCGACGCCGACCACGAGGGCCACCCGCGCGCGGCCGGCCTCGACCGCGTAGACGGCGTCGTACAACGCGGCCGAGCCCGAGGCGCAGGCGTCCTCGACCCGGGTCATCGGCTTGAAGCGGAGCCCCTCGGGGTCGATGTCGAGGGCGCAGGCCGCGATGTGCTCCTGCTCGGCGAAGAGGCCGGGCGCGCAGGAGGCCACCCAGACCTGGTCGACGTCGCGCGCCGACACGCCCGCGTCGGCGAGGGCGCCGCGGCCGGCCTCGTAGAGGAGCTCGTAGATCGACTTCTGGTCGGAGACCGCGCCGGTCTCCTTGTCCTTCTTGACGAAGTTGCCGAACTTGCCGTTGCAGGCCCCGACTATGCTCGCGCGGCTCATGTCCACCCTCCGGTATTGATTTCGCGTTGTGCGATTCTATGCTTCGACCAGCGTCGACAGGAACTCCGAGAGGATCCGCGCGAAGCGCGGCGGGTCCTCGGCCATCACGGAATGTCCCACCCCCTCGAGGGTCTCGAGCCTCGCGCGGGGGAAGGCCGCCGCGGTCTCGCGGGCCATCGCGTCGGTGATCAGGGGATCGAGGGAGCCTCGCAGGACGAGCACGGGCCCCCCGAAGCCCCCGAGCCTGCCCCGCAGGTCGAGGCGCGACAGGGCCTCGGCGTTGCCTATCCAGGCGGGGGCCGCCATGCGGCGCGCGTCCTCGACGAGCGCGGCGAACCATGCCTCGTCCTTCATCGTCGGGACCATGGCCTTGAGCGCCCCGGCGAGCACACGCGGGTCCGTCCGCATCGCCTCTATGGCCGGGTGCCGATCCTTCGGCGTGACGAGGCCCGAGGGCGGCCCCGAGTCCACGAGGACGAGGGCGCGCGCCAGCTCCGGCCGCGAGGCGACGAGGGCCTGGGCCACGCAGCCCCCGAGGGAATGCGCGACCACGACGGGACGGTCGAGGCCGAGCTCCTCGATGAAGCGCGCGACGTAGCGGGCGTAGGTCCCGATCTCCGCGCTCTCCGGGGCGAATCCCGGGACGGGGTCGGAGCGGCCGAAGTTCGGCATGTCGAGGGCCACCGCCCTCCGGCCGGGCAGGACCATCGCCTCGCGCCACCAGAGGCTCGAGCCGACGTTGCCGTGGACGAAGAGCACCGCCGGGCCCGCGCCCGCCTCGACGTAGTTCACCGACAAGCCGTCGACGAGGATCGCGCTTCCGCTCATGACCTGACCTCCATCGCCCCGCCTCCGTCAATCGCCCGCGCCGCGCTCGACCATGTCGAGGAAGGCGGCCACGCTCGCCACGACGGCCTCCGGATCCTCGATGGCCGCGGCGTGGCCGAGGCCCGGCAGGAGCTCGAGCCGAGAGCCGGGCACCCCGCGCGCGATGATCTCGGCGTAGCCCCGGTGCTTCAGGATGTCCCGCTCGCCGACGAGGACCAGCGTCGGGCAACGTATCTCGCCGAGCCTCGGCGTCTCGTCGATCGCGAGGAAGGCGTCGCAGAGCCCCGCGAAGGCCTCGAAGTAGTCCCGGGGCAGGCCCGCCACCGCCTTCTCCCGGGCCGCGAGGAGCTCCGCGCGGGACGCGATGTACGACGCCGAGTAGGTCCAGGGCACCAGGGTCCGGTAGAAGGCGACCGGATCGGCGAGGGCGGTCGCCTTCCAGGACTCCACCGCGGCTCGCAGCACCGCGTCGGCCTCGCTGACGCCGTCGATGACGGCCAGGCTCTGCGCGCGCTCCGGGAACATCCGCGCGAAGACGAGGCCCACCTCGGAGCCGTAGGAAGTGCCGACGACGTGGGCCCGCCCGATCCCGAGCGCGTCCATGAGGGCGGCGAGGTCCTCGGCGTGACCCTCGAGCGAGTAGGGCCCCTTGTCCCGCGCGCTCAGGAGCTGGCCCCGGAAGTCGTGGGCGAGGACCCGGCGGCCGGGCGAGAGGGCGGCGACGAAGGGCTTCCAGTGCGCGATCGACATCGCGATGCCGTTGAGGAGGACCACCGCCTCTCCTCCGCCGCCCGAGAGCTCGTAGGCGATGCCGGCGCCGCGTACCTCGATCCGCCCCATGCTCATATCCCGAGGTAGGACGAGATGACGTGGGGATTGCCCTTGAGCCCCTCGGCGCTGTCCTCGATGACGACGGCCCCGTTCTCGATCACGTAGCCGCGGTCGATGGCCTTGAGGCTCTCGCGCACGTTCTGCTCGGTGACGAGGATCGACACGGTCTTCTTGAGGATCGCGAGCTTCTCGAAGACCTCGGCGACGATCGACGGCTGGAGTCCGAGCGAGGGTTCGTCGAGCACGAGGAGCTTCGGGTTGGCCATGAGGGCGCGGCCGATGGCGACCATGCGCTGCTGGCCGCCGGACATCGTGCCCGCGAGCTGGCGGTAGCGCTCCTTCAGGATCGGGAAGAGACCGAAGACCACTTCGAGCTGCCGCTCCGCGATGTCGCGCGCGCGGGGCACGTGGACCGCGCCGAGCTCGAGGTTGTCGGCCACCGACATGCCGGGGAAGAGCTCGCGCTCCTGGGGCACGAGGGCGATGCCGGCGCGCGCGATCTCGTGCGTGGGCAGCCGGCCGATGTCGGCGCCGTCGAAGGTCACGCCGCCCTTCCAGGGCCGGTTCATGCCCATCACCGTGTTGATCAGCGTGGTCTTGCCCGCGCCGTTCGGGCCGAAGAGGCCGACCGACTCCGCCCCGACGGAGAGGTCCACTCCCCTGAGCACGCCGAGCCTGCCGTAGCCGGTCTCGAGCTTCTTGATTTCCAGGATCATGCGGCCCCCCCGAGATAGGCTTCGATCACGCGCGGGTTCTTCGAGACCTCCTCGTAGGGCCCCTCGGCGATGAGCTCGCCTGACTCGAGGACGATGACGCGGTGGGTGAGCTCGCGGATGACGCCCATGACGTGCTCGACGACGCCGACGGCGAGCTTCCGCTCGCGGGCGATCCGCTGCACCGTGGCGATGAGCTCCTTGGTCTCGTCGGCGTTGAGCCCCGCCATCACCTCGTCGAGGAAGAGGACCTCGGGCTCGTTCGCGACGGCCCTCGCGATCTCCATCTTCTTGATCTCGAGGATGGTCAGGCGGCTCGTGTCCCGGTCGAGGCCGCCGAGCCCGAGCTCGGCGCAGACCGCCTCGGCCCTGCGGCGCGCCTCCTTGAGCCCGTGCCCGCGCGCGAAGATCGAGCCCACCATCACGTTCTCCACGAGGCTGAGGTTCTCGAGCGGGTGGATGAGCTGGTAGGTGCGCGCGATGCCCATGCGGGCCCGCTCGTGCGCGGGCGCGTAGGTGATGTCCCGCCCCTTGTACTCGATCCGGCCGGCGCTCGGCATGACGATGCCCGACACCAGGTTGATGAAGGTAGTCTTGCCGGCGCCGTTCGGCCCGATGATGCCGAGGATCTCCCCCTCCTCCATCGAGAAGGAGAGTCCGTTGACGGCCACGAGCCCCGAGAAGCGCCGGGTCAGGGCCTCGGTCCTGAGCTTGGTCACGCTTTCCTCCCCTCGGCGGCCCGAGAGGCCTTCCGGTAGAGCCCGAGGAGACCCTGGGGCATGAAGAGTATGACGACGACGATGATGATGCCGTACACGATGAGGTGGCCGTAGGGTATCCGCAGCTTGAGCCACTCCGAGGCGAGGCCGAGGAGGATCGCGCCGAGGACGGGGCCGACCGTCGAGTGCACCCCGCCCAGGAGGGCCATGGCCATCGGCAGGAGGGTGAAGTCCGCGCTGAAGACCGAGTCCGGCGTGGCGAAGCCGAAGGACTGCACGTAGATGCCGCCGAGGAGGCCCTGGACGCCGGAGGTGACGACGAAGGCCACGAGGAGCCAGCGGAAGATGTCCACGCCGCTCGATCGGGCGGAGGTCTCGTTGTCGCGGATCGCGGTCAGCGCGAAGCGGATCCTGCTCCTCTCGAACCAGTACGAGGCGCCGAGGGCGACGGCGAGCCCGCCGAGCGCGAGCCAGTAGAGCCCCGCCGCGTTCCCGCCGAGGATCACGCCCTTCGGCAGGACGACGCCCTCGGGACCGCCCGTGAACTCGTGGACGTTGTGGATCACGATCCGGAAGATCTCGGCGAGGGCCAGGGTCACGATGGAGAAGTACATCGCGCGGAGGCGCAGGATGAGGAAGCCGATGGCGAGGGCCGCGGCGGCCGAGATGAGGGCCGCGAAGGGGAGGGAGAGCCAGGCCGGCATGCCCGCGCGCACCACGCCGAGGATGGAGGCGTAGGCGCCGAGCCCGAAGAGGCCCGCGATGCCGAAGGATATCTGCCCCGAGCGCAGGAGCATGTCCCAGGTGATCGCGAGCGCCATGTAGAGCATGACGTTGCGCGCCACCTGCAGGGGATAGGCGCCCGCGAGGGCGGGCAGGGTCACAGCGAAGGCCCCGACGAGGATCCCGAGGCCGCGGGCAAGGTTCCGGTTCACGACTTCCTCCCCTTGATCGAGCGTCCGAGGATGACCGCGATGATGAGCGCGAAGAAGACGATGTCGGCCCAGGCCCGGGTCCCGCGGAAGGCGCGGAGCAGCTGCTCCGAGAGCCCGAGGAGGAGGCTCGCCCCGAGGATGCCGGGCACGTTGCCCACGCCGGCCATGGCCACGAGGCAGAAGCTCTTCATCGTGTAGGGCGAGCCGACCTGGGGGAAGATGGCCGACTTCGTGAGGAAGAGCGCGCCCATCGCGCCGACGAGGGCGAGGGCGAGGGCGAAGACGATGCCGTAGGTGCGGTTGACGTCGATCCCGACGATGGCCGCCCCGCGGGGGTTCTGCCCCACGGCGAGGGCGGCCTTGCCGGTCCTCGTGCGGGTGAGGAACAGTCGGAGCCCCGCGGCGTAGAGCACCGCCATGGCGACGAAGACGTAGGACCAGGTGGGGAAGGTGTACTCGCCGACGTCCACCGAGGACGACACGTAGTCGAGCGGGATCTTGTAGGTCTGCGAGGTGAAGAGGATGTTCACCGCCTGCGTGAGGGCGATGGCGATGCCGAAGGTGAGGATGAGCTGGTTGAGCTCGGGCGCCTTGAGCGCCCGCCGGATGGTGAGGCGGAAGACGACCCAGCCGAGGAGGGCCGTGACCGCGGCCGCCGGCAGAATCGCGAGGAGGGGATCCACGCCGAGGGCCTTGCAGCCGAAGTAGGTGGCGTAGGCCGCGACCATCATGAACTCGCCGTGGGCGAGGTTCACGATGTGGACGATGCCGAGCACGAGCCCCATGGGGATCGCGATCGCCGCGTAGAGACCGGCCTGCTGGAGGCCGCTGTTGATGACGGTCGGCTTCCAGAGGAGGATCAGGACCGTGGCCGCGGCGCCGAGGGCCGCGAGGATCGCCGTGCGACGTTTCAGTGCCATCGTGACTGCCTTTGCTTCGGGGATGCGCCGCCCGGGAGGGGCGGCGCGCTCGCACGCGCCGCGGCCCCGGGCGGCCCTGGTCAATGACGGACCCGGCTCACTTCCACGCGGGGAAGGGGTAGACCGGCTCGGCCGTCGCGGCCTCGAAGGGCCAGATGACCTCCTGGAAGCCGTTCTGCCACTGCAGGATCTTCTGCCGCGTGATGCCCTGGTGCTTGATGATGTTGGAGGGCTTGAAGGCGATCGTCTCGCCGAGGGGCGAGGCGTACTTCGTCGCCTCGAGGGCCTTGATGAGCGGAGCGGGGTCGGTGCCGCCGGCGGCCTTGATGCCGTCCGCGAGGATCTTCACCGCGTCGTAGGCGAGGAGGGCGAAGTAGGTCGCGGGCTCCTCCTTGTACTTCTTGAC
>CAYNPQ010000085.1:0-15473 GCA_964399065.1 uncultured Treponemataceae bacterium | reverse complement strand
CCCTACGCCTTCAACATGTTCCAGCGCCAGCTCTTCGCGATCATCGAGCGGCAGCTGGAGACCCACGGCTACCACACCCTCTTCTTCTTCGCGAAATGGGAGCCGGAGCACGAGCTCCACTGCCTGCGCCGGCTCAAGTCCGAGAACCTCGACGGGGTCATCATGCTCCACGAGGTCATCCACCCGGACTTCTACGCCTACCTCGCCCACGCGCCGATGCCCGTCGTGCTCTGCACCTTCGACCGCGGGAACCTCGCCTGTCCCTCGGTGCACGTCGACGAGGAGGCCGCGGCGCGCGACGCGACCGCCCACCTCATCGGCCTCGGGCACCGGCGGATCGGCTTCATCGCGGGCTCGCACTTCTCCTTCGCGGCCCAGCGCGCGGCGGGCTACCGCGCCGCCCTCCAGGCGGGCGGCATCGCCTACGACGAGAGCCTCGTGGCCATCGTGCCCTCCTACAGCGCCGAGGACGGGCTCGCAGGCATGCGCGAGCTCCTCTCCCGCGGGACGGGCCTGAGCGCCGTCTTCTCGACCACGGACGAGCTCGCGATCGGCGCGATGCGCGCCATCTTCGAGGCGGGCCTCCGCGTGCCCCAGGACGTCTCGGTCGTCGGCTTCGACGACATCGACGTGAGCGCCTACCTCGCGCCCGGCCTCACGACCGTGGCGCAGCCCATCGAGGAGATCGGCCGCAAGACCGCCGAGGTCATGTCCCGCCTCATCTCGGGCGAGGCCTACGGCGACCTCTCCGCGGTCTACGGACACCGGCTCGTGGTCCGCGAGTCGACCCTGCCCCACCGGGGCTGAGCCGGCCGGGGCGGCCGGAGACCGGCCGCCGCCCAACGTCAGGCGAAATGAACGAACCCCGGAGCAGAGCTCCGGGGTTCGTTCGTTCTGCAAGGAATTTGATTGTATGCGGTTCCATACCCTCGACAGGGTATCAGGAGCGCAGCAGAGCTGCGGGGTATGGACCCGCGTGCGAATCACTCCCGCGGGTACGATCAGTCGAGGAAGCCGCCCACCCGGTCCTGCTGGGTCAGGACCTCCCAGGCGCCCGATCCGTCGACCGCGGCCATGACGCAGCCGTCGACGGCGGTGGCGTAGGTCGCGGCCCCCGCCTTCCGCCAATTCCGGTAGACCTGCAGGCTGGCGAGGTTGTCGTGCATCATCACGGCGACCTTGGGCGCGACTAAGCGGGCGAAGGCCTTGCCGGACGAGGTGTCGGCGCCGTGGTGCCCGACCTTGACGAGGCCGGCCGAGAGCTCGGCGCCGTGGCGCTCGGCGAGCTCGCGCTCGCGCGGGGTGTAGACGTCTCCCATGAAGAGCATCGAGCCCGCCCCGAAAGAGAGCTTGAAGACCAGGGAGCGGTCGTTGACGAAGAGGGTGCCGTTGGCGGGATAGCCCTCGTAGTACGCGAGGTCCCTCTCGGGGTTGTAGACCTTCATGGAGACGCCCGCGCCGAGGTCCACGGCATCCCCTTCGGCCAGGCGGGCCAAGGGGATGCCGCGCCGCCCGATGTCGGCCACCGCGCCCCGGTAGGTCGCCGTGGGATAATCGAGGGCGCTCATGTAGATCTTGCCGACGGGGAAGCGGGCGAGGATCGCCGGGAGGCCGCCGATGTGGTCGACGTGGGGATGGCTCGCGATGAAGGCGTCGATCCGCGTCACGCCCATCGCGTCGAGGCAGGCGATGACCTGGGCGGCGCACTCGGGGGCGCCCGCGTCCACGAGGATGATCCTGCCGTCGGGCAGGCTCAGGATCGTGGAGTCGCCGGACTTCTCCTCGGCCGCGGTGACGAGGCTCATCTTGATGAAGCGCGCGACGAGCCGGCCTTGGTCGCCCGAGCGGTCGAAGACCTTCGCGAAGCGATCGACCTTCGCCGGCGCGTCGGCGCCGGCCGCCGGCGCCGGGGCGGCCGGAGCCGAGGCGGGCGGCGCCGCCTGGGCCGCCGCGGGCGCGGCGCAGAGGAAGGCCGAGAAAAGCGCGGCCGCCAGCGGCGCGGCGCGACCCGCGACGGCGGCGCGTCCCGCCCTCGACCTGAAACGGATTCGCATGACGTCCCTCCCGGACTATTTCGAGGCTGCCTTCGAGAAGCCCGCGAGGAGGTACTTCTGGAGGACCGCGAAGAGGAGCACGATGGGCAGGATGGCCATCACCGCGCCGGCCATGATCTGGTTCTGGTTCATCGTCTCGAGCCCCGCGTAGGAGCGCTTGAGCTCGTACACGCCCTGGGCGATGGTCCGGCGCAGGGGCGTCGAGGTGACCATCTTCGGCCAGAAGTAGGCGTTCCAGCCGTCGATGAAGGAGATGATGCCCGTGGTCATGATCGTCGGCTTGCACATCGGCATGAGGATCTTGAAGATGATGCCGACGCGGCCCATGCCCTCGAGCCTCGCCGCCTCCATGAAGCTGTCGTCGACCGCCTTGAAGGTCTGTCGCAGCATGAAGATCATGTAGGCCGACACCGCGTTGGGGACGATGAGGCCCGCGAAGGTGTTGATCCAGTGCAGCTTGGCCACCATGCCGTAGATGGGCACGAAGGTGACCTGGATGGGGATCATGAGGGCGCCGAGGACGACGAGGAAGAGGGCGTCCCTGCCCCGGAAGGAGCCCTTGGCGAAGCCGTAGGCGGCGAAGGAGCCGGCGAGGACCTGCAGGGCGAGGATGCCGGCCGTCATGACGACGGTGTTGTAGAAGTACTTCCCGAAGGGCGCCATCTTGAGGGCGTCGGGGAAGTTCCTCCAGCGGAGGCTCTCCGGCCAGAGGGTGGGCACGGGCCTGAGGAGCTCCTCGCTCGACTTGAGCGAGGTGACGATCATCCAGTAGACCGGGAAGATCGCCACGAGGGTGACGAGGGCGGCGAAGGCGTACTGGAAGACAGCGCCGAGGGCGCGGCGGCGCCGCGCGCGGGCGTTCAGGAGCAGCCTGGTGTCGTTCATCGCGCGGCCCCCTCAGGACTCGTAGTGGACGTTCTTGTTCGAGATCCTCATGGTCGCCGCCGTGAAGGCGAGGAGGATGACGAAGAAGACGCAGGACACGACCGCCGCGCGGTCGACGCGGAAGTCGACGAAGGCCAGCTCGTAGACCCAGAAGACCATCACGTTGGTGCTCTGGTAGGGGCCTCCCGAGGTCATGACGTCGACCGACTGGAAGACCTTCATCGAGGCTATGAAGGTGGTCACGAAGAGGAAGAGGGTCGTCGGCGAGAGCAGCGGCAGGGTGATGTACTTGAAGCGCTGGAGCCCGTTCGCGCCGTCGATCTTCGCGGCCTCGTAGTACTCGGGCGAGATGCCGCGCATCGCGGAGAGGTAGATCATCATGCCGTAGCCGACGACGCGCCAGCCCGTGAGTATCAGCACCGACGCGAGGGCCGAGCCCTCGCTGTTGAGCCATTTCACGGGCGGGATCCCGGCGAGGCCCAGGGCGTAGTTCATGACGCCGTACTGGTCGTTCAGGATCCACATGAAGACGATGGCCGAGGTGGAGATGGCGATGTACTTCGGCATGAAGACGATGGCTCGCATCGCGGAGAATGCCTTGCTCCCGCGGTTGAACAGGGCCGCGAGGAGGATGCCCCCGGCGAGGGTGATGAGGATCTCCCAGAAGGTGTAGGTGAAGGTGATCCCCAGCGAGGAGAGCCAGGGCTTCGCGCCCGAGCCCTCGAAGAGCCACTTCCAGTTCTTGAGCCCGACGTACTTGTAGTCGTCCTTGATGAGGTTCCAGTTGGTGAAGCCGATGCGGAAGAGCTCCACGACCGGGTAGTAGACGAAGACCGCGAAGAAAGCCAGGGCCGGCGCGACGCAGAGGAAATCCTTGGCCCGCTCCCGCCTCCTGTACCCGCTCGCCCGCCCCGTCCGGGCGCGCGGCGCCAACGCGTTGTCCGACACTTGCATACCCCCGCTCATGGATGCGGCCCCGGGCGCGCGGCCCGGGGCCGGGATCGATCGACGGTCCCGCGGGGATCCGCGGGACCGCGATGCCTCATTCGCGATGCGCCGCGCGACTTCAGTCGGCGAGGGCCTCGTCGAGGAGGGGCACGGCCTTCTTCATGGCCGCCTCCATGTCGCCGCCCTCGATTATGGACTTGGCCATCTCCTGCATCCAGATCTTGGCGAAGGCCGTGTAGGCCGGGTGCTGGATGCGCGGGTAGATGTGGCCGAGGTTGTCGAAGACGGCCTTGAAGGCCGGCTTCTCCGCGAGGAAGGCCTTGCCCTCGGCGGACTTGGTGACGGAGATGCGCGTGGGGATGTAGCCGGTGCCCCGCGCCGTGTACATGTTGACCTCGTTGCTCGTGAGGTAGGAGAGGAACTTCCAGGCCGCGTTCTTCACGTCCTGCGGGTTCTTGGCGGGGATGAGGAGGACGGAGCCGCCGACCTCGGAGTCGCGCCTCGCGTTGCCGGGCAGGTACTGCATGCCGACCTTGAACTTGCAGTTCTGCGAATACATCTCGTAGAGCGAGGTGGTGTGGATGACGGAGAAGGTCTTGCCGTCGATGAAGTTCTGGCGCATGACGCTCGACGCGTCCTTGCCGTAGGCCCAGTAGGCGCTCTTCTCGTCGCACCACTGCTTCATCTTCTTCGCGATCTCGAGGGCCTTGGCGCCGCCGAGGTCGGTCGACTGCCTGTCCTTGTTGACCAGGGCGACGCCCGCGTTGAGGTAGAAGGGCTCGAAGTACCACTGGTCCCAGCCGGGGATGACGGTCGCGTAGCGCTGGACCGTGCCGTCGGCGGCCTTCTTCGAGGCCTTCTTCATGAAGGCGTCCATCTCGGCCCAGGTCTCGGGGAGCTTGATCTTCTCGGCGTCCGCCATGTCCTTGTTGTAGAACATGATCTGCGTCGAGATGAGGAAGGGCAGCGCGACCTGCTTGCCCTCGTAGCTCGTGGAGGCGATGAGGCCGTCGCCGAAGTCCTTGACGTCGAAGCCCGTCGCCTTGGCGTAGGGCTCGAGGTTCTCGCAGAGCCCCGAGGCGCCGTACTCGGCGACCAGCGGGGTGTTGGCCACGGTGAGGGCGGGCAGGGTGGTGCCGGCGGCCTGGGCGGCGATGAGCTTCTCGTTGACGTCCTTGTAGGCGCCTTGGTAGATGGCCTCGACGTCGATCAGGGGGTTGGCCTTCTCGAAGTCGGCGACGATCTTGTCGACGAGGGGCAGGTACTGGGACTCGAGGGCGTGCCACCACTGGATCTTGATGGGCGCCTTCACCTCGTACTTCTTCGCGTCCTGGGCGAAGACGCCGGCGGAAGCGAGGGCGAGCAGGCACAGGACGGCCGCGGCCGCTTGGGTTCTCCTCATTGCATGGTCCTCCTTGGGTCGATATGGAGCGAGAGAGAGTATCCGCATGCCGGCGGGCGCGCGGCCCGCGGCGCGTAGCCTATCAAGCGCGCGGGCGGGCCGAGGCGCGCGCCCATGCCGCCTCGACCCGCGCCTTGCCCTCGGGGAGGAGGCCCAGGTCGGTCCCGATGTTGTACTCGAGCACGAGGGCGAGGTCGCGCCCCGTCGCGGCCGCGGCCCCGAGGACCCGGTCCCAGTCGACGTCGCCCGCGCCCAGGGGGGCGTGCGCGTCCCGCGAGCCGTCGTTGTCGTGGAGGTGGAGGGCGCGGAACCTCGGCCCGAGGGCGGGGAAGAGCCGCTCGAGGTCCCAGCCGGAGACATGGGCGTGGCCGACGTCGACCAGGTAGCCCAGGACATCGGGCATGCCGTCGAGGAAGGCCGCGAACTGCGCCTCGTCGAAGATCGAGGTCGCCGGCGTGCCGACGTTCTCGACGAGGAGGGGTATGCCGTGGGGCCGGTCGAAGGCCGCGAGCTCGCGCATCGCCGCCGCGGAGCGCGAGCGCGCGACCTCCTTGCTGAAGTGGAGGTCGGGGCAGGCGCCGGGATGGAGGACGACGTGGCCGGCCTCCACGAGGGCGGCGAAGGCGATGGACTGGCGATAGCTCTCGAGCACGGCCTCGCGGTACTGGGCGTTCTCGTAGGTGAGGTTCGAGCCCCAGACGGGGACATGGACGGAATAGCGGACTTTCTTCGTCCGCAGGGAACGGGCGATCTCTTCCTTGCGGAGGTGGAACTCGTTCCAGCCCGCCCCGTCGAGCATCAGCTCGATGTTCTCGGCCCCCTTCGCGATCAGGCGATCGACGTTGTCCTCGATCCCGCCGCCGATGAGACAGAGCTCCGAATAGAAAATGCGCATCACGCCCCTGCCACCCTTCGTCGAGGCCCGAAGCGACAGAGTCGCGGGCCCTTGAATGCATGGTGATTGAACTTTTAATTGAAGTTTCAATAGCATAGTACCCCGATATTTGAAACTTGTCAAACAAAACTGCTTCCATTCTCGGTGACGCGATAGAGGTCCGGGTTTTATCCCGAGCCTGAGGAGGAGTATCCAAGCTCAGTTCTTATGCTTGGAAAGGTGGGCGCGGGAGGAAAACCTTCGTGGAAGGTTGTCCTCCCGCTCATTTTCGTGTACCTGGCCGATCTTTGCAGAAAGAACGACCCAATTGCACTTTCAATTATTTTATTGAATTTAATACCTTTTCCTTGCAGATCTGGAAGAGGCAGGGTATTCTAGTTTTAATAACTTTTAATGCAGGCAGCCATGGCAAGGAAACAGACTTCGACTTTGAAGCAGGTGGCCGAGCTCTCGGGATACTCGCAGGCCACCGTCTCCATGATCCTCAACAACCGCGCCGACGTCTCCTTCTCGGCCGAGACGGTCAGGATCGTCAACGAAGCCGCCTCGCGGCTCGGCTACGAACGGAAGACCGAGGCCTCGCGCCTGCGGAGGCTCGGGAGCGGCAGGCTCGTCGCCCTCCTCTGCCCCAACGTGTCGAATCCCTACTACTCCTCGCTCGTGCAGTCCATCGAGCAGTCCGCCTGGGAGCGGGACTACCAGGTCATGGTCATGGACACCTACCGCTCGCCCGAGGCGGAGGCGCGGGACCTCGACATGCTGCGCGGCTCCGGGGTCTCGGGCCTCATCTTCGCCATGCCGCCCCGCGCCCCCGGCGCCCTCGAGCGGCTGGCCGAGGAGCTCCCCGTCGTCGTGGTCGGGGACAGGGACAGCTCCCTGGGCGTGGACACCGTCGAGATGGACAACTACGGGGCGGGCGTACTCCTGGCCCGGCACCTCGCGGAGCTCGGCCACGAGCGGGTCGCCTTCGTGTCGACGACCCTCGACGAGGGCAACCGGGTGCGCCTCCGGCGCTTCCAGGGCTTCGCGGAGACCTTCCGGGCCTCGAGCCCCGGCGCGGAGGTGGAGACCCGCAGCCGCGGCGTCGCGCCCGAGGAGGAGCTCGGCGACCTCCTCCTCGAGCACGACGTGGGCTACCGCCTCGCGAGGGAGGTCATGGCCGGGGGTCGCGCGACGGCGATCGTCGCGGTGAACGACATGGTGGCCTACGGCGCGATCGACGCGATGGTAGAGGCCGGGCTCTCGGTCCCCGGCGACCTGAGCGTCTGCGGCTTCGACAACGTCTTCCCCTCGCGCCTCCGGCCCATCTCCCTGACGACGGTGGACAACTACATCGTCGAGAAGGGCCACAACGCCTTCGCGATGCTGCTCGGCAGGATCGAGGGGCGGAGGGATTCCTCGGATTCGCCCAACGTCATCACGAGGGTGGAGTATCCGCCGCGCCTCGTGGTCAGGGGCTCGACCTCGCGGCCCGCGGGCCGCGGGAGGGAGTGAGGCCATGCTGCGCGTCTTCGCCCACCGGGGCTGGCCGAGGGCCGAGCCGGAGAACACGATGGCCTCCTTCCGGGCGGCCGCGGAGGCCGGCTGCGACGGCATCGAGCTCGACGTCCAGCTCTCGGCCGACGGCCGGCTCGTGGTGATCCACGACGAGAGCGTCGACCGGACCACCGACGGCTCGGGGCAGGTGCGGGACCTGACGCTGGCCGAGCTCCGGCGGCTCGACGCGGGGGCCGGCTTCGCGAGGGCGAGGGGCGGCCCCGCCGACCCGTCCGCGCGTCATGCGATGCCGACCCTCGAGGAGTACCTCGACTTCGCGCGCGGACTCGACCTCGTCACCGACATCGAGCTCAAGAACTACCTCTTCGAGTATCCCGGCCTCGAGGAGAGGACCATCGCGGCGGTGAGGGAGCGGGGCATGGAGGAGCGGGTGATCCTCTCCTCCTTCAACCACCAGTCCATGGCCCTCTGCCGGAGGCTCGCGCCGGAGATCGACGCGGCCTTCATCACCGGCAACTGGATGATCGAGGCCGGCGACTACTGCGAGCGCCACGGCGCGCGGTACTTCAAGCCCCGCTTCGGCTACCTCACGCCGGCGAACCTCGCGGAGCTCGAGGCCCACGGCGTCCGGGCGATGGCCTGGACGGTGGACGAGGCCGGCGAGGCGGCCCGCCTGGAGGCCGGCGGGGCCTGGGCCCTGATCACCAACGACTGCGCGGGGATCCTCGGGGCGCTGGGAAGGAAGCGTTAGGCGATTCAGGACGGCCGGTCGGGGCCGGGGACGGGGTCGGGCATGGCCTTGAAGAGGGCGAGGGCCGCGTAGGAGAGGAGGATGAAGGCCGAGAAGGCGGCCGAGAAGAGCAGCGCCTTCGGGTCGGCCGTCGCCTCGGCGATCTCCGCGACCACCCGCCGCGGGTCGGCGACGACGTCCCAGGAGTTGAGGCGCGAGAAGCGGCCGAGGTAGATGCCGAAGCCCGCGAGGAGGATGGCGAGGAGCTGGAGGGCGTTGGCCGCCGCCCTCCCCCAGGCGGCGCGCGCGGCCCTGCCGATCGTCCACAGCGACACGAGGCCCATGAAGTGCCCGATGAAGGCGAAGGCCGCGTTCATGAGGATGTCGTACCAGACGAGGGCGTTCAGTCCCAGCCAGTCCGAGGGCCGCGCTCGGAGGAAGGTGCGGTTGAAGACGTGGATGAAGTCCGTGAAGATGTAGGGCGCGTTGGGGAAGAAGACCAGCCAGAGGAAGGCGACGGGGGCCGCGGCGAGGGCGCGCCGCCGCCCCGGGGCGGCGCGCCGGACGGCGAAGGAGCCGGCCGCGGCGACGACATAGGGCACGAGGGCGAGGAAGAGGTTCCAGGCCAGGTAGGTGTAGGACACCTTGCCCGATATGGCGATCCTGAGCCCGAGGAGGAGGGCGCAGCCCACGAAGCCGAGGAGGGGCAGGCCCAGCGCCGAACGGAGGAGGGGGCCGAGGCTCCCGCCCCGGCCTCCGCTCCCGTCTCCCATTTCGCCCATCGCGTCCTTTACGCCTCTATCGCCCTGTCGGCGATCTTCGCGAGGACCCTGGCCTTGAAGTCGGCGAGCTTCACGCCGTTCTCCTGGCTCCCGTCGAGCTTGCGCACGGAGACCGCGGCCTCGTCCGCCTCCTTCTGTCCCACGACGAGCATGTAGGGGACCTTCTGCCCCTGCGCGTCGCGGATCTTCGCGTTCATGCGCCCGTCCGAGAGGTCGGCGCGGGCGCGCAGGCCCGCGGCCTTGAGCTCGGCCACGACCTTCCGCGCGTAGTCGTCGAAGGCCGGCGCGACGGGGATGACCACGGCCTGCTCGGGCGCCAGCCAGACGGGGAAGGCGCCCGCGGTGTGCTCGAGGTAGACGCCGAAGAAGCGCTCGATGGAGCCGAGGAGGGCGCGGTGGACCATGTAGGGCCGCTTGCGCTGGCCGTCGGCGTCGACGTACTCCATCTGGAAGCGCTCGGGCTCGTTGAAGTCGAACTGGATGGTGGTCAGCTGCCACTCGCGGCCGATCGCGTCCTTGACCTTGAGGTCGATCTTGGGGCCGTAGAAGGCGCCGCCGCCCTCGTCGACCTCGTAGGCGAGGCCCTCCTTGTCGACGGCCTTCTTGAGGGAGGCGAGGGCGGTGTCCCACATTTCCGGCGCGCCCACCGAGCCGTCGCCGGCGGGCTTGGTGGCGAGGTAGGCCTTGATCTCCTTGAAGCCGAGGGTCCGGTGCATGTAGAGCGAGAAGCGGAGGACCTCGGAGATCTCGTCCTCGATCTGCTCCGGGGTGCAGATGATGTGGGCGTCGTCCTGGGTGAAGCCGCGCACGCGCATGAGGCCGTGCAGGGTGCCGGAGCGCTCGTAGCGGTAGACGGTGCCGAGCTCGGCCCAGCGGAGCGGGAGCTCGCGGTAGGAGTGCCCGGAGTTGTTGTAGATCATGATGTGGAAGGGGCAGTTCATCGGCTTGATGTAGTAGTCGTCCTCGTCGATCTTCATCGGGGAGTACATGCCCGCCTTGTAGAAGCCGAGGTGTCCCGAGGTCTCCCAGAGCCAGCTCTTGCCGATGTGCGGGGTGAAGAGGATCTCGTAGCCGTTGCGGTAGTGCTCCTCGCGCCACCACTTCTCGAGCTCGACGCGGAAACGGCCGCCCTTCGGGTGCCAGTAGATGAGGCCGGGGCCCGCCTCCTCGTGGGTCGAGAAGAGGTCGAGCTCCTTGCCGAGCTTGCGGCAGTCGCGCTTCTCGGCCTCCTCGAGCATCTTGAGGTGGGCCTCGAGCTCGGGCTTGGTCGCGAAGGCGTAGGCGTAGATCCGGGTGAGCATGGGTCGCTTCTCGTCGCCGCGCCAGTAGGCGCCCGCGACGGCGCGGAGCCTGAAGGCGTCGGGCCTGATCTCGCGGGTCGAGGCGACGTGGGGGCCGCGGCAGAGGTCGAGGAAGCCGTCCTGCTCGTAGACGGAGATGGTGCCCTCGAGCTCCTCGATGAGCTCGAGCTTGAAGCCCTGGTCGGCGAAGAGCTTCCGCGCCTCTTCCTTGGAGACCTCCCGGCGGGCGAACTGGGCGCCCGAGGAGATGATGCGGCGCATCTCCTTCTCGATGGCGGGGAGGTCCTCGTCGGCGATCGGCTTCGGGAGCTGGAAATCGTAGTAGAAGCCGTCGTCGATCGCGGGTCCGATGCCGAACTTGGTCCCGGGATAGAGGCGGAGGACGGCCTCGGCCATGACGTGGGCGGCCGAGTGGCGGATGGTCTCGACGCTGTTTTCCATGCGGGTACTCCCATGACGGAAGAGGCCCCCGGGGCGCGTCCCCGCGCTCCGCCCGGATCCCTCCCGGCGTTTGCGTAAGGACGAACTCCGGGAGCCTCCTCTGTTCGGGGGCCCGCCTCCGGGCGACGACGTCGCGCGGGGCGCGGAATCCGCGGTACCACCTTACTTCGGCCAGCCGCTCGCGCCGCGGGCCGCGCTCGAATGCCCTGTGACGGGAGCGCCCGGTCCCCAATACTCGGTGCCCTCGGGCCTGGGCCCGGGAGCGCCTTTCACGGGAACGGCTCAGGAGTGGTCTTCGCCGCCGCGCAGGCCGGGCGCCTCTCAGCCTGGGGCCGCCCTCTCTCTTGGCTTCGCATCGCGGCTACTCGTCTCCATCGTAGCCTGTACGCGTAAAAATAGTCGCGGGGGGCGGGAGTGTCAAGGCTGCCCTCCCCTACTTGCCCGTCCAGCCCCCCTCGGCGAAGAGGACCTTCACCTCGTCCTGGCTCAGGACGCGATTGTAGATGCGGACGTCGTCGAGAAGGCACTTCGCGTAGGAATTGTAGGGCTCGTTGCGGCCGAAGACGAGATCGGTGTCGTTCGAGACGTCGTTGACCGCGATGTCGTAGTCCAGGGTCCTCTCGCCGTCGCAATAGACCGACTTGTGTCCGTCCGAGCGGCGGACCGCGACGATGTGCCGCCATTTCCCGTCGTTGATCTTCTTGTCCTGGAATTTCTGGTCCCAGGTGCCCGAGGTGGTGAGGAGGCCGATGGCCCCCTCGCTCTCCTTGATCGACCAGCCGTTGCCCGAGTCCGTGGTGTACTTGGCCACGAAGTAGTCGTGGCTCCCCGAGCCGCAGTCGCCCTCGGTCTTTATCCAGAATGAGACGGAGAAGTCGCCCTTCCCGAAGTTGAGGGCCGGCTTGCTCGGGACCTTGACCAGCTCCTTGCCGTCGAACTGGAGGGCCATGCCGGACTTGCCGAAGCGATTCGCGGCCGGCTTGGCGCCCACGACCGTGCCGTCGAGGCCCGAGCCGCCCGAGTCCTTCGCGTCGCCGTTGAAAAGATATTCTGCGACGAGGCCCGAGCGCGGGACCGCGGGGGCGCCCGCCTTGCCGCTCCAGCCGTTCTCGCGGAAGAGGGCCTCGATCTCGGCCTCGGACAGGGCGCGGTTGTAGAAGCGGACGTCGTCCAGCGAGCACTTGGCGTTCCAGTTGTCCATGGCGTCGCGGCCGAAGAGGAGCTCCTGGTCGTTCGAGACGTCGTGGGAGGCCGCCTTGTAGTCGAGCACCTTGGCGCTGTCCACGTAGACCAGCTTCTGGCCGTCGGCCTTGCGGGTCACGACCATGAACCTCCAGCCCCCGTCGTTGATCTTGCGGTCGGCGAAGGTCTGGTCCCAGTCGGCCTCGTTGGTGAGGAGGGCGAGGCCGGCCTCGCGCTCCTTGATCGACCAGCCGTGGGTCTTGTCGTCGCGGTACTTCGAGATGAAGTAGTCGTCGCTCGAGTTGCCGCAGTCGCCCGAGGTCTTGAGCCAGAAGGCGACGGTGAAGGCGCCCTTGCCGAAGTTGAGGGCCGGGGCGCTCGCCACCTTGATGTAGTCGCTCCCCTCGAACTTGTAGGCCTTGCCCGCCCGCCCGAAACGGTCCTCGGTCGGCTTCGCGCCGGTCACGACGCCGTTCAGGCCCCCGCCGCCGGTGTCGCGGGCGTCCCCGTCGAAGAGCCACTCGGCGACGAGGCCGGAGCGGGGCACGCGGGGATCGCCCGGCCTCGGCCCCTGCGAGAAGGAGGCGAGGGAGGCGGCGTTCTTGGCGACCGTCACGCCGACCCGCTCGACCGTGCCGTCCGCGTAGCGCATCTCGAGGGCGACGTTGCCGACCTCGATGTCGTTTAGGAGGGCCTCGGCGCCGGGGGAGATATCGCCGAGCGCCTCCCCTCCGAGGTAGAGGACGCCGGGGGCCTTGGTCTCGATGCGGACCGAGCCGTAGGAGCGCTCGACGATGAGGCTCGGCTTCTTCACCACGGGGGCCGCGGGCTGGGCCGGGGGGGAGGCCGGGGCGGCCCCTCCGCCCTGGACCGGGGGCTTGGCGAGGGCCGGGCTCAGGTAGACGTCCCGGGTCAGGTTGTCGTAGCGGGCGGGCCGCTGGCGGTTGTCGGTCGCCTTGCGGACCTCGGCGTTCACGGCCATGAGGACGCCGTTCAGGGAGAGTTCGGCCTTCTCGATGTTGCGGAGGAAGGCCTCGGTGAAGGTCCCGTTGCGGCCGGCGCCGTCGGCCGCGGTCTCTCCCGCCTCGGTCGAGTAGACGATGACGCTCTCGGGCGGCTTGCGGCCGACGACCGCGAGGCCCCGCGCCGCGGAGCGCTCCGCCCCGGGGAAGGGATTGTTCCGGCAGGCGTCGAGGATGAGGACGTTCGTGCCCGCCCCGGCCCCCTCCATGGCGCCGAGGACGCGGCCGAGCTGCACGCCCTCGTACTCGACGTCCCGGGCGTCCTGGATCTCCGACTTGACGGGTATGAGCCAGTTCTCGCCGTTGACCTGGACGCCGTGGCCCGAATAGTAGAACAGCGCCACCGAGGCGCCCTTGCAGCGGTCGCCGAAGTCGTCGATCGCCCGCTTCATCTGCTTCTGGTCGGCGTCGAGGAGGTTGGTCACCGCGAAGCCGAGCCGTCCGAGGGCCGCGGCCACGTCCTTCGCGTCGTTCGGGGGGTTCTTGAGGGGGGTGGCCGCGTAGGAGCCGTTGCCGATGACGAGGGCCACCTTGGGGCCGGCGACCTGCGCCCGGGCGGCGACCGCCGCAAGCAAGGCGCATGAGACCAGGAAGAGCCGAGATCGCATCTCCAACCTCCGGATAAGTCGATACTATATACCACCAAGGCGAAAATGTGGATGGATTCCGCGCCGAACCGCGGCCGGAACCCGGGCGTACTTGTTTTTACCCGACCTAGATTGTATTTTAACGGTAGTATCGACCATGGCGAATGACAGGCAACCAGATGGCGAGCTTCTGACCCGCGAGGAGGAGAAGCTCAAGGAGCCGGACGAGTACCGGGTGCTCCTCCTCAACGACGACTACACGACCATGGAGTTCGTGGTCTCGGTGCTGATGACGATCTTCCACAAGCCCCTGCCCGAGGCCACGAGGATCATGCTCGACGTGCACAAGAAGGGGAAGGGCACGGTCGGGGTCTTCAGCTACGACATAGCGGCGACCAAGGTGGGCCAGGTGCACCAGCTCGCCAGGCAGAACGGTTTCCCCCTCAAGTGCACCATGGAGAAGGCGTAGGCATGAAGGTCAGCCAGGAAGTCCAGGCCATATTCAACGCGGCGTACAACGAGGCCAAGCTCCGCAACCACGAGTACCTCACCCCGGAGCACATCCTCTACGCCGCCCTCTCGTTCGAGCAGGTCCGCGGCATAATTGAGGCCTGCGAGGCCGACGTGGAGCAGCTCAGGCGCGGCATGGAGGCTTACTTCGAGCAGAAGATCCCCCAGGTCAAGAACGCCGAGCCGGTCCAGACGGCCGGCTTCCAGAGCGTCATCGAGCGCTCCGTCCTCCAGTCCCAGGCCGCGGGCAAGGAGGAGGTCGAGGTAGCCGACGTCCTCGTCTCGCTCTACGACGAAGAGCGGAACTACTCCGCCTATTACCTCCGCAAGTCCGGCGTCAAGCGGCTCCAGCTCCTCGAGGTCATTTCCCACGGCGAGGGTCCCGACGGCGAGCCCTCCTTCGACGAGGACGAGGAGGAGGACGAGGAGGAGTCCGGCGAGGAGCGAGAGGAGCGGAAGCCCCGGGCCCAGGGCCGGGTGAACCCCCTCGAGCGCTTCGCCTCCAACCTGACCCAGGCCGCCCGCGAGGGCAGGCTCGAGCCGGTCATCGGCCGCGAGGCCGAGATCGAGCGCACCGTCCAGGTCCTCTGCCGCAGGCTCAAGAACAACCCCATCCACGTCGGCGACGCCGGCGTCGGCAAGACCGCCATCACCGAGGGCCTCGCCCAGCGCATCGTCGCCGGGAACGTGCCGCCCCGCCTCAAGGACTACACGATCTACGCCCTCGACATGGGCTCCCTCCTCGCCGGGACCAAGTTCCGCGGCGACTTCGAGGAGCGGGTCAAGCGGGTCGTCGACGAGCTCCTCAAGAAGGAGAGGGTCATCCTCTTCATCGACGAGATCCACACCATCGTGGGCGCGGGCGCCGTCTCCGGCGGCTCCCTCGACGCCTCGAACCTCCTGAAGCCCGCCCTCACCTCGGGCCGGCTCCGCTGCATCGGCTCCACCACCTACGACGAGTACAACAAGTTCTTCGAGAAGGACCGGGCCCTGTCGCGGCGCTTCCAGAAGATCGACATCGTCGAGCCGAGCCAGGGCGAGACCGTGGAGATCCTCAAGGGCCTCAGGACCAAGTACGAGGAGTACCACAACGTCCGCTACTCGGACGAGGCCCTCGAGCTCGCCGTCCGCCTCTCGGCCCAGTACATCACCGAGCGCCGCCTCCCCGACAAGGCCATCGACGTGATCGACGAGGCCGGGGCCTGGGCGCGCATGAACGACTACAAGGCGAAGGCCA
>CAYNPQ010000084.1:9962-15865 GCA_964399065.1 uncultured Treponemataceae bacterium | reverse complement strand
CCCCAGTACCCCCTCTACTCGGCCACCATCACCCTGTACGAGGGCAAGCAGGTCCACTACTACCTCGACGAGGGCAAGGACTGGAGCCTCTCGCGCCAGCTCCTCGAGGAGTCGATCGACGAGGCCCGCCGCTTCGGCGTCAAGGTCAAGGCCATCTGCGTGATCAACCCGGGCAACCCGACGGGCTCGGTCCTCGGCCGCGACAACATCTCCATGGTCATCGACTTCGCGCGCGACCACGGGCTCGCGATCCTCGCGGACGAGGTCTACCAGGAGAACGTCTACCGCCCCGGCGACTCCTTCGTCTCCTTCGCCAAGGTGATGAGCGAGAAGGAGGAGACCGGCGTGTCCCTCTTCTCCTTCCACTCCTGCTCCAAGGGCTACCTCGGCGAGTGCGGCCATCGCGGCGGCTACATGGAGATCCGCAACATCCCCGCGGACGTGGTCGCCCAGATCACGAAGCTCCAGTCCGTGAGCCTCTGCTCCAACCTGCCCGGCCAGGTCGCGACCTGGTGCATGGTCCGGCCGCCCCGCGAGGGCGAGCCGAGCCACGAGCTCTTCCGCAAGGAGCGCGAGGGCATCCTCTCGGAGCTCCGCGCGAGGGCGAAGCTCCTCGCGGAGGGGCTCGGCGCGATACCCGGCATCCAGTGCAACGTCGTCGCGGGCGCGATGTACGCCTTCCCGCGCATCACGCTCCCGGCCGGCAGGACCGACGAGGAGTACTGCATGGCCCTCCTCGAGGCCACCGGCATCTGCGTCGTGCCCGGCACGGGCTTCGGCCAGATCCCCGGCACGGCGCACTTCCGCACGACCATCCTCCCGCCGACCGACCGGCTCAAGGAAGTCGTCTCCCTCTTCGCGAAGTTCCAGGCTACATACAAATAACCCCCGAAGCCCCGCCGGCGGAGCCGTCCCTGCTGACGGCCCCGCCGCGCCGTGGTATGCTATCGTCATGCGTATCGTAATCGCGAACGACCACGGGGCCGTCTCGCTCAAGCACGAATTGCGCGGCTGGCTCGAGGCGCAGGGCCACGTCGTGACCGACCTCGGCGTCGAATCGGAGGACCGGGTCGACTACCCGGACGTCGCCGAGCGCGCCTGCGCGGAGTACGCGAAGGGCGGCTACGACTTCGGCATCCTCCTCTGCGGCACGGGCATCGGCATCTCGATGGCCGCGAACAAGCTGCCCGGCATACGTTGCGCGCTCGTGCACGACGAGTTCACCGCGGCGATGGCCCGCGAGCACAACGACGCGAACTTCGTCGCGATGGGCGGCCGCGTCTCCTACACCGTGCCTCCGACCAAGGTCCTCGCGGCCTTCATGAACGCCCGCTTCGCGGGGGGCAGGCACGCCGAGCGCGTCGCCAAGCTCGCCTCCCTCGACGGCAAGGGAGGCGCGCGATGAGCGGAACCGCCGGCGCCTCCTGGCTCGCGGGCCTCGAGCCCGCCGCCCTCTGGTCCATCTTCGCCTTCATCTGCGCCCTCCCCCATCCCTCGCGGGGCGAGGGCGGGCTCGCCGAGGCCATAGTCGCGCGGGAGCGCTCCCGCGGGCTCGAAGCCTTCCGCGACGAGGCGGGCAACGTGATAATCCGCGCGCCCGCGACGCCGGGCATGGAGGGGCGGCGCATCCTGATCCTGCAGGCCCACCTCGACATGGTGGCCCAGGCCGGCGAAGGGGTCGCCCACGACTTCGCCCGCGACCCCATCAGGCCCCGGATCGACCCCGCGGACCCCGCCTGGCTCCGCGCCTCGGGCACGACCCTCGGCGCGGACAACGGCATCGGCATCGCGGCGGCCCTCGCCCTCGCCGAGTCGCGGGACCTCCCCCACGGCCCCCTCGAGCTCCTCCTCACCTTGTGCGAGGAGGACGGCATGGACGGGGCGCGGGGATTCAAGCCCGGCACCCTCCGCGGGGACATCCTCGTCAACCTCGACAGCGAGTCGGACCGCGAGATCTGCATCGGCTGCGCGGGCGGCGCGCGCGTCGCCTCGACCCTGGCGATGCCCGCCTCGGCCGCCGCCGGCGACTGGCTCGAGGTCCGCGTCGACGGGCTCCTCGGCGGCCACTCCGGCGTGGACATCCACCTCGGCCGCGGCAACGCGTTGCGCGAGCTCGCTTCGATCCTGCGCGCCGCCGGCCCCTGCCGCCTGGCCGCCTTCGAGGGCGGCAGCGCGGCGAACGCCATACCCCGGAGCGCCCGCGCCGTGGTCGCGCTGCCCGGGGCCGCGCGCGCCGCCTGGGAGGCGGCCCTCCGCGACGCCGCGAAGGCGCGCAAGGCCGCGTTGGGCGACGCCGATCCCGGCCTCGAGGTCTCGGTCGCGACGGCGGCGAGCGGCGGCCCCGCGTTGGGCGACGCCGATTCCGCCCGCGCCCTCGACCTCCTCCTCGCCCTGCCGAACGGCGTCCTCGCGATGAGCGCCGCCATCCCCGGCCTTACGGGGAACTCCTGCAGCCTCGGCGTGGCGCGGCTCGCGCCCGACGGGAAGGGCGGCCTGGCGCTCGAGACGAAGGCCCTGGCCCGCAGCGAGTCGGACGCGTCCAAGGAGCGCACGGTCCTCGAGATCGAGCGCCTCTTCCGCGAGGCCGGCGGCTCCTGCGAGCGGAGCTCGCCCTCCCCCGCCTGGACGCCCGACCCGACGAGCCCCCTCCTCGGGATCGCCAAGGCCGTCTACCGCGAGGCCTTCGGCTCGGACTGCGAGATCCGCGCGACCCACGGCGGCCTCGAGACCGGGCTCTTCCGGCCCCTCTTCCCCGGCTGGGACATGATCTCCATCGGGCCGACGATCCGCTATCCCCACTCGCCCGACGAGGCCGTGGAGACCGCCTCCGTGGCCCGCTTCTGGCGCCTCCTCGCGGGGATCGCGGCCAGGGTCTGATCGCGCGCCGCGCGGGAAGCGCGGGAAAGGCGGAACGCCATGAGGTGGATCACCAGATCGCACGTGCACGTCGACCGCGTCGCCTGCCCGTGGCTCATCTCGCGCTTCGTGGACAGCGAGGCCGAGTTCCTCTTCGTCCCGGCGAGCCGGGTCGAGGAGGTCGCCAAGGAGACGGGCGCCATCCCCTTCGACTCGAGCGGGGCCGAGCTCGGCCACCGCGGCGGCGAGTGCTCCTTCCAGACCATCGTGAAGGAGTACGGGCTCGGGGATCCCGCCCTCCTCATGCTGGCCGAGATCGTCGGCTGCGCCGACACGGACCGCCTGTCGGACCATCCCGTGGCGGCCGGGCTCGAGGCGATCGCCGTGGGCTACTCGCTGCGCTACCCGGAGGACGCCGCGAACATCGGCGCGCAGTTCGAGGTCTACGACTCCCTCTACGCCTGGTGCCGCCTCGAGGTCGCGAGGCGGGACCGCATCGCCTGAGGCATGGGCCGCGACGGCGGGCGCCCCGCGCGCCTCTCCGGAAGGGGCGGGAGCATGGCCTCCATGCTCCTCCTCGTCGTCCTCGTCGGCATGGGCGAGAAGATGGCCGAGCGCTTCCTGCCCCTGTACATCCTCGCGCTCGGCGGTGGCGCCTGGGCCGTCGGCGCCCTCAACGCGATGGACAACCTCCTCTCGGCCCTGTACTCCTTCCCCGGAGGCTGGCTCGCCGACCGCATCGGCCACAAGCGCTCGCTCGAGCTCTTCACCCTCGTCGCCCTCGCGGGCTACCTCCTCGTCATCCTCGTGCCCGACTGGAGGATGGTCCTAGCCGGCTCCGTCCTCTTCATCTCCTGGACCGCGGTCAGCCTGCCGGCCATCATGAGCCTCGTGTCGAAGGCCGTTCCGAAGGACCGGCGCAGCCTCGGCGTGTCCCTGCACTCCTTCACGCGGCGCGTGCCCATGGCCCTCGGCCCCCTCGCGGGCGGCCTCCTCATCAACGCCTACGGCAAGGTCCAGGGCACGCGCGCGGCCTTCTGCGCGGCCTTCGCGATGGGCCTCGCCGGCCTCGTCGCGACGCGCCTGCTCATGGCGGGGGACGCGGGCGCGGGCCCGGCGGCCCCTGGCGGGCGCAGGCCACTCCGCGAGCTCTTCAGCCCCGCCCTGCGGAGCCTCCTCGCGAGCGACATCCTCATCCGCTTCGCCGAGCAGATCCCCTACGCCTTCGTCGTGGTCTGGGCCGTGAACGAGAACGGCCTCACGGCCTTCCAGTTCGGGATCCTCACCGCGATCGAGATGGCGGTAGCCATGCTCGTCTACATCCCCGTCGCCTGGCTCGCCGACCGCCGCGGCAAGAAGCCCTTCGTGCTCGCCACCTTCGGCTTCTTCACCCTCTTCCCCCTCGTGCTCCTCGCCTCGCGCTCCTTCCCGATGTTCATCCTCGCCTTCGTCGTGAGGGGACTCAAGGAATTCGGGGAGCCGACGCGCAAGGCCCTCATCATGGACCTCGCGCCCGAGGACGCGAAGGCGCGCGCCTTCGGGGCCTACTACCTCGTCCGCGACCTCGTCGTCTCGGCAGCGGCCCTCTCGAGCGCCTGGCTCTGGAAGATCTCGCCCGCGGCGAACTTCCTCGTCGCGGCCGGCTTCGGCGCCCTCGGCACGGCCCTCTTCGCGGCCTTCGGCAGGGACCTGCCCGTCGCGGGCGCGGCGCCGGGGTCGGAGAGTTAGGCGATCACGGGGTATTTGGAAGGGAGATCGCAAGAGGGGAACCTTTGGGAAAGGTTCCCCTCTTGCTCTTTCGGCCAACGCGTCGTTCTCAGCGACGGACCTCGAGATTCCGGAAGGCGACTCCCTCGCCGAGGGTCCGGAGGGATATGGCGACGCCCGAGCCGATGCCGAAGAAGGTGCGGTAGGCCGCGCGCACCGTGCCGTTGACGGCGATGACGACGAACTCCGCGCCGGGCTCGTAGAGCAGGTCGAGGTGGTTCCAGGCCGCGACGCCCTCCTTGATCTCGGCGTCGAGGACGCGCTCCATGTTGACGTCGTCGTCGCTGCGGTAGATCTGCAGGTAGGTCTCGTTGTCGCCGCGCATCTTCGCGTCGCGGGTGAGCCAGACGAGGAGGCTCTTGCCCTCGCCGTAGCCGCGCGGCTTCCGCACGCCCTCGGCGAAGAAGTGGAGGCCGGCGCCGACCCAGCCCTTGGGCCCGGCCTTGACGTCGAAGGAGTAGAGGGTCGGCTTGGGGGACTGGACCAGGGCGAAGGTCAGGCGCGAGAAGAACTGCGAGGCGTCGGTCTGGGTTGCGACGCCGTCCGCGATCCTCCAGGCGCCGAGGCGGCTCTTGGAGCCGTCGAAGCCCTTCATCACGAGCTCGGGATAGGCCTTCGGGTCGAGGCGGAGCCCGCCCCAGGACGAGAGGGCCTCGGCCTTGACCTCGCGCGAGGCCTCGAAGGCGGCGAGGCGCTTCTCGAGTTCGGCTAACTTCTCCTTGAGGGCCGCCACCTCGGCCTCCGCGGCGTCGGCGCGCGAGGAGGCCTGCGCCGCCTCGAACCAGGCCGAGTCGGCCTCGGCGCGCGCGTCGTCCGCCTCGGCGCGGGCCTGGTCCGCCTCCTCGCCGGCCGTGTTCGCCGCCGCGGCGCGCGCCTCCTCGGCCTCGGCTTGCGCGGCCTCGGCCTGGGCCACGGCCGCGTCGGCCGCGTCGCGCTCGGACCGGGCCAGAGCCTCGGCGGCGTCCGCCTTCTCGCGGAGGCCCCAGGTCTCCGCGCGGAGCTCGTCGATGATGGAGTTGGCCTCCTCGAGGGCCGAGCCGAGGCGCTCCACCTCGGCCTGGAGCCCGGAGACGACCTCGCCCTCGGCGGCGGTCGCCTCCGCGGCGGTCGCCTCCTCGGGAGGCGCGGGCTCGGCGGGAGCCTCGACGGCCGACTGATCGCCGGCTGCGATCGGGGCCGCCTCCGCGCCGACCTCGACGGGAGCCGACTCGGGGGACGCGGCCGTCGCGGCCGCGCTTCCGTCGGCCGGGGCGGCCTCGGGCGTGGCCGCTTCGACGGTC
>CAYNPQ010000084.1:0-9862 GCA_964399065.1 uncultured Treponemataceae bacterium | reverse complement strand
CGCGGCCGCGCTTCCGTCGGCCGGGGCGGCCTCGGGCGTGGCCGCTTCGACGGTCACGGGCGCGGCGGCCTCGGCGGCGGGCGTGGCCGCTTCCGCCGCGGGCGCGGCGGCTTCGGCGGTTCCGGCAGCGGGCGGGGCGGCCTCGGCGGCTGGCGTGGCCGCCTCCGCCGCGGCGGGAGGGCTCTCCTGGGCGGCCAGGGAAAAGGCGGCGAGGAACAGGATGGCGAGGACGAGAGCGAAGCGGCTGCGCATGTCCGACCTCTGCGAGGGTCTGCGGCGTTCCGGGCGGTACTACGCCCGAGTAGGGAACCCCTGCATCGTTATAGTATCGGCGAAAAGCGACGTTTTCCGCAGGCTTCCGGCGACCCCCTCTCAGGGACGCCCGAGCCCCCGGGCGGCCAGCGCCGAGAGGGCCATGAGCTCCCCGCGGGGGAGGACCGCGCCGGCGCCGTAAAGAGCCGCGCCGAGGAGGCCGGCCTCCGGCCCGAGGAGGGCGGCCTCGAAGCGGCAATCGCGGTACGCGGCGTCGTAGACATAGCGGGGGACGAGTGCGGCGACGTCCTCGACGAGGGCGCCGGCCCCCGCGAGCACGCCGCCGCCGAGCACCACCCTGTCCGGCGCGAGAAGGGCGAGCGAGGCCGCGACGGCCAAGGCGAGGGCCTCGGCCGCGATGCCGTGGACCTCGCGGGCGAGTCCGTCGCCGCGGGCGAAGTGCTCGTACACGAGGCGGGCGTCGGCCCTGCCGCCCGTTTCGCGGATCGCGCGGGCGAGGGGCGTGTCGCGCTCCCGCGCGAGCTCGGCCGCGATCCGGCCGATGGAGGGGCCCGAGGCGTAGGCCTCGACGCAGCCGTCCCGGCCGCAGGCGCAGGTCCTGCCGCCGGGACGGACGACGACGTGGCCGATCTCCACGGCGCGGTCGTCGATGCCGGCGAGGATGCGTCCTTCCTCGACGAAGCCGCCGCCGATGCCCGTGCCCAGCCCGACGAAGAGGAGTGCCCGCGCCTCGCCGCCTCTCGCCGCCCACTCGGCGTAGGCCGCGAGGTTCCCGTCATTCCGGACGAAGGCAGGGGCGCTCGCCGCGGCCGCGACCGCCTCGCCGAGGGCCGTGCCGCGCCAGCCCGGGATGTTGACCGCCTCGGCGGCCACGCGGCCGGCCGAATCGACGGCGCCGGGCGTGCCGACGCCGACTGCCGCGACCGGGCCCGGCTCGAGGAGGGCGCCGACCACCGTCCGCGTCGCCTCGAGGACGGCGGCCGCGCCTCCGGCGGGCGTCGGCCGCGAGGCGCGAAGGGAGACCTCCCCCCCCTCCTCCAGCCGGAAACCCTTGATGCTCTGTCCCCCGATATCGAGTCCGAGATAGGCCCCTGGCTTCATGGGAGCATGCCTCTCTGAGTGATCACGGCTTTCCTTTCGCCGCGCCTCTCGCGCGGTCGGTCCATACATCTTTTGTAGCCCGCCCCGTGCAAAAGCTCAAGGAGGAGCAGTCTGGACGGCGCAGTGCCAAAACGGGGGACAGGCCATCGGCATCTGTCGGCGTCTCGCAAATCGGCCCCTGCGCTGCGCATTTCTTGCGCAGTGCAGGGATGGTTGGGAAAGAAGTGCTCTGGAGGGGAGACAAAGCGAAAGTGTGCGCGAGACCTGTCCCTCGGCTTAAGGGGGTCTGTCCCCAATTCGGCCCTTGGCACGATTATTGCTCAATTATCCCTGAGGAGTCGCAGGTGGCGCACAGTATGTCGAGCCGGGCAGTCGCAGGTGAGGGCGAGATCGAAGGACGGTTTCCCTCCCGCGCCACTCTCCCGAAGAAGGCGAGCGCATCCCCTATCCCGCTTCAAGCCGGCTTGCCGGTGCTGCGATCGACCCCCGCCCCACGAAAAAAGGAGAACCTATGATCATGCGAAAACCGGTCATCATCATCATATTGCTCATCGCCGCCGGAGCGATCGGCGGCATGGCCCTGCTCTGGGGGAGGACCCCTGCCGCGGGCGCGGCGACGGCACCCGCGAAGACCGCCGGCTACCAGTTCACCGCCGTCACGCGCGGGACCATCGAGAGCCTGGTGACGAGTTCGGGCACCCTCTCGCCGGTCTCCGAGGTGAAGGTCCTGCCGCAGATGAGCGGCCGCGCCCTGAAGGTCCACGCCGACTACAACGACCGCGTGCGGAAGGGGCAGCTCCTCATCGAGATAGACACGGCGATGCTGAAGCTCGAGGAGAAGCAGTCGGTTGCCGCGGTGACCAAGGCCAAGGCCTCGCTCGAGCTGCAGTCGACGACGGTGAAGAACAACGAGAAGCTCGCTGCCAAGGGACTCCTCTCCGAGTTCGACCTCGCCGCCTGCCGGAGCGCGCTCGCGGTCGACCAGGCGGAGCTCGAGGCCGCGGAGGCCGCCCTCGAATCGGTGCGGACCAAGATCGGGAGCTACGCCTTCGTGACCTCGCCGATCGACGGCGTCATCCTCGCGCGCAACGTCGACGAGGGCGACAACGTCGTCGAGAGCTCGAGCTCGAGCGCGGCGAGCCTCTTCACGATCGCGGGCGACCTCTCGAAGATGGAGATCGCGGCCGACGTGGACGAGCTCGACATCGGCTCGATCCGAAAGGGGCAGGAAGCCCGCTTCACCGTCGAGGCCCTGCCCGGCAGGACCTTCGCGGGGAGCGTGCGCGAGGTCCGCCTCGTCCCCAAGACCTCGAGCAACGTCGTGAGCTACACCGTGATCGTGGACGCGCCCAACGCGGACGGCAAGCTCCTTCCCGGCATGACCGCCGAGATCGAGTTCATCAAGGAGCGCAAGGACGAGGTCCTCATCGTGCCCAACGCCGCGCTGCGCTTCACGCCGGCCGGGATGGACGCCAAGGAGATCGCGAAGGCCGAGTTCCTCGCCGGCCTCGGGGACCTGACCGAGGAGCAGAGGAAGACGGCCGAGGCGCGGTACGACGAGGCGCGGAAGCAGGCGGCGGCGGGCGCCGCGCAGGGGCAGTCCGGCAGGCCCGCCGGGCTCACGGGGGTCCTGATGGGCGGCGGCCCCGGCGGTCCGGGCGGCCCGGGAAGCTTCGGCGGGCAGCGCAACAGGAACGCGGCCGGGAGCGCGGGGGGCGGGGTGGCGAAGCAGGCGGCGCGCAAGCCCCTGTGGTACCTCGACGCCGCCGGCAAGCTGGCCGTGGCCATGGTCGAGGTCGGCTCGACCGACGGCAAGAACACCGAGGTCTCGGGCCAGGGCATCTCCGAGGGCATGCAGGTCATCCTCAAGGCGAAGGTGGAGTAGGATCATGGCGGTCATCGAGATGCGCGGCGTCAAGCGCCACTACCAGGTCGGCGAGGTGCTCGTGAGGGCCATACGCGGCCTCGACCTCAGCGTCGAGGAGGGCGAGTTCGTCTCCGTGATGGGACCCTCGGGCTCGGGCAAGTCCACGCTGATGAACATCCTCGGCTGCCTGGACCAGCCCACCGAGGGCGAGTACGCGTTGGACGGCATAGACACGCGGAAGGCGGGGCCCGACGATTTCGCGGCGATCCGCAACCGCAAGATCGGCTTCGTGTTCCAGGGCTTCAACCTCCTGCCGAGGACCACGGCGCTCGAGAACGTCGAGCTGCCGCTCTTCTACCTCCGCGACGGCGCGCGCTCGGGCCGCGAGGGACAGCGGGAGCGGGCCCGGGCGGCCCTCGAGGAGGTGGGGCTCGGCGGGCGGCTCGACCACAAGCCCTCGCAACTCTCCGGCGGCCAGCAGCAGCGCGTCGCCATCGCGCGGGCCATGGTCAACGACCCGGCCTTCATCCTCGCGGACGAGCCCACGGGGAACCTCGACTCCGAGATGACGATGGAGGTGATGAGCCTCTTCCAGGAACTGAACCAGCGCGGCAAGACCATCGTCATGGTCACCCACGAGCCCGAGGTGGCCGCGTACACGAAGCGCGTCGTCACGATGCGCGACGGCGAGATCGTCTCTGACAGGCCCGTCGTCGAGGCGCGGAGCGCCGCCGGGGACCTGCGCGAGTGGCAGGCCCGGCACGCCGTCCTCGCCGGCGCGAGGGACGAGGGGAGGTCGACATGACCGCGGGCAAGCTCGTGACCCTCTCCGCGAGGAGCATCTTCCGCAACAAGATGCGGAGCATGCTCACCTCCCTCGGCATCATCATCGGCGTCTGCTCGGTCATCGTCATGGTGGCCGTGGGCCAGGGCTCGCAGGAACAGGTGGCCAGGCAGATAGCGTCCATGGGCACCAACCTCCTCATGGTGATGCCCCCGCGGGGCCCCCAGCAGGGGAACCGGCTCAAGACCGAGGACGTGGCCAAGATCCGCTCCGAGTCGAGCTACGTGTCCGCGGTCTCCGGGGTCGCGCGGGGCGGCGCCACGGTCGTGGGCGGCGACGGCGCGGGGAGCGAGACCAGCTGGTCGACCTCCTTCTACGGAGTGGAGCCGGACTACCTCGAGATCAAGCAGTGGTCGGTGGCCTCGGGCGACTTCTTCACCGACCGCGACAACGCCGTGAGGAGCAAGGTGGTCGTCCTCGGCACGACCGTCGCCCGGAAGCTCTTCGGCGACGGCGACCCGGTCGGCGCCCGGGTGCGCGTCGGCTCGACGCCCTTCACGGTCGTCGGGGTCCTCGCCTCGAAGGGCTCGAGCCCCATGGGGGACGACCAGGACGACGTCGTCATGGTGCCCCTCGAGACGGCGATCACGAGACTCGCGCGAGGCCGCTACATGGGATCGATCGAGATGAGCGCGGTCAAGGCCGAGTACATGGACGCGGCGCAGGCCGAAGTCACGACGATCCTGCGCGAGTCGCACCGCCTCGCGGAGGGGGCCGAGGACGACTTCGAGGTCATGAACCAGTCCCAGATCATCGCCACCGCATCGGCCACCTCGAAGACCCTCACCAGCCTCCTGGCGGCGATCGCGGGGGTATCCCTCGTGGTCGGCGGCATCGGCATCATGAACATCATGCTCGTCTCGGTCACCGAGCGGACGAGGGAGATAGGGATCCGCATGTCCGTCGGCGCGCGCAAGCGGGACATCCTCATGCAGTTCCTCTCCGAATCGGTCATCCTGAGCATGCTCGGCGGGTTGGTCGGCATCCTCCTCGCCCTCGCCGTCGCGGCCCTGCTCCGCAGGTTCGGGGGCATCCCGACCTCGGTGCGACCCGGCATCATCGCCGTGTCGGCCGCCTTCGCGGCCGGGGTCGGCATCTTCTTCGGGTTCTACCCCGCGAGGAAGGCCGCGAACCTCTATCCCATCGACGCGCTGCGCTACGAATAGGAGTCCATCCATGAGCCTTACGCTACGAACCGCGGCGGCCATCGCGCTCGCCGCCCTGGTCGCGGGAACGCCGGTCTCGGCCGAGCGGGCCGCGACGCCCATTCCGGAGACTTTCGCCGCCGCGGGCGGCACCGCAGGCGGCCAAGCCGTCGCGCCGCCCGCCCCGACGACGCTGGCCCAGGCCCGCGAGCTCGCGCTGGCGAAGTCGCCGGCCCTCCGCAAGGCCCTCCTCGCCGTCGACTCGGCCGTCCTCGCGCGCAGGTCGCGCTCGAACGAGCTCCTGCCCCAGCTCTCCGCCACGGCCCAGACGGGCTTCAGCTTCGGCGGGAGCGAGTCCTTCCTCTCGACCTTCCGCGCATCCCTCGGCCTCTCGGCCTCGCAGACGATCTACGACGGCGGGAGGAACGCCGCGTTGGCCGCGATAGACGCCATCGACGAGGCGACGGCGCGGGCCGGGGCGCGCTCGGCCTATTTCGCCGCGGTCAAGGGCGTCGAGCAGGCCTGGTACGCGGCCCTCCAGGCCTACGCCGCGGAAAAGGCGGCGCGCTCCGACCTCGAGGCCTCTCGGACGCATCTCGCCCTCGCCGAGGCCAAGCTCGAGGCGGGCATGATCGCGCGCCCGGCCTACCTGAAGAGCGAGTCCGAGGTCGCGAGCAAGGAGACCGCCCTCGCCAACGCGACGAGGAAATCCCAGTCCGCGGCTCGCTCGCTCTCCTCGCTGACCGGCCTTCCGGCCTCGGCCTCCCTCGCCGAGGCCGACGAGGCCGCCGTCGAGGCGCTGGCAACCCGCCTCGCCGCCCTGGGCGCGGCGGAGACGGACGACTTCGCGGCGGCGCTCCTCGCGGCCGCGGAGAAGGGCAATCCCGACCTCGCGGCCGCCGGGCTCGCGCTGGAGCGGGCGAAGGCCTCGGTGGCGTCGGCGAGGCGCGAGGCCTTCCCGAAGGTGTCGGCATCGGTGTCGCACAACTCGTCATACGTAGAGGCGACAGGATTCACCCCCTCCTCGGGCTCGATCACCCTCGGGGCCTCGATCGCGATCGCCCCCTGGAATGTCAGGAGCGCCGTCGCGGAGGCGGAGAAGGCGGAGGAGGAGAAGGCGATCGCGGCCGAGGACTCGCGCGACTCCGCGGGTCTCCAGATAGCCGGCGCGGTGTACGACGCCGTAGCGAACGCGCGGGCCATCGCCTCGTCGAAGAAAGCCCTCGAGTACGCCCAACGCAACTACGAGGCCCTCCTCGAGGCCTTCAAGCTCTCCTCGCTCTCCTCCTCCGACCTGTCTGACGCCGAGGTCCTCGTGTCCTCGGCGGCCTCCTCCCTGATAGCCGCCCGCTACGGCTTCCTCTCGGGGCTCTCCTCGCTCAAGGCCCTCGCGGGCCTCGAGGAGGACGGGCTCCTCGAGGCGGCCATACCGTGATATGATCGGCCGAGGGAGGGGCCGGAGGGTCCGCAGGAGCATGAACGCACGAGCGACGAGCCTCGCCTTCGCGGCGGCCGCCTTCGCGGCCTTCACGGCCCTGGACGCGGCCGCCTTCCGCGGCCTCGCGGAGCTCGACCGCCTGCGGAGCCGCAACGAGGGCGAGCGGACCATGAACGCCCTCTTCGCCGGCCTCCGCTACCACGAGGATTTCGGCGAGGCGATCGACGCCTCGCCGGAGCTCTCCGCGAGCGTCGTCGGCGTCGCCGCCTACGGCGAGGGCGCGAGGCTCTACTCCTGGGGGACGGTCCCGGCGACCTACCGAAGCCCCGACGTCCCCGCCGAGGGCCGGGACAGCCGCGTGCGGAAATACATCGAGAAGGCGAGTTCGGACTCCCTCGTCCTCCTCGTCGAGGCGCCCGGCGCCCGTCCTCCCCCTCCGCCCGCCGGCGAGGAAGGCCGCGGCCGCGAGCGAGCCCCGGACCGGGGCCGCTCCTTCCTGACGGACACGATGCGCGGCGCCGACCTCATCTACCTCGAGCTGAGGCAGCCGGACTACTGGCGCCGGCGGCGCGCGAGCCTCTTCCTCTTCGCCGCCGTCGAGGCGGCGGCCGCGGCCCTCGCCTGGTCCGTCCGCGGCCTCGTTCTCCGGAACGCCGAGTACCGGAGGCTCATCGACGAGCAGCGCAACCTCGTCATCCTCGGCACCGCGGCGAGCACCCTCGCCCACGAGATCAAGAATCCCCTCCTCGCCATCAGGCTGCAGACGGGGATTCTCGCGAGGACCTGCCCCCCCGCGGCCGCGCGCGAGCTCGCGGTCATCGACGAGGAGGTCGAGCGCCTCTCCTCGCTCAGCCATCGCGTCAACGACTACCTCCGCGAGCCGGCGGGAAGCCCGCGGCCCGTCGCGGCGGCGGAGATCCTCCGCGAGTCGCTCTCGAGACTCCGGGGGCCGGCGGCCAACGCGCCCAAGGCGTCCCCCGCGCCCGGCCCCGCCGACGGGGCCCTCGTGTTCGCTGATCCGGAACGGCTCCGCTCGATCCTGGACAACCTCGCGCGGAACGCTCTCGAGTCGGGAGGCCCCGAGGAGCAGGTCGAGGCCGAGGCCTCGATCGTCGAGGGGCGCCTGGCCCTCGACCTCCTCGACCGCGGCAGGGGCCTAGGCCCGGCGGAGCGGGAGCGGCTCTTCGACCCCTTCTTCACGACGAAGGCGCGCGGCACGGGCATCGGTCTCGCCGTGTGCAGGCGCTTCGCGGAGGCGATAGGCGGAACCATCTCCCTGGAGGATCGGCCGGGCGGCGGCACCAGGGCCCGCCTCTCGCTCCCCCTTTATACATCGCCTAACGCGCCTCGCGCCGCCGACGGGTCGGCCCCGTGAAGGTCCTCGTCGTCGACGACGAGCGGAACATCCGCGAGTCGATGTCCCGCCTCCTCGGGCTCGAGGGCATCGACTCGGCCTGCGCCGCGGGCGGCCGCGAGGCGCAGGGGCTCCTCCTAGCCGAGGCCTTCGACGCCGTGGTCCTCGACCTCAGGATGCCGGGCATGGACGGCCTCGAGCTCCTCGACTGGATCGTCGCCGAGGGCATCCGCGCCCCCGTCCTGATGATCTCGGCCCACGGGGAGATCGACGACGCCGTCCGGGCCCTGAAGTCCGGCGCCGCCGACTACCTCACCAAGCCCTTCGACCCCGACGAGCTCATCCTGCGCCTCCGGGCGGCCGCTGCGGCGCGCCGCAGCTCCGACCTCGTGGAGGCCGGGGCGCGCACGGCGGCCGGCCCCTCGCGTCTCGTCGGCGACAGCGACGCGATGCGCGAACTCAAGCGCGTCATCGAGCGCGCCGCGCCGAGCCCGGCCACGGTCCTCGTCACGGGCGAGAGCGGCACGGGGAAGGAACTCGTGGCGCGGGAGCTCCACGCGCTCTCGCCGCGCTCGGCGGAACCTTTCGTCGCCGTGAACATCGGCGGCATCCACGCCGAGCTCATGGAGAGCGAGCTCTTCGGCCACGAGAAGGGCTCCTTCACGGGCGCCCTGGAGCGCAAGGCGGGACTCTTCGAGCTCGCGGGGCGGGGCAGCCTCTTCCTCGACGAGATCGGCGAGATGCCCCCGAGGCTCCAGGTCAAGCTCCTCCGCGTCCTGCAGGAGAGGCGCATCAGGCGCCTCGGAGGCTCCCGCGACCTGCCCGTCCAGGCGCGCTTCATCGCGGCCACGAACCGTGACATCGAGGCCCTCGTCCGCTCGGGCGACTTCCGCGAGGACCTCTACTACCGGCTCGACGTCGTCCGCATCGAGGTCCCCCCCCTGCGCGAGCGGACCGGGGACATCCCCCTCCTCGCGGGTTTCATCCTGTCGCGGATTGCCTCGCGCATGGGGCGCGGCACGCCCGCGATCTCGGCCGCGGCCCTCGCCGCGCTCGCCGCGCGGCGCCTCCCCGGCAACGTCCGCGAGCTCGAGAACATCCTCGAGCGGGCGATGATATACGGCGATGGCGGCGAGATCGGAACCGCCGACCTCGGACTCGATGCCATCGCGCATGCCGCTCCAGCCGCGCCCGCGGAGGCGCCCGCGCCGGCGCGGACGGACGCGCCCGCGGCGCCGGCGACGCCAGGCCCGGGCGCGCTTCTCGACGAAGTCGAGCGCGCGGCGGTGCTCGAGGCCCTCGCCCGCTCAGGCGGCAACCGGACCAAGGCCGCCGAGGCCCTGGGGATCAGCAGGAGGACGATCCTCTACAAGATCAAGCGATACGGGATTGCATGACGCGCGACGGCATGGACGAGCCAGTCCTTGCGCCTAACGCGCCGCTTCTCTCGCCGACTCCCTCGCCAGGCTGACCAGCTCGCGCGCGTAGCCCTCGTCGAGGATCTCGTAGGAGCCTTCCCCGCCCTTCGAGGCCGCGCCGAAGTAGAGCCCCGGATTGGCGGCGTTCGAGGGGTCGACACGCCCCGAGAAGCGCCCGAGGTGGATCTGGTCGAAGCCGTCGTCGCGGACGACATGGCGCACGTTGTGCGGCCTTATACCTGGCACGAGGATCTCGATGCGGCCGGCGGCGCGCCCGCGGAGCTCGAGGAGAAGGGCCTCGCCCTCCTCGAAGCTGTTCGCCCGGCCCTTCGTGAGCACACGCCGGAAACCCAGCGAGATCAATGTATCGAGGGCCTCGAAGGGCTCGGGGACGAGGTCGAAGGCGCGGTGGAAGACCCACT
>CAYNPQ010000083.1:0-15992 GCA_964399065.1 uncultured Treponemataceae bacterium | reverse complement strand
ACTACATCCTCTCGGTCGCGACGATCGACGACGTCGGCAACGTGAGCGACGCCGCCTCGATCCTCTTCAAGGCGAACAAGTACGTGCCCTACACCGCGGTCACCTACGTGAACGCCGCCCGCGACGAGCTCGGCCGCACCGTCCTCGAGATCCTCGGCCGGGGCTACCTGGCCGAGGGGGCGGTGTCGCGCATCGCGCTCGACCGGGACGGACGCGAGCCCTACGACCTCGAGCGCCGCATCGGCGACTACTCGATCATGTCCGACCGGCAGATCAAGGGCTTCTCCTTCGAGGACATCGAGGCGGGGAACTACCGCGTCGGCCTCTACCACCCGAAGCGCGGCTGGTTCTGGACCCGCCCCGTCATCGCGGTGGACGTCGGCGGCACCGTCAAGTACGGGCTGCCCTCGCCCTTCGGCCCCCTCGTCAGGCCGGTCGAGCCGCGCGCCTACCGCTTCTCGATCTACGACGCCGTCGTCCTCGCCGCGGTCCTCTTCGCGGCGCTCGGCGTGGTCCTTTCCCTCGGCCAGGCCCTCTCCGCCGCGCGCGAAGGCGCGGAGGTGCGGCGCCAGGTCCTCGCCCTCGTCTCAGGAGGTCCCATGCCCTCAGCGGAGAAAGCCAAGGCGGAGCGCCGACTCAGGAAGCGCGGCTCCAGCCTCCGCGCCAAGTTCACCCTCACCATCGCCGGCCTCGTCATATGCGTGGTCCTCCTCGTGTCCCTGCCCCTCGTCCGCAACGTCATGGCCACCGAGAGCCGCACCCTCGCCTCGAGCCTCCGGGAGCGGGCCTACGTCCTCCTCGAGAGCGTCGCGCAGGGCGCGCGCTCCTACCTCCCCGGAAAGGACAAGCTGCAGCTCGGCTTCCTGCCCCAGCAGGCCCGCGCCATGGAGGACGCCGTCTACATCACCCTCACCGGCTACGGCGAGGGCACGACCGAGCCCGACGCGGTCTGGGCGACCAACGACAAGGACATCGCCCGGAAGATCGACGGCGACCGCCTGGCCATCGGCGCGTCGCGCATCGCGAGCGACGCCCTGGCCCCCGACATCGCGCGCATCGCGGCCGAGATCGACCAACGCGCCGCCGCCGAGGTGAGCGACATCAACGCCACCATCGCGGACCTGACCCGCGAGGGCCGCTCGCTCGCGACCAAGCTCGACGACGCGTCCAAGCGCCGCTTCGACGAGATCGCCCAGACCCTCGCCTCACTGCAGTCCTCGCTCGACGAGAAGCTCTTCGCGGTCTCGAGCGCCTCGGTCGGCTCGACGCCCGCCTTCGACCCCTCGCGGCTCTCGCTCAAGCCCGAGCGCTACCTCTTCTACAAGCCGATCCTCTACCGCTCGGGCTCCGACCAGCTCTACTACCGCGGCATGGTCAGGCTCGAGGTCTCGACCGAGCTCATCGCCGCCCAGGTGGTGAACGCCCGCGCCGCCCTGGTCCGCATGACCCTCGCCGTCGCGGCGCTCGCCCTCGGCATCGGCATCGTCGGCGCGTTCATCCTCTCCGCGGTCATCGTCGTCCCCATCCGCAAGCTCGTGCGGCAGATCGAGAGGATACGCGACACCGAGGACAAGGAGGAGCTCGAGGGCTCGGCCATCGTGGTCAAGAGCCGGGACGAGCTCTACACGTTGGCCGACACCGTCAACCAGATGACCGACGGCCTCGTGCACGCGGCCAAGGCCTCCAAGGAACTCATCGTCGGAAAGGGCATCCAGAAGATGTTCATCCCCCTCGACCCCGCCCCGGGCACCAAGGCCAAGCTGTCCACGGGCAGCCGCGAGGAGGCGGGCTACGAGGTCTTCGGCTACTACGAGGGCGCGAAGGGCGTCTCGGGCGACTACTGGGACTTCAAGTCGATCAACGATCGCTACCACTACTTCATCAAGTGCGACATCTCGGGCAAGGGCGTTTCCGCGGCCCTCATCATGGTCGAGGTCGCGACCATGGTCATCAACCATTTCGCCGAGTGGAAGAAGGCCATGCCGAAGAACATCGACCTCTCGGAGATAGCCTACAAGATCAACGACTTCATCGAGGAGCGCGGCTACGAGGGCAAGCGCTTCGCCGCCTTCACCATCGGCATCTGGGACTCTCAGGCGGGCGTCGCCTACCTCTGCGAGGCCGGCGACCGCAAGCTCCACGTCTGGGACGCGGCCCGGGGGGGGCTCGTCGAGGAACTCCTCCCCGACTCCCCCGCGGCGGGCATCTTCCCGAGCTTCATGGTGCAGATGAAGACTCCCTTCACCCAGGTCGCGCGGCCCCTCGGGCGCGGCGACGTGCTCCTGCTCTACACCGACGGCATCGAGGAGGCCAAGCGGCGCTTCCGCGACGCCTCGTGGCGCATCGTCCCCTGCGAGGACGCCCCGAAGGACCAGCCCCACGGGAACCACACGGGAGGGCAGGACGGCGAGGAGTTCGGATACGATCGCATAACGTCGATCCTCGCAGCGGTGGACGCGCGCGGCTCCTACCGGCTCGAGAAGCACCACAACCCCGCGAAGGACGAGGTCCTGAGCTTCGACTTCTCCTCCTGCGACGGCGGCCTCGCCGAGAAGATCCTCGCCCTCGTGTCGGTGGAGAAGGTCTTCCGCATCTACCGGGACCCCGCCGCCACGGCGAAGGACACCGTCCTCGTCGACCAGCGGGTCGACGCCTTCCTCGAGCGGCACTTCGACCAGTACCGCCTCTACTGCTCGGACAAGCGCGAGAACCCCGACCCCCAGCACGACAACCCGGGATACCTCCTCTACGGCGGCCTCCGCGAGGACGAGCAGTACGACGACCTCACCATACTCGGCATAAGGCGAAAGTAGCGGGGCTGGCTTGGGAAAGGGACGTTGCGCGACATTGGTCGGCACCTGCGGCTACTCCTACGAGGAGTGGCGAGGCGAGCTCTACCCCCCCGAGCTGCCGAAGGAGGACTTCCTCCGCTACTACTCCCTCTTCTTCCCCTTCGTCGAGCTCGATTACAGCTGGTACTCGATGCCGAAGGCATCCTCCCTCGCGGGCATGGCGGCGAGGACGCCCAGGGACTTCCGCTTCGCGGTCAAGGCGCACCGCAGCCTGAGCCACGACCGGGGCCCCGACTGGCGCGAGCGGGCCCTCGAGTTCGCGCGCGCCCTCGAGCCCCTCGCCGCGGAGGGAAGGCTCGCGGCGGTCCTCGTCCAGCTGCCCTACTCCTTCAAGTACGGGGCCGGGGAGCGGCGCTACCTCGCCGCCCTCTGCGACGCGCTCGCGACCTTCCCCCTCGCGGTCGAGTTCCGCAACGACGAGTGGGGCGGCGAGAGCGTGCTCGAGGAGCTCGACCGGCGCGGCGCCGCCCTGGTCCTCGTCGACCGCCCCGACCTGCCGGGCCTGCCGCGGGCCTCCACGGCCGTCACGGGGCGCATGTCCTACCTGCGCTTCCACGGCCGCAACGCCGAGTCCTGGTGGGGCGGGGACGCGACCTCGCGCTACGACTACCTCTACTCCGAGGACGAGCTCCGCGCCAAGCTGCCCGCCCTGCGCGAGATCGAGGCCAAGGCCGAGCTCCTCCTCGTGGCCTTCAACAACCACGCGAGGGGCCGGGCGGTGGCGAACGCCCGGACGCTGGCCGGCCTCCTGGCCGACCGCCCGGCGACCTGAAGCCCGGAAGTCGCATGACGCGCGTTATGCGACCTCATATCGCCCTTTCGAGGCTCGCGGCCAGGGCGCGCGGATCCGAAGCGTCGGCGGGCTCGAGGAGGACATAGCCCTCCTCGTCCATCGACATGACGAGGGCCTTGGACCAGGCGCCCGCGTTGCGCGACAGCAGCTCCCAGAGCATGAGCCGCACCTCCCCGGAGCGGCGGTCGGGGACCATGAGCTCGAGGTAGCCGCCGCCGAAGAGGGCCACGGAGATCCAGCGCTTGCGGAGCACGAGCTCGCAGACGTTGCGCGCGCCGTCGGCGAGGTCGGCGTGCTCCGCGAGCCACTCCTCGTGGAAGCCCGGCACGACGAGGACCTCGCCCGAGGGCAGGAGCCAGCTCGCGCCGTGGGCGAGGACGAAGGGCGGACCGGCGCCGCTCACGGCGTCTCCGGGTCGGGCGCCCCGGGGAAGAGGGCCAGGAAGGCTCCGAAGCGCTCCGGCATGGGCGACGTGACGACGAGGCCGCCGGGCAGCCTGAGGGAGCGCGCGTGGAGCATGAGGCGCCGCAGCCCCGAGGAGCGGCGCAGGCGCTTGTTGAGCGCGAAGTCGCCGTGGCGGTCGTCGCCGAGTATGGGCAGGGCCCGGCCCGCGAGGTGGAGCCGGATCTGGTGGGTGCGGCCCGTGCCGAGCTCGAGCTCGAGGTAGGAGTAGGGGCCCCCCGCGCCCTCGGCGAAGGCGCCGAGGAGCCGCCAGGAGGTCGAGGCCTCCTTCGGGCCTGTTCGAGTGGGCACTGCCTCGTCGAAGCGGCCCCGCGCCCCCTCGGGGCGGCCGCGGACGAGCGCGCGGTAGGTCTTCGCGAGCTCCCGCGACTCGACGAGGCGGGACCAGCGCGCGGCCGCCTCCCTCGTCCTGGCGACGAGGATGCAGCCCGAGGTCTCCTTGTCGAGGCGGTGCACGGGGAAGGGCCTGAAGCCGAAATCGCGCTCCACGGCCTCGATCAGGGAAATCCTGACCCCCTCCCCGGGCTGCGAGGGGAGGCCCGCGGGCTTGTCGATCACGAGGATCTCGTCGTCCTCGTAGAGTGCCGCCGTCATCGGGGCAGACTATAGTGGAGCCCGCGCCTCGCCGCAAGTCCGCGGCCGGGGCCCGGCCCTACCTCCCCGCGAAGGACATCCCGAGGAAGAGGAGGTTCATGCCCATGAGGACGACCGCCGTCGTCCAGCCCACGACGTTGCCGAGGAGGCCGTTCACCCGGTCGCCCATCACCTCGCGCTTGTTGACGATGACGAGCATGCTGATGAGGACCACGGGCAGGAGCACGCCGTTGATGACCTGGGACCAGATGGTGATCTCGATCAGGGGGGCGCGCGGGAGGAGGATGATGCCCGCGGAGACCGCGACGATGGCCGTGAAGAGCCAGTAGAACTGGGGGGCGTCCTTCCAGGACTTGTCGATGCCCGCCTCGAAGCCGAAGGCCTCGCAGACGTAGAAGGCGGTCGCGAGAGGCAGGATGGTCGCCGAGAAGATCGAGGCCACGAGGAGACCCGCCGCGAAGATGGCCGAGGCGGCCCGCCCGGCGAGGGGCCCGAGCGCCACGGCCGCGTCCTTGGCCTCCTCGATCCGCACGCCCTTCGCGTGGAGGGTCGAGGCGCAGGCCACGATGATGAAGAAGGCCACCACCACGGTGACGCAGGCCCCGATCGCCACGTCCCAGACTGTGTACCTGTAGTTCTCGATCTTGAGCCCCTTCTCGATGACGGAGGACTGCATGTAGAACTGCATCCATGGCGCGATGGTGGTGCCTATGATGCCGATGACCATCACGAGGTAGGGGAAGTCGAAACGCGGGTCGGGGTGGACCAGGGAGTGGCCGATCGCTCCCCAGTCGGGTTCCGCGAGGATGGCGGAGGCCACGTAGGAGAGGAGGAAGAAGCTGAAGACGAGGAAGATCCTCTCCGCCGACTTGTAGGTACCCTTGACGACGAGGATCCACACGGCGACGGCGGCGACCGGCACGGAGACGTACTTGCTCACGCCGAGGGCCTGCATGGAGCCCGCGACGCCCGCGAACTCCGTGGTGGTGTTCCCGATGTCCGCGAGGATGAGGCCGACGAAGATCAGGAAGGTGATCTTGACCCCCGCGTTCTCGCGGATGAGGTCGGCGAGCCCCTTGCCCGTGACGATGCCCATCCGCGCGTTCATCTCCTGTATGACCACGAGGATGACGAGGGCGGGCAGGAGGGTCCACAGGATGTCGTAGCCGTAGGTCGCCCCGGCGACGGAGTAGGTGGTGATGCCGCCCGCGTCGTTGTCCACCGAGCCGGTGATGATGCCCGGCCCCACGACCGAGAGGAACATGAGGACGCCGGCGGCCAGGCCGGCCTTCCGCGCGCGCTTCTCCATGCCGTCCCCCTAGATGCGCTTCCGGGCGCGCATGGCGCGCTCGAGCACGTCCTCGATGACGACCGTGCCGACCATGCGGCCGTCGCCGTTGACGACGGGGACGGCGTGGAGCTTGTACTTCAGGAGGAGGTCCGCCACCGCGTAGACCTCCTCGCGGTCGACGAGGGGGGCGACCCCCGCGTCCATGATCTCCCCGAGCCGCGCGTCGAGCTCGGAGACCACGATGTCCCGGAGCGACACGGTGGCGACGTAGCGGCCGCGCGCGTCGAGCACGTAGACGTAGTAGATCGTGTCCGCCTCGGGCTTGAGCTTCCTGAGTTCGGCCAACGCGTCGCTCACCGTCATGGACTGGTTGAAGAAGATGTAGTCCGCGGACATGAGCGAGCCGACGCTGCCCTCGGGATAGGCCATGAGGTTCCGGATCTCGCTCGAGGACTCGCGCTCCATCTCCTCGAGGAGGCGCTCGGCCTTCTCGCGCTTGAGCTCGTCGAGGATGTCGGCGACCTCGTCCGCGGGCATCTCCTCGAGCACGTCCGCGGCCTCGCCCTCGGGCAGGCTCTCGAGGAGCTGGACCTGGGCCTTCGGCTCGAGCTCCTCGAGGACGTCGGCGGCCCGCTCCTTGTCGAGCGAGGAGAAGACGGCCACCTGCGAGCCGTGGTCGAGCTCCTCGAGGATGTCGGCGAGGTCGGAGGGGTGGATGCCGTCGAGCTTGGAATAGGCCTTGGAGAGCTTGATCTGCGTGGTCGGCAGGTCGACGGCCTCGACCTCGCTCCAGAGGACGAGCTTGCCCGGGATCGCCCTGCCGAGGGCCCCGAGGAGGGCGCCGACGGGTGCCGCGACGCCGAGGCGGCGGAGGAGCCCCTCGAGCCCGACGTCGACCGCGACGAGGAAGGAGCCGATGGCGGCCGAGTCGAGGACGAGGTCGTTGACGCGGACGAGCTTGCGCCCGTCGACGTCGACGATCTGCTTGTCGAGGAGGTGGCGCTTGAGGTAGAGGTGGTTCTCCCCGGGGAGGACCGCCTCGCGCTCGGACTTCGCGACGATCGCGACGCGCCGGTCGAGGCGCTGGATGCGGCAGGGCCCGAAGTCGAGGAGCCCGCTCCCGCGCCGGCCCTTCCGCCTGACGAGGGCCGCGACGATCCTGGGCCGCGCCTGGCCGACGTCGACGACGAGATCCTGGACGCGGCCGATCGCCTCGCCCCCGTCCCCGAGGACCTTGGCCCCGAGGACCTTGCTGAGATAGAAGGTCGATTTGGAATTCATCGCGGCTTCCTCCGGGATCGCGCGGGGCGCGGAGGGGCCGTCTCGGACGGGTCCGCCGCGTCAGCGGGGCGATGGGATCGGGATGCTACAACCAGGGCCCGGGTTCATTCGCTGGGGCCGCTCCTCGTCCTTCGATCGCCGTCCCAAGGGCGGCGGGCGGCCTCGGGGACCGCCTCTTCTCGAGCTAAGAGATACCACCATCGAGCCTGCCGGTCAATCGGAAAGACAGGTCCCGCGGCGGGCCGGAGCCGGAGGGAACATCGCGACCGGCGAGCAAGGGCGGGCCAGGCCGGAATAGCGCGCGCGAAAGTTTCCCGGCCTTAACAAATCGCGCGCCCGTGGGCATTCGCGTGGATTCCGGGCCCGCGATGGGCGATTCTATACTTGACAGCGGAAATCGGACGATCTACGTCACGGAAAACGAGGAAGAGCAGGTGGTCGCACCGGGCCCGGCGGAGGGCAGCCCGTAGCAGGCGGGACTTCCAGCAGCGAGATCGCGCATCGCACCGGAGGTTTCGAAATGAACGTCCACCCCTCGATATCGCCGCGAGGCGAGGCCCCCTCGACGATCGATCCGCCCTCAGGCGGCGGCGCCGCCTCCGGGGAAGGACAGACCGCGCCGAGACGCGAGTCCGTGCCCGGACTAACCGAGGCCGAGGTCATCGAGCGCCGCCGCGAGCACGGCGAGAACGTCCTGCCGGTGACGAAAGGCCCCTCGCCCCTCGCGGTCCTCCTCTCGCAATTCAAGAGCCCCCTCGTCTACATCATCCTCGCGGCGGCCCTGATCTCCCTCGCCGTGGGGGAACGCGCGGACTTCGCGATCATCATGGTCGTCGTCCTCCTCGACGCGGTGGTGGGCTTCCTCCAGGAGTACCAGGCGCAGAGGACCTACGCCTCGCTGAAGAACCTCCTCAAGCCGACCACGACCGTGATCAGGGACGGCGTCCGCCGGGAGATCGAGCTCCGCGAGCTCGTGCCGGGCGATGTCGCCGTCCTTTCCTCCGGGGAGCGGATCCCCGGCGACGGCCGGGTGACCGAGTGCGTGAAGCTCGCCGTGGACGAGGCCATCCTGACGGGGGAGAGCGAGCCCGTGTCCAAGCGGGCCGAAGCCGGCCAGGACAGGGTATTCATGGGCACGACCGTCCTCTCCGGCCGCGGCCTGATGCTCGTCGAGGGCACCGGAGTCGGCACCGAGCTCGGCGCGATCGCCTCGAGCCTCAAGGACGAGGTCCAGGAGGAGACCCCCCTGCAGGTCCGGCTCAAGGCCTTCAGCAGGACCCTCACCTTCCTGGTCATCGGCGTCACGGCCGCGATCCTCGCGGTCGGTCTCGCCTCGGGCCGCCCCTTCCTCGAGATGCTCCGCGTCTCCATCGTGCTGGCGATCGCGGCCATCCCCGAGGGCCTCCTCATCGCGGTGACCGTGATCCTCGTGGTCGGGATGAGGAAGATCCTCAAGCGGCGCGGACTCGTGAAGAAGCTGCTCGCCGTCGAGACCCTGGGCTCCGTCACGGTGATCTGCACGGACAAGACCGGCACCCTGACCGAGGGCCGCATGCGCGTCACGCGGCACGAGCTCAAGGACGCCGGCCGGGCCCTCGAGGCGATGGCCCTCTGCAACGACCTCGAGGGGCCCGTCGAGGCGGCCCTGTGGGAATTCGCGGCGACCCTGCCGGGACCCGGCCCCCAGGAAGTCTCCGACCGGGGCGAGCGCACGGCAGTCGAGCTCTTCTCGAGCGAGACGAAGTACATGATCACCTCGAACCGGATCGACGGCGCCGAGCGCGACTACCTCAAGGGAGCGCCCGAGATCATCATCGGGATGTGCTCGATGCCGAGGGATGAGCGCGAGCGGCTGCTCTCGCTCGCCGACGAATGGGCCGGAAGCGGGCTCCGCCTGATCGGGCTCGCCTCGCGGCCCCGCGCCGACCTCGGCGACCTGAGGGGTTACGACTGGGCCGGCCTCGTCGCCATGGAGGACCCGATCCGCGAGGGCGTGCGCGAATCCATGGGGATCGCGCGGACGGCCGGAATCAGGGTGAAGATGATAACGGGCGACTACCGCAGGACCGCGGAGCGGATCGCGGGTTCCATCGGCATGGTCGGCGAGGGCGAGGAGGTCCTCGACGGGAGCGAGCTCGAGACCCTCGACGACGGGGCCCTGGCGGAGCGGGCCGGGCGCGCGGCGGTCTTCTCGCGCATCCGCCCGCACGACAAGCTTCGCATAGTCCGCGCCCTCCAGTCGAAGGGCGAGGTCGTCGCGATGATCGGCGACGGCGTCAACGACGCTCCCGCGCTGAAGCGCGCCAACATCGGCGTGGTGGTCGGCAGCGCGACCGACGTCGCCAGGGAGACGGCGGACCTCGTGCTCCTCGACGACAACTTCCGCACCGTCGTCGCCGCGGTCGAGGAAGGCAGGATCATCTTCGAGAACATCCGCAAGGTCGTCGCGTACACGCTCTCCAATTCCTTCGCCGAGGTCCTCCTGATCTTCGGCGCCATGCTCCTGGGCTGGCCTGCGCCGCTGGCCGTGGCGCAGATCCTGTGGATCCACCTCATCTGCGACGGCCCCTCCGACATCGTGCTCGGCTTCGAGTCCAAGGAGGAGGGGATCATGGAAGAGCCGCCCAAGTCCGTCAAGGAGCCCATACTCAATTCCCTCGGCCTCTCGCTCATCGGGATCATCAGCAGCGTCAGCGCCCTCGTGGGGCTCTTCCTCTTCGGGCATTACTTCTCCGAGCACGGCAGCGTGGCGCAGGGACGGAGCTTCGCGTTCGCCTCATTCGCGGTGAACTCGATGATCTACATCTTCGCCTACCGCAGCATGCGGCGCTCCATGTTCCGATCGGGGAGCGTCCGCCGGAACAAGCCCCTCGTCTGGGCCGTCGCCGGGGGCCTCGCCCTGGCCTTCGCGGCCTTCCTCATCCCGCCGATCAGGGGGATCCTCGGAATAGAGCCTCTGTCCTTGGCCCAGTGGTGCGCGGTCTTCGGGGTCGCGCTCGGCCTCATGGGCGTGGTCGAGGTCGCCAAGCTCGTCTGCAACCGCGGCCTCGGGAGGGATCGTCACAGTTAGCGTCGGCTTACTTTCGCCTTCCCCGCGCTTAATGCTCCCGCCCCCTCCGTGCTAGCTTCGCGGCGCGCCGGAGGACCAGCCGAATGGAAGACAGGACCAAGCTACTCAAGAGGGCGTCGACGATCGCCCTCGTCGGCAACGCCGCGCTCGCCGCGGCGAAGCTGGGAGTCGGCATGCTTTCGGGCTCCCTCGCGGTCTTCGGCGACGGGCTCGACTCATCGACGGACGTGGTGATCGCCTTCGTCGCCCTGGTCATCTCGGGCGTCGTGGACAAGCCGGGCGACCGCGAGCATCCCTACGGCCACGCCCGCGCGGAGACCATGGCGACGACCATCCTCTCCTTCGTCGTCTTCTTCGCCGGCGGCCAGCTCCTCTTCCGCACCCTCGGCGCCCTGATAGGCGGCGAGAAGCCCGCCATGCCCTCGATGGCCACCATCTACGTGACGGTCGCCTCCATCGCCGGCAAGCTCGCGCTGGCCTGGAGCCAGTTCCACTACGGCGGGAAGACGGGCAGCTCGATGCTCATCGCGAACGGCAAGAACATGCGGGGCGACGTGGTCATCTCGGCCTCGGTCCTCGTCGGCCTCGTCTTCACCTTCGCCCTCGGCCTGCCGATCCTCGACCGGGTCGCGGCCCTCCTCGTCTCGCTGTGGATCATCAAGGTGGCGATCGGGATCTTCAAGGAGACGAACACCGAGCTCATGGACGGCACGAGCGACGAGGGTCTTTACGCGGAGCTCTTCGCCGCGGTCGCCGGCGTGCCCGGCGCGGGCAACCCGCATCGCGCCCGCATCCGCCACCACGGCGCCCTCCTGATCGTCGACCTCGACATCGAGGTCGACGAGGACCTCGGAATCGGCGAGGCGCACCGCATCGCGGCGCGGGTCGAGGAGGCCATCAAGGCGAGGATGCCCGAGGTCTACGACGCGGTCATCCACGTCGAGCCCGCCGGCAACGACGAGGAGGGCGAGCGCTACGGCCTGACGCCCTTCGAGTTCGACCCCGCGGACCTGCCGACGGCCGACTGACCAGCCTTACTTCACGAGCGCCGCGGCGGCGAGGCGCGAGACGAACTCCACGCGCATGCCGAGGCCGTAGTGGTCGTTGAGGTCGGAGAGCTGGCTGTGGCAGTTCTCGCAGGCGGTCGCGACGACCGCGGCGCCCGAGGCGCGCATCTGCTCGGCCTTCACCTTGCCCGACTTCATGCGGAAGTCCTGCTCTCCCATCGCGACGAGCCCGCCGCCGCCCCCGCAGCACCAGTTCTCGAGGCGGTTCGGCGTCATCTCGACGAAGTCGCCCGTGAGCGCGCGCAGCACGCGGCGGGGGGCCTCGTAGACGCCCGCGTTGCGCGCTATCTGGCAGGGGTCGTGGTAGGTCGTGCGCTCCGGCAGGAGCGAGGGGTCGAGCTTGATCCTTCCCTCGGAGAGGTAGCGGTCGATGAGCTCGACGAAGGCGACGACCTTGAAAGGCGCCGGGCCGATCTGCTGCTTGAGCACGCGGAAGGCCGTGCCGCACTCGACCACCGCCACCTCCTCGACCCCCAGCCTGGTCGCTTCGGCCACGATGCGGGAGCTGATCGCCTTGGCGCGCGCGGAGTCGCCGAGGAAGGTGCCGAAATTCACGGCTTCGAAGGAGGAGAGCGTCCAGCGCTCGCCGGCGGCGTTCATGATCGCCGCCGCGGGCACGATGGAGTGGGAGCCGGCGAGGGCAACGTAGAGCACGCGCGCACCGGCGGCCTCGTAGGGCACCGCGGGCGAGGGCGAGGCGGGCCAGAGGGCGCGGACCTCGGGCTCGAGGTTGGCGAGGGCCTCGGCGAAGGACGCGCGCGTCTCCTCGACCGCCTCGCCCTTGGCGATCGACATGTCCGCGAGCATGGAGAGGAGCTTGGGCTCGCGGTCCGCGCCGACGAGGAGCGCCTTGGCGATGGACATGACCTGCTGGGTGTCGATGCCGAAGGGGCAGTGGACCATGCAGCGGCGGCAGCCCGTGCAGGAGAAGGCCGCGTCGTAGAGGAGGCGCATCGAGTCCTCGTCGAGCTCGAGGACCTCGCCGAGCCAGGGCGCGATCCTCCCCTCGAGCTTGAAGTAGCGCTTGAAGAGCCGGCGCACGACCTCGGCCCGGCCCACCGCGCTGTACCGCGCCTCGGGCATCGAGGCGTAGACGTGGCAGGATTCCGCGCAGAGTCCGCAGCGCGCGCAGGTCTCGAGGTACATGCGCATGACCCCGTGGAGCTTCGACTCGAAGAGCTCCTTGAGGGCGGCCGCCGTGCCGGGGGCCGGCGTCCCTACCTCCGTTCCCATACGGTCCTCCTGAACGCGTTGAGCGGTATCGAGAAGAAGGCGTGGACGATCTTGCTGAAGGGCAGGATCATGACGAAGAGGTTCGCGGCGAGCACGTGGAGCGCGACGAAGTGGTAGTGCGAGCCGTGGAGGACCTTCCTCGGGTCCGCGAAGGTGAATCGCGCGAGGCCTTGGAAGTACAGGGCGAAATCGGCCTTCGTCATCACGAAGCCGCTGCGCGTCCAGGAGTTGCCCCAGCTCATGAGGTCGCCGAGGAGGAAGAGGAAGATGAGCAGGAGCAGCAGGAGGTAGTCCGAGGGCACGGAGACCTGCCGTCGGAGCCCGCCGAAGCGCCGGCCGAGGAAGTAGAAGGCGGGCACGGTGACCATGACCCCGACGAGGCCGGCGCCCAGCATGTGCCGCGACTCGGGCGGCAGGATGTCGACGCCGGGAAGGATGTCGAGGTGGCCGAGGAAGAGGAGGACGAGGCCGACGTGGAAGACGGCGAGGAAGGCCCAGAACAGGGGGGCCCGCTTCCTCACCGTCCCCATGCCGAAAGCGTCGCGCAACGCGCCGAGGAAGGGCCGGCGCCCCGTCGGGTAGATCGCGAGCTGGTAGGGCGGCGGGCGCCGGAACGCCCTGGCGACGACCGCGATGGCCGCCGCCAGGGAGAAGGCGAAGGCGATGTAGACCATCGGGACGAGGATGAAGTACTCGATCCGGTCGAGGGCGAGGGCGACGCCGGCGAGGGGCGCCGCGGCCGCCGAGGCCGCGCTGAGGGCGTCGGGCGAGCCCGGCGCCGCGGCTGCGGCGGTGGCGGCGGCGACCGCTTCGGCGGCCGCGGTGGCGGGCTGCACGGCCTCCCCCTACTTCGCGCGCTTGACGAAGATCCGGATGAGGCCCGCCTCCTGCTTCGTCTCCAGGACCTGGTTGCCGGTGGTCCGGGCCCAGGCGGGGAAATCGGAGAGCGATCCGGGGTCGGTGGTCTGCACCTCGACGACGTCGCCCAACGCGAGCTTGGGCAGCTCCTGGCTGATCTTGACGATGGGCATGGGGCACTTCAGGCCCTTGTAGTCGAGGACTTTCGCGATCGCGTAATCCGCCATGACGGTCTCCTTCGCGCGTTATGCGCTAGATGAAGAGCTGGATAGAGGACTCGCCGGCGTCGGCGAGGAAGGTGGCCACGCCGCCCACGGAGAGGCCGGGATAGTCGATCATCTCCCCGAGCTTGAGGCCCATGAGGTCCATGGACATCTCGCAGATCACGATCTTGACGCCGAGCTGGCCGGCGAGCTCGAACATCTCGCCGAGGGATGCGACGTTCTTCTTCTTCATCACGGCCTTGATCATCGCGGTCCCCGCGCCGGCCATGTGCATATTCGAGAGCTTGGTGCGGTCGCGGCCCCGGGGCAGCATGACGCCGAACATGCGCTCGACGAGGTTCTTGCCGGAGGCGCGCTTTCCGGGATCGCGCAACGCGGCGGTGCCCCAGAAGGTGTAGAAGAGGGAGACCTCCATGCCCATTGCCGCCGCGCCCGTGGCGATGATCATCGAGGCTATGTGCTTGTCGAGGTCGCCCGAGAAGACCACCATCGAGAGCTTCCGCTTCGGGCCGGGCCTCGCCTCGACCTGCTCCTTGAGCGCCGCGAGCTCGCGCTCGACATCGATCGACATTCATTCCTCCTGCGGTTGGGCCCGGCGCGCCGCGGGGCGCGAGAGGTCATTATATGGAAACTTGAATATTAGGGTTTATATACCTTTTACGGCGATGCGGCAAGGGGGAGATCCACCGTGAAGACCGTCCGCCCCGGCTCGCTCGAGAAGGAGATGGTGCCCCCGCAGCGCTCGACGATCCTGCGGGAGATCTCGAGGCCGAGGCCGATCCCCTCGCCCTGCTTCTTCGTCGTGAAGAAGGGCTCGAAGAGGCGGGGCTTCACGGCGTCGGGGATGCCCGGACCGTCGTCGGCCACGGAAACGACGGCCCTCGGCCCCCGGCGCTCGGCCGAGATCTCGAGGAGGCCGTCGTACTCCATCGCCTGGAGGGCGTTGGTGACGAGGTTCATCCAGACCTGCCCGAGGCCGCCGGGCTCGCCGAGCGCGCGGAGCCCCGGCTCGAGCCGGCGCTCGACGCGGACGCCGTGCTTGATGCGGTGGTCGAGGAGGACGAGGACCGTCTCGATCTCGGCGGCGAGGTCTACGGGCACGGCCTCCGCCGCGTTCGCGCTCGGGACGAGGTAGCCGCGGAGGGCGCCGACCACGCCGACGGCCTTCCCCGAGGCCGACTCGACGACCTGCGCCAGCCGCCTCGCCGCCACGAGGCCGGCCGCGCGCTCCAGGATCGCCTCGCAGGAGTCGTCGGCGAAGAGGCCCTCGAGGCCGGCGGCCCCGGCGAGGATCGCCCCGCCGACGCCGGCCTCCTCGGCGAGGGCCGCCGCCTCCTCGGGCCGGGGCGAGCCCAGGCCGGCCAGGGCCGACTCGAGGGAGCGGCGCGCCGCCCTCGCGGCCGAGCGCTCGGGATAGACCAAGGGACCCGAGGCGGCCGCGAGGCCCAGCTCGAGGACGCGGAGGAACCAGGCGCGGCGGCGGCCGTCGAGCCCCGCCGCGAAGGCCATCGCCGGAGCGAGCTCGCGGTCGAGGACCTCCCCGAGGCTGCGGTTTGAGGACACGATGGCCCCGATCGGCGTGTTGAGCTCGTGGGCGAGCCCGGCCGCGAGCTGTCCGAGCGCCGCGAGCTTCTCGGAGCGGACGATGACGTCGTTGGCCTCGCGGAGTTCGCCGAGGGCTCCGCGCAGGCCCTCGTTCGCGACCCGGAGCTCCTCGGTGCGGCTCGCGACGGTGGCCTCGAGGCCCGCGTTCGTCTCGGCGAGCCTGCGGGCCATGTCGTTGAAGGAGGAGGCGAGCGAGCGCAGCTCCTCGTCGCCGCGCTCCGCCGCCCGGGCCTCGAGGTCGCCGGCCCCCATGCGCCGCGTGGCCTCGGCGAGGGCCTCGACCGGCCGCGAGACGCCGCGGGCGAGGACGCGCGCGGCCAGGGCGGCCGCGAGGGCGCCCGCCAGGAGGAAGAGGAAGCCGGGCCCGACGATCGCCGCCGCGCTCCTCGCCGGCAGCTCGGAATCGATCATGGCGTAGGCCTTCCAGCCCCAGGGGAAGAGGGTCCGCTCGCAGCCGACGTAGCGCCTGCCTTCGAGGGGAAAGCTGATGTCCTTCCAATCCCCGCGGCCGGCGAGGCTCTCGATCACGGCGACCGAGGGTTCGCCCACCGCGCCGACGGGCCCGAGGACGAGCCTCCCCTCGGCGTCGACGATCATGAAGACGCGGGTCTGCCCCGCCCTCCCCACCGCGTAGGCTACGAGCTTCCGCTCCGCGCTCTTGG
>CAYNPQ010000082.1:0-16194 GCA_964399065.1 uncultured Treponemataceae bacterium | reverse complement strand
GCAATCTCCAGCATCTCGCCTACCCGCGCCAGGTCGAGGAGAAGGCGCTCATCGTCTCGGAGGCCCTCCGCCGCACGGGAAGGATCGAGCGCGAGGAGATCCCGGCCGTCCCCTCGCTCCCCTTCTCGTACCGGAACCGCATGCAACTCCACCTCACCCCCGAGGGCAGGGTCGGCCTCATGCGCCGCTCCTCCTCGGACCTCGTCGAGGCGCCCTCCTGCCCGGTCGCGGTCAAGCCCGTGCAGGACTGGATCGAGTCACGGGCCGGCAGCGCGCGGGCCGGCCGGGAGGTCGGGCCCTACGTGCTCGGCAAGGATCGCTTCCTCGTGTTCGGCTATCAGGACGAGGTCTGGATCGAGGGCGAGCGGGGCGTCGTCGAGGTCAAGGTCGCCGGCGAGCCGATCCGCTTCCACCTCAAGGGCTTCTTCCAGTCCAACCTGTACCTCCTCGATTACTTCGTGCCCGACGCCCTGGCCGGGCTTTCCGGGGCCTTGGCCGCGGACCTGTACTGCGGCGTCGGGCTCTTCGGGCGCTTCCTCGCGCGGAGCTTCGGCCGCGTGACCTGCGTCGAGCACAATCCCTTCGCCCTGGACCTGGCCCGCGAGAACGTGCCCGGCGCGGCCAACGAGTTCCAGGCCCTCCCGGTGGAGGACTGGATCAGGACCGAGGGGGCGAAGCGGCGCTTCGACTGCGTCGTGGTGGACCCGCCGCGCACGGGCCTGTCTGCCCCGGTGCGGGCCTGGCTCTGCGCGGCGAAGCCGCCGGTCGTCGTTTACGTTTCCTGCGATCCCGTGACCCTGTCGCGCGACGCGGCGGAGCTCCTCCGCGCCGGCTACGCCCTCGAGTCGATCAAGGCCTTCGATTTCTATCCCCAGACCGGCCACGTGGAGTGCCATGCGCGCTTCGTCCGCTCCTAGGCCGCCCGCCGCGGCCCCCGCCGCCCTCCTCGTCGTTCTCCTCGCCGCGCTCCTGCCGCTCGGGGCGCTTTCCGCCCAGGCCGGCCCGGCCCCGCGGCCCCAGCCCCTCGAGCCGGCCTTCCGCCTGCCGGCGGGCGGACGGGCCCTGGCGGGCCCCCTCGTCGAGGCCGGGAAGCCCGCCTCGGCCTGGTACCTCTCCGAGGACGGGGCCCTCTACGTGATCACCGAGGGCGGGGCCCTCTCGGCGAGGATACCCTTGGGCGGCAAGGCCGCGCCCTACCTCGCCCTCGATCCCTTCGGCCGTGCCCTCGTCCTCGCGGGCGGCAGGCTCGAGGCGGCCACGAAGAGCGGTACCATCGCCTATTCGCTGACCCTTCCCCGGACTCCCGCCGATCCTCCCGCCTTCGGTTCGGACGGCCGCGCCTTCATCGCCCTCGGTTCGGAGCTCATCTGCTGCAATCCCGCCGGGCGCCGCCTCTGGACGGTGTCCCTGCCCGCGGCGGCCTCCAGCCCGCCCGCGGTCGACCCGGCCGGGCGGCCCGCCGTCGGGCTCGCGGACGGCCGGGTCCTCGTCCTCACGCCTTACGGCGAAACCCTCTTCGAGGCCCGCGGCCGCGGCTCCCCCTCGCCGGTGCGTCTCATCGCGCCGATGGCCCCCTCCTCGGGGGACAGTGCCGGCCTGCCGAGCCTCGCCGCGGCCCTCGCCGACGGGAGCCTCCTCCTGGTCGGGCCCGAGGGCGAGCTCCGCGCCTCCATCGCGCCGCGGGGCTCCCCCATCGTCGACCTCTTCTGGGACGGGGCCCTCCTTTACAGCCTCGACGCGTCCGGCAGGCTCTCGGCCCTGTCGGCGGCGGGCTCACCCGTATGGAGCGCGGAGACCCGCTGCCCCGAGGGCCGGATCTTCCTCTTCGAGGAACGGATCGTCGCGGCGGGGAAGGGGAGGGCGGTCTCCCTCTCCCTCGAGGGACAGGTCTACCGCGAGATCTCGATAGCCAACTCCGCGGGCCGCGCGGCCGTCGCGCCGGGAGGGCTCGTCTTCGCGCCGGGCGAGGACTGGATCCTCGCCGCCTACCGCTTCGAGGCTCCCTTGGGCAAGCGCCGCGAAGCCCTGCCCGAGCCCTATCCGGAGCTCGAAGCGGCCGCGTCGGCCATGGCCGACGAGCTCATCCTCTACGATCCCGCCGTCGGGGACGTCGATCGGCAGCTGACCCGCCTCGACGATATTGAAAAAAGCGTCCGTTCGGGTAGTATAGGAAAGGACGAGCCGGAGGCGGCCGCCTTCTGCGCCCTCCTCGCCTCGGGGAGGCTGGACCGCGAGTACCCGCAGGCCGAGCGGCGCTTCCGCGCCAATCCCCTGCCCAGGTCCCGCGCCTGCGCTATACTGGGGGCGCTCGGCTCCACCGGCTATCGCGCCACCCTCGCCGCTGTCCTGTCGGGCGACGCGGACGTCGCCGTGCGCGCCGCCGCCTGCGACGCCCTGGCCGACATCGGGGTGGATCCCGGCGGGAGCTCGGCCGCGGCCTTCCTCGCGGCGGCGCGCGCTCCGGCCGACGAGCGCACGGCCCTCGGCTTGATCGCCGCCATCGAGCGCATGGCCCTGCGCTCGGGGACGGCCCCCGGCCTCGACGCGGTGGCGACCCTGCTCGCCCTCGCCTCGAAGCCCTACGGGAACACGGTGCGGGGCCGGGCCTCGGCCGCCCTCGGCCGGATCGCGGGAGCCGTGGACCGCTAGACATCGGGATAGCCGCGGTCGGCCGCCGACCTTTGAGGAGGAAACGTGATGCGTCGCGCCTTTGCCTGCCTGGTCCTGCTCGCCTGCGCCGCGCTGCCCGCGCTCGCGCTCGAAGTCGACAAGGCGGAGATCGAGTCCGCCAAGGACGCGCCCGTGACCTTCGTGAACTACGAGGGCCCGCAGTCGCGCATCGACTCCTTGGCCGACATCAAGGGCATCGGAGCCTCCCTCGGGGCCGCGATCCGGGGCGGCGCGGCCAAGGCGGGCGGCGGGGGCCGCTACCGCGTGGTCCGCGCCGTCGATCCCTCGGTCAAGGAAGGGCTCGACGCCGACATCATCCTCCTCGCCCCCGACGCCGAGGTCGACCACGTCCGCAACCTCCGCTGGATCATCGCGGGCTACCTCGGGGCCGCCTGGGGCTATTCCGAGAAGGACGCCTACCTTCTCGCCACCTTCGTCACCTTCTACAACGCCCTGCACCGCGGCGACCTCGCCTTCTTCGGGTCGAGGTACAAGAAGGCCGTCATGGCCGAGCTGACCGCGGCCAACGCGGGCCTCTCGCCGCGCTACACGGAGTGGCCGGGCAAGACCGCGATCGTCGTGCCCCTGAGCTCGGGGGCCAAGCCCGGCGCGCTCGGCGCCGTCGACACGGGCGCCGTCGCCGGCAAGGACGTGACCGAGAGCCTCAGGACCGAGCCGGGCAAGGGCGTGCCCGAGCGGCAGGCCATGACCGACCTCAAGGAGCGCGAGGCCGCCGAGCTCAAGGCCTCGGCCGAGAAGCAGCGCGCCGAGATCGCCCGGAGCGAGGCGGACCTCGCCGCCGAGAAGGCCAAGGCCGAGGCGGAACGCGCGAAGCTCGAGGCCGACAAGGCCGCCGCGGCCAAGGCCGCCGAGGAGAAGGCGGCGGCCGCCCCGGCCGGCGCCGCTCCGGCCGCGGGCGAGGCCCCCGCCGGCGCGCCCTCCGGCGCCGCGGCGGGCGCCGCCCCCGTGAAGGAAGAGCCGGCCGCCGCCGAGATCGCGCGCCGCGAGGAGGAGGTCAAGAAGGCCGAGGAGGCCGTGGCCGCCAAGGAGACCGCGATCGAGGCGAAGAAGGAGGAGGCCGCGAAGACCGAGGAGGCGGCGGCCGCGAAGGCCGGCGAGGCGGCCGAGGAGCGCAAGGCGATCACCTCGGACCAGAAGGAGGTCATCGCCGCGGAGGTCGCCGCCAAGGGCCAGGCGGAGAAGGCCGGCGTCTACCTCCTGCAGGTCGTCGACGCGACCTATCCCTTCGCGCGCGTGGTCTTCGTCGACGCCGAGAAGGGCGAGCTCATTCGCGCATCGCGCCTTAATTCCATCCGCGGACGCTCCGTCGTCGACGCGGGCGACTCCTTCCTCGCCGTGGCCGGCAAGGAGGGCGGGGGCGCCGCCGTGCGCCTCGTGCGCCTCGACAAGGCCAGCCTCGAGGTCGTCGCCGAGGGCTCGGTCGACCTCTTCTCCGAGAGCCTCGTGTGGAAGCGCGGCGACGCGTTGTACGCCATCGTCAAGGGCGATGGCGGCGCCTTCTTCCTCGCCCGCTTCGACGCGGAGCTCAAGGAGGCCGCGCGCTCGGCCGAGAAGGTGAACCCCTTCAGCTTCATGGGCGAGGCGGCCGGCGGCCTGGCCCTCCAGTCCCCCTCGGGCGCCTTCGTGGTCCTGAAGCCGGACAGCCTCGAGAAGACGAAAGAGCTGAAGCCATAGAGGGAGGGGACATGAAGGAAAGGAAGGGGCCCTTCAAGGGGCGCACGGTCGCCGTCGTCGACGACCTCTCGCTCGACGAGCAGCGCTACCTCTACCGCAAGGCGCGCGAGCTCAAGGAGGAGGTGTCCTCCGGCGGCGACGGGCGCGGGTTCCGCCTCGACGAGCGCGACTACGCCGCCTACCTGATCTTCATGGAGGACTCGACCAGGACCAAGGAGTCCTTCCGCAACGCCGCCAAGTTCGCCGGTTTCCGCACCAATGTCTTCGACTCCGCGACCTCGTCCTTCAACAAGAACGAGTCCATCGTCGACACGGTGAAGATGCTCTACGGCTACTCCGCCGACTCCTGCTACATCGTCCGCTCCAAGCTCGAGGGCGTGTGCCGCGCCCTGGAGGACGCGCTGGGACGTTATGCGGAACTTACCGGCCGGCCGCGCCCCTCCTTCATCAACGCGGGCGACGGCAAGCACGAGCACCCGACCCAGGAGTTCCTCGACGAGTTCTCCTTCCTCGAGCAGCTCGGCTGGCGCGACGAGCGGATCCACCTCGCCCTGACCGGCGACCTCTACCACGGCCGGACCGTCCACTCCAAGGCCGACGGCCTGCGCGTCTTCCGCGAGGTCAAGGTCGACCTCGTCGCGCCCGAGCTCCTCGGCATGCCCGCGCACTACGAGGAGCGGATGCGCGCGAACGGCTACCAGGTCCGACGCTTCGAGTCGCTCGACGAGTACCTCGCCACGGGCGACGTCGCCCCGATCTGGTACTTCACGCGACTGCAGCTCGAGAGGATGGGCGACACCGTCCTCGAGAAGGCCCAGTCCCTGCGCGCGGCCCTGACCTTCCGCAAGGACATGCTCGGCAAGGTGCCCGAGGGCGCGCGCTTCTACCATCCCCTGCCGCGCGACAGGCTCAACGCGACCAACCCCACCTTCCTCGACGAGCTGCCCCTGAACGGCTGGGACGGGCAGTCGGCCAACGGCTACTGGACCCGCATCGCCCTGCTCGGCATGGTCTCCGGCCTGGTCGGCGCCGACTTCGAGGGCGAGCCGAAGCGGCCGCGCGAGTTCCCGGACGACTTCGTCCACGAGGCCCGGGGCAGGGCCAGCGTCAAGCCCGAGTACAAGGTCGGCATCAAGCCCGTCGAGGAGGGCATCGTCATCGACCACATCTCCTCCGGCGAGCCCGTCGAGGAGATCTGGGGCCACATCGACGCGATCAGGCGCATGCTCAAGCTCAACGTCCGCTCGAGCCACGGCGTCTACCACAACAACAAGGGCAGCTACAAGGGCATCATCTCGCTGCCCGACGTCACGAGCTTCGGCGGCCGCGAGCTCAAGAAGCTCGCCGCCATCGCGCCGGGCTGCACCCTCAACCTCATACGCGACCACAAGGTCGCGAAGAAGTACCGCCTCACCATGCCGCCGCGCATCTACAACTTCGACGAGATCTCCTGCAAGAACGAGAACTGCGTCTCCAACCCCAAGCACCTCGAGGGGATCACGCCCGAGTTCGCGCGCAAGGACGAGTCGGTCTTCGTCTGCCGCTACTGCGAGCGCGAGCACCAGTTCCGCGAGATCTGGGATGTGTAGGGCGGCGTCGGGCGCCTCGGGCTACTTGTCCTCTTCCTCGGCCTTCAGCTCGAATACGACCGGATTCCGCGCGTCGGGACAGGCGTGGGTGGCGGGCGTTCCCTCGTCCAGCCAGGGGAAGTCGGCGTTGTAGCGGAGGGCGAAGACCTTGGGCAGCATGCTGTACAAGGCATGGATGCATAGCCTTCCCTCGATGCGGTCGCCGTGGAAGCGGACGACGTCGCCCGCCGCGTGGCGAGCCGCGCAACTGCCGGACACCGATACGACCCGCGCCGAGACCACGCGCTCGGGCTTGTGCTTTCCTTCCATGTCGACTCCTTCCTTCCCTTTATCGCCTCAGTCCCGCCTGAAGAAATCGAAGGCGAAGAGGCTCCAGGTGAGCGAGACGGCGCCGGTTCCGAGTTCGTACAACGCGCCGATCGAGAAGATGCGGTCGCGGCGGCCGTAGGCGGGATTGCCGATCGCGAGGGGCGAGACCCGCAGCGAGAGGTAGCCGCCGCCATGGCCCGGCCCGCCCGCGAGCTCCACGCGCTGCAGGAAACCGAGGCTCGCGAAGAGGTTGAAGTAGTTGCCCTCGCGGGTGCCCGCCAGGGGGAAGGCGGCCTCGGCGCCGAGGTAGGCCGCGCCCGCGGGGGCCGGCGCGAGCTCCACGGTCGCCGAGCCCTCGAGCTCGAGGGCCCGTCCGAGGCCGAGGATGGCCGAGGCGCGGCCGTAGAGGCCGGGCTCGATGCCGTTCTCGCGCGGCAGGCTCCCGAGGGGGAGGGGCCGCGCGAAGGACCAGGGGCTCGCGGAGAGGCCGAGATCGAGGGCTCCCGCGGCGGCCGGAGCGACGAGGAGCGCGGCGGCGACGAGGAGAGCCGCGCGCCGGGACGGGCGCGATGCCGTCGTCCTGTCTATCGTTCGCATAACTCGTTTTCGCATGGCTTGCATCGTCTCTCCCGCCTAGAACAGGAAGTGCGTGAACTCGAAGAGCTCGATCGAGAAGCCGCGGGGCGAAGCGTCGCGCGGGTCGAGGACCAAGGCCGGGGAGAGGATCGAGTAGACGCCGTCGCCGATCCTGAGGACGAGGGGCCTGGCGCCGAGGGCCGCGAAGGGCCCCGATCCGTCGGCGGGGACTATCCAGGACGCGGAGATCGCCGGGGCATAGAGCGTCGGCTCCCCGACCGCGCGGTCCAGGGCGGGACCGGAGAAGGTCGCCAGGCGCAGGTCGATCCGCGCCTCGAGGAGGGTCGCATCCGGGGCGAGGGGGAAGACGGGTATCGACGCGATGGCCGACACCGAAGGGACGAGGAAGCGCCCGCGGAAGGGCTCGAGGGCGAGGCCGAGGGATGCGAGCTCGCCGGCCGGCGGGACGGCGGGACCGCCGTAGCCCTCGGCCGCGTAGGAGAAGCCGAGCGTCCTGCGGGGCCGGGGCGAATCGGCGGGGGCCGCGGCGACCGCGAGGCAGGCCAGCATCGCCGCGGCGACGTACGCGTTGCGCGATCTCATCCCGCCACCTGCATGAGGAGATAGCTCAGGAAGTTGCCGAAGCTGCGGTAGCCCGCCGCCTCCTCGGGTCCGATGCGGCGCAGGAAGGGCTCGATCTCGCCGAGCCTCGCGCGGATGCGGAGCATGGACTCGGGGTCCGAGAAGATGGCCGAGGCCTCCCTCGAGAGGGTCTGGGAGCGGAGGTTGTAGTTCGCGGAGCCCACCGAGGCCATCGCCCCGTCGGCCATGATCATCTTCCAGTGGAGGAGGTTTCCCCCCGGCGACTCGTAGAGGTAGACCTCCGCGCCGGCGTCGATGAGGCGGGCCATGCCGTAGAAGGAGGCCGAGCTGAAGCGCGGGGCGATGTGGCCCGTCGAGAGCACCACGCGGACGCGGACCCCGCGCTCGACCGCCTCCCTGATCCGGCCGAGCAGGGCCGGCGTCATGAAGGCGTAACACTGCACCATCCAGAGCTCGCCCGTCGCCCGGGCGAAGAGGGCGTCGAACATGGCCGTGGTCTTGCCCGCGCCGCGGGGCGGACCCTGGTTCGCGAGGCGCATCTCGACGGCCTCGACGCCGGGCGAGGCCGCGGCCACGGGGAAATCCGAGGCCTCGAGCCGCGCGAGCGAGTAGGCGTTCCAGCTGTCGACGAAGGAGTCCCTGAGCTCTGCCGCCGCCCCGGGCGACTCGAATTCGGCCATCGCGTCGATGCAGCCGGCCTCGTCGGGGCCGCGCAGCGAGTCGTAGTCGACGTTCTGCCCGCCCACGACCGCGATGCGACCGTCCACCACCCAGAACTTGCGGTGGTCCCGGTCGAAGAGGCCGAGGAAGACGGGGAGCCGCCGCGCGCGTATGGGATTGTACTCGGCTATCGGGATGCCGAGCTCTTTGGCGCGGTCGATCGCGGCGCGGACGGCGACGGTCGACATCGGCATGGTGCGGTAGTATGAGGCGCTGTCGACGAGCATGTAGACCCGTACGCCGCGGGCGCGGGCCGCGGCCAGGGCCCCGAGGACGCGTTCGGCGTTCGGGTGCTCGGTGAGGAGGAAGGAGCAGGCGAGTATGTAGTCGCGGGCGCCCTCGATGAGCTCGATGGAGCGCCCGGTCCACTCGCGGCCGTCCATCGAGAGCCGCTCGAGGGGGGAGGAGGGGTAGGCCGGCATGCCCGCCGCGTCGAGGATCCGGGCCGCGGCCTCGGGGCCGGGCGGGAGGGCGGCCGGCTTGGGGAGGCCCGCGCAGGAGAGGGAGAGGAGGGCCGTCGCGATCAGGGCGAGCTTGGCGGCCGGCGCCGCCGCGCGAGTCACGTGCCGCCCCCGCGGCGGGGGCCGCCGGCGCGGGTGGGCCGGGCCGGTTCCGCCGGGTGGCGGCGGCGGTACTCGTGCATCAGGACGGCCGCCGAGGCGGAGACGTTGAGCGAATCCACGTGGCCGCACATCGGGATCGAGAGGACCCCGTCGCACTCCGCCTTCACGAGGCGGGACACCCCTGAACCCTCGTTCCCGAGCACGATCGCGCAACGCGCCGGCAGGTCGGCCTCCGCGACCTCCTCGCCGTCCATGTCGGCCGCGTAGCGCCAGAAGCCCGCCTTGGCGAGGCGGCGCAGGGCCTCGGCGAGGTTGGGGACGAGGGCCAGCGGCACGTAGGCCGCGGCGCCCGCGGAGGCCTTGATGGCGGCCTCCGAGAGCGGGGCCGCGCGCCTGGTCGGCGCCACCACGAGCCCCGCGCCGAAGGCGTCGGCGGAGCGCAGGATCGCGCCGAGGTTCTGCGGGTCCTCGACGTGGTCGAGGACGAGGACGAGGGCGCGCTCGGGCGCGGTCTCGAGGTACCCGTCGAGGTCGGCCTCGGCCTCGGGCGCCGGCTCGGCGTCGGTCTCGAGGACGAGGCCGCGGTGGCCAGGCTCGAGCCGGTCGAGGGTAGCCGCCGGCGCCCGCTCGACCGCGAGGCCGAGCTTGCCCGCGAGCCCGAGTATCTCCTTGATCCGCGGCCCTGTGCCCGAGACGAGGATGCGCCCCCGCATCGGGCGGCCCGACGCGAGCGCCGACTTGAGGAGCTCCTCTACCGCGTGGAATCCGCTCAGCGTCCGCATGTCGAGATACTAGCCCGGCCGTTTCGGCGAAGGCAAGCGGCCGCCGGCCCCGTCCCTTCCCCGGGGGCCCCGCCGCCTCGAGGCTCCCGCCGCCAGGATGCCGATCGAGGCGGCGAGGGTCAGGACGACGAGTCCCGGCTCGTAGCGGGTCTCCCGGTACGCTCCGCCCTCTCCGGCCCGGGGGAGGGGGATCGGATCGTAGGGCAGTCCGTTCTCCCGCGCGAGGAGTCGGACGTTGAGGAGGTTGATCACGGGCAGGCCGCGGGCCGCGTATTCGTATACGAGGCCCCTGTCGGCCGAGGCCGGCACCGGCGGGGGATCGAGCACGAGGCCCTGCGGGAAGTCGAGGGTGCGGGAGGAGGTCCCGCTGTTCGGGCTCGCGCCCCCGATGTTCACGAAGCAGGCGATCCGCCGCCCGCCCGCCCTCTCCGCGTAAAGCTCCAGGCGCCGCGCGATGCTCGCCGCGAGGTCGGGGGGATCGAAGCGGATGCATTCGACGCCCGCCTCCCGAGCCAGGCGGTCCTGGACCTCGCGGGCCTCCTCGAAGAGGGCGCTCCCGCCCGCGTCCAGGTCGCCGCCGGGCGAGACCGCGATGAGCGAGTCGGGGACGAGGCCGGCCGCGGCGAGGATCCGCATCATCTTCGGGATCGTGAGCTCGGGCCTCGTCGCGCCGTACATCGAGGCGCCGAAGGAGGCTATGGTCAGGACCTCCAGCCCCATCTCGCGGGCGGCGCAAAGCGTCGCGAGCGCGAGGCCGGGGAATGAGCCGCTCGCGCCCACCGCGACGATGTCGCCGGGCCGGAGGCCGGCCTTGCCGAAGTAGCGGACCATCATCGCGGCGAAGTTGGGGTCGAGGACGGTGCGCTTCGCCTCGAGATCGCCTAACGTGGTGGTCAGGCAGGTCCACTCGGGCCCGATGAGCCCCGTCATGTTCGGGTCGAGCGCGGCCTCGACCGGTATGCCCTCCGCGAGGATCGCCTCCTTGAGGACGCGCTCGGCCGCCTCCATCCGGGCCGCGGCGCGGACCGCCAGGGCGGCGTCCGCGCGGGGCCGCGTCGACCCCGTGGCCAGCACGGCGGCGAAGCCCGCGAGGGCGAGGGCGCAGGCCGCGGCGACGTGGAGGGGAGGGAGCCCCGCGCGGAGCCGCTCCCGCCGGCGCGGCCTCATGCCAGGGCGACCAGCATGAGGACGAGCCGCACGAGGACGGCGCAGAGCAGGGTCAGCGCGACCGTCTTGAGGATGCCCTGCCTGAGCATGTCGTTGGCGATGAGGCCGGGGATGATGTAGCCCACGGCCCGCAGGTCCGCGCCGAACGGCAGGTCGGCGCCCATCGTGGCGGAAGCGAAGAGGGCCCGCTCGAGGAGCCAGGTCCCGAGGAGGCCGAGGAGGATCGTCGCCATGAACCTCCTCCTGCCGTAGATGATGACGAAGCGGTCGAGGAGGCGGACGGCGAGGAAGATGGCGAGGGCAAGCGCGAGGGTCGAGGCGAGCCGCAGCGGCTGCTCGAGGAAGAGGGCGAGATAGCCCGGCGAGACGAGCCCGCCCGCGGATATGCCGAGGAACTCGCTCGCGAGGAAGCCGAGGACGACGCTCAGGCCTATCGATTCTTGCAGCATCATGATCCCTCGACCTCCCTCACCGCGGCGAGCCCCGGGCCGCGCAGTATTCCATGAGTTCCTCGCCCGCGCCGTGGAAGTTGCCGACGCCGAAGAGGGCGAAGGGGCCGCCGATCCGTTTCCCGACCGCGGCGAGCATGGCCTCGGGGCCCGCGCCCTCGCGGAAGGGCAGGGTCGCGAGGCCGAGCCGCGCGAAGCGGCGCGCCGTCTTCGCGGCGTTGCGTCCCGCGACCGCGACGAGGTCGATCTTCGCGATCCGGCCCGGGAGCGCCGTGAATCCGGGGATCCTGTACTCGCGGTCGGGGCGGTTGTTGTACAGGAGCGCGAGGGGAAGGCCGGCCGGGACGCGCGTGGCCGCCTCCTTCCAGACCAGCGCGGTGGAGTCGAGGTCGTTCGCGGCGAAGGCGGAGACGACGGTCGCCTTGAAGGCCGCCGACTCGAGCTCGAAGACGCGGAGCACGCCGATGTCCGGCTCCGCCTTCGCCATGCCGGCGAGCGCGGTCTCCCGGTCGACGCCGAGCTCCCCCGCGACGCGCAGGGCGAGCGCCACGTTGTCGGCGAAGGCGGGATAGGAGAAGCGGGCGAGGACCTCCGGCCCGGCCTCCGAGGGCTCGGCGAGGATGACCTTCGCGGCCGCGCCCGAGTACCGCGGATCCGCGAAGCGGGGCTCCGTCGTGACGAGGAGGCCGCCCTCGGGCACGGACTCGGCCAGGGCGGCCAGCGTGTCCTCGATCGTCCCGCCCATCTCCTCGACATGGTCGACCCTGGCGTTCGTGATCGCGCAGATCGTCGGCCGCACGAGGTGGCGGCGCATCGCGGCCTGCGACTCGGCGCGCACGGCCATGCACTCGACCACGAGGGCCTTCGCGCCGCGCCCCGCCGCGAGCCTCGCCAGGGCCTTCTGCTCCGTGATCCGCGCGCCGCGCGGCCGCCTGAGGGGCAGCTCGGAGCCGTCCTCGAGGATGACGCGGGCGGCCGAGCCCGTGGTCTTGGCGACGACCTTCCATCCCGCCTCGCGCAGGGCGCCCGCGACGAGGCGGGTCACGCTCGACTTGCCCCGCGTGCCGTTCACGAGGATGCGCACGGGGATGGCGAGGAGCCTCCTCCGGTGTCGGAGGCTCTCGACGAGGCCGCAGGCGAGCAGGGCTAGGGATAGTATGGCGAGGAGGCGCACGATCGGGGGACAGTATCCGACGAAAGGCCCGCGATGTCTATATGGGGTCCATCCGCCCTTCTCCAGGGCATCGTCATGCCTTACGGCATGACCGTGAACTCCTGCACCACCTGTATGGCGCTCTCCGCCTCGACCACGCCGGGCACGCCGCGCGCCGCGGCGAGGGCCGAATCGATCGCGGCCTGGGTGTTCGCGACGCCGTGCAGGACCACGCGGCCCCCCGCGGCGTTGGCCTCGAGGAAGTGGACGGGGACGCGCCTGGAATAGACGATCTCGGTGACGACCCGCTGGCCGAGGAGGAGCTCGGCGACGCGGACCTTGCCCGCCTCCTCCTTCGTAGCGTCGATCAGCAGCCTGCGGGTCGCGTCGATCTCCATCGCCGCGGCCTTGGGCTCGAAGCGCGTGGTGCAGAGGGTGAGGTCGTACTCACGGGGATCGTTCCAGTCCATGGCGAAGAAGTACTTCTGGAATCCGGCGCGGTCGTGGTCGCTCTGCTCCACGATCTGGAGCGCGTGCCGCTCGTCGCAGCCGTACAGGCGCATCGTCCGCTGGACGCGCGACGCGATCGGCGCGACGAGCTTGACGGAGAGGAGGTTCGGCAGGCCCTTGAAGATGACCGAGCCGCCTCGGCCCACCACGATGCAATCGCCGCCCGCCGCCTCTTCGAAGAGCGATGTCTTGAGATAATGGAGATAGTCGTCCCGTTCCTGGGAAAGCGATGCCCAGAAGCCGGGCTTCTTCTCGTCGTATTTCTGCCGCTTCTCCGGCCCGAGGCCGAAGTCGCCCAGTCGCCTTTCGAGGAATTCCTTGTCGACGAGCTTGTAGCCCGTGATCGAGACGAGCTCGCGGGCGATCTCCTCGCCGAGCGAGGCCAGCTCCCGCGCGATGGTGATTACCGCCATGGCCGCCTCCTTCGCTCCACGCTTCCTGCGCCTACGCCTCAAATTTAGGCTGTCCGGACCGCCAAGTCAAACCTCCCCGGACCTGTACCAAGTCGGGGAATTCCTATATAGTCCTCTCGCCATGGAACGCGTCGGTGAGCTGGCGGCCTTCGGGACCGCGCTCTGCTGGACGGCCTCGGCCATCTTCTTCGAGCGGGCCTCGAAGCGGATCGGCGCGCTGGCGGTCAATTTCTACAAGGTCAGCGGCGCCTTCGTCCTCCTCGCCCTCGCGGGCTGGGCGCTGCGGGGCCGGGCCCTTCCCCTCGACGCCGCGCCGAGGACCTGGCTCTTCCTGGTCGCCTCGGGGATCGTCGGCTTCCTCATCGCCGACTACTTCCTCTTCAACGCCTACATCCTGATCGGCTCGCGCCTCACCGTGCTCTTCCAGCCCCTCACGCCCCTGGTCTCGGCCTTCCTCGGCTTCGTCCTCCTCGGCGAGCGCATGCGACCCGCCGGCCTCGTCGGCATGGGGCTCGTGACGGCGGGCATCTCGGTCGTCGTGGCGGCGCGCAACGCGTCCTCGCGGGGCGCCGGCGGGTCCGGGGCCGTCCGGGACGCGGGGACCGCCCGGGGCGTCGTCTTCGCCCTGCTCTCGGTCGTCTTCCAGGCCGTCGGCCTCGTCCTCACGAAGATCGGGGTCGAGGGCTACGACGCGATAGCCGGCACCCAGATCCGCGTGGGCACCGCCGTCGTCGGCTTCGGCCTCCAGGCCCTGCTGATCGGGCAGGGCCGCGCCGTCTTCGTCGAGTCGCGCCGCGACCGCGACGCGATGATCGCCACCGGCATCGGCGCGGTCTTCGGCCCCTTCATCGGCGTGACCCTCTCCCTGGTCTCGCTCAAGGCGACCTCGGCCGGCGCCGCGAGCACCCTCATGACCCTCACGCCGGTCCTCATCATCCCGCCCACGATCCTCCTCTTCAAGCAGAAGGTCCATCCCCTCGAGGTCATCGGCGCCTGCGTCGCCGTGGCCGGCGCGGCCCTGTTCTTCATGTTGTAGGGGGGCCGGGACCCGGCCCCGGGCGCCCCGCCCGCGTTTGCATCCGCGCGGGCCCGGGATTATACTCTTCCGCATGAGCATACGCCTGCATTCCGAAGGTGGGGCCGGGGAAGTCACCGGCTCCAAGCACGTGCTGTCCGTGGACGGGGCCCGCTGCCTCATCGACTGCGGGGCCTTCCAGGGCAAGCGGGAGGTCGCGGAGCAGAAGAACCGCGCCCTCGTCCCCGATCCCGAGTCCATCTCCTCGGTGATCCTGACCCACGCCCACTTCGACCACTGCGGCATGCTGCCGCTCTTGGCCAAGCGCGGCTACCGCGGCAACATCTACTCGACCCCCGCGACGCGCGACCTCGCCGGGGTGGTGATGATGGACTCCGCCGCCATCCAGGCCCGCGACGCCGAGTACCTCTCCAAGCAGGCCGCGAAGAAGGGGCAGAAGTTCGAGTGGCAGCCCCTCTACGACGAGGACGACGTCATCCGGGCCACGGGCCAGTTCGTCACGGTGTCGTACAACCGGCCCATGCCCATCGGCGACGGCATCAAGATCGAGCTCTTCGACGCGGGCCACATCCTCGGCTCGGCGATGGCCTACACCCACGCGCGCGACCGCTCGGGCCGCGAGGTCACGATCGCCTTCACGGGCGACCTCGGACGCAAGAACAAGCCCATCATCCGCGACCCCGCGAAGATCCCGGCCATGGACTACCTCGTGCTCGAGGCCACCTACGGCGACCGCCTCCACGAGTCCACGGACGACGCCCTCGAGAAGCTGGCCGCCGTCGTCAACGAGACCGCGCAACGCGGCGGCAAGCTCGTCATCCCCGCCTTCGCCGTGGAGCGCACCCAGGAGCTCGTCTTCTACTTCCACCTCCTCGTGGACCAGGGCCGGATCCCCGAGATCCCGATATGGGTCGACTCGCCGATGGCGATCAACGCGACCTCGATCTTCCAGATCCACCCCGAGTGCTACGACGAGGAGATCCACGAGGCCTTCATCAAGCACCACGAGAATCCCTTCGGCTTCAACTCCCTGCGCTTCTCCTCGAGCGTGGCCGAATCCAAGCGGATCAACGACCACAAGGGCCCCGGCGTCATCATCTCGGCGGACGGCATGTGCGAGGCCGGCCGCATCCAGCACCACCTCATCCACACGATCTCCGACCCGGCCAACGCGGTCCTCATCGTCGGCTACATGGCCGAGAACACCCTCGGACGGCGCATCCGCGACCGCGAGAGCGAGGTGCGGATCCACGGCGACGTCTTCAAGGTCAAGGCCCGGATCGAGGAGATCAACGCCTTCTCCGCCCACGCCGACTACTCCGAGGCCTGGGACTGGATGTCCGGCCTCGACCTCGGGAGGCTCAAGAAGGTCTTCCTCGTCCACGGCGAGCCGGCGGGCCTCAACCACCTCGACACCTTCCTTCGCGGAAAGGGGATCAAGGAGACGCAGATCGTCAAGTACGGCGAGCGCTACGACCTGTAGACGCGCGCCCGTCTTGACCGTCGCCCTCCCGGCGGGGAAGAATCCCCCGGGAGGGCGATCGTGTCCATGAAGCTCACTGTCGAGGTCCTGGCCGGCTCGGCCGACGACTGCGTCGCCGCCGCGCGCTGCGGTGCCGACCGCGTCGAGCTCAACTCGAGCCTCGGCGTCGGGGGGCTCACGCCCAGCCCCGGCGCGGTCCGGGTCGGCAAGGAGCGTTCGGGCCTGCCGCTCGCCGCGATGCTCAGGCCGCGGCCCGCGGGCTTCCAGTATTCGGAGCTCGAGTTCGAGACCATGCTCCGCGACGCGGCCGAGCTCGTCCGCGCGGGCGCCGACGCCCTCGTGGCCGGCATCCTCGCGGCCGACGGACGCGTGGACGCGGCGCGTTGCGCGACGCTGATGCGCGCGGTCCCGGAGTGCCGCGAGTGGGTCTTCCACCGCGCCTTCGACCTCGTCCCCGAGCCCTTCGAGGCCCTCGA
>CAYNPQ010000081.1:0-16938 GCA_964399065.1 uncultured Treponemataceae bacterium | reverse complement strand
GTTCGAGTCGAGGCTGCGCCCCCCCGTCAGCTCCTGGACCTTGGCGAGGAGGAAGGGCGTCGATTCCTTCCCCCTCACGCCGGCGGCGGCCGCGGCGGCGAGGGCCGATTCTATGGCGGCCGCGATCTCCGCGCCGTCCATGGAGTTCTCGGGGGGAATGGGATTTGCGATGACCACCCCCCCTCCCAGCCCCATGGCCCACTTGGCCTTCATGAGCCGCGCTATCTGCCCGGGCTCCTCCGCCGTCTCCTCGAGCTTCAAGCCCGATCGGCTCGTATAGAAAGCGGGGAGCTCCGTGGTCCGGTATCCGATGACCGGGACGCCCTTGGTCTCCAAGTACTCGAGAGTCTTGGGCAGGTCGAGGATGGCCTTCGCGCCCGCGCAGACGACGGCCACCTCGGTCCTGGCGAGCTCTTCGAGGTCGGCGGAGACGTCCCAGCTCTCCTCGGCCCCGCGGTGGACGCCGCCGATGCCCCCCGTCGCGAAGACCCTGATCCCGGCCATGGCCGCGACGATCATGGTGGCGGCCACCGTCGTCGCCCCGTCCCCGCCCTCGGCGACGAGGCGGGGCAGGTCGCGGCGGCTGGTCTTCAGGACCTTCGCGCCGGCCTTTCCGATGGCCTCGATCTGCGCGAGGCCGATCCCGGCCCGGAGCCTTCCCCCGAGGACGGCCACCGTCGCGGGGACGGCGCCCGCGGCGCGGACCGTCGCCTCGACCTCGAGAGCGGTCTCGACGTTCCGGGGATAGGGCATGCCGTGGGAGATGATCGTCGACTCGAGGGCGACGACGGGACGGCCTTCGGAGAGGGCCGCGGCCACTTCGGGCGAGGTCTCAAGATAGGGATTCAAGGATGACTCCTTTCGCGACGTCGAGGACGAGGTCCACGGAGAGGTCCGGGTTGACGGTCCGGGGCGAAGCCGCGGCGATCAAGGCCGCGGCGACGGCCGAAGCGGCCCGTCCAGGGCAGTCCTGCCCGCGGAGAGAGCCCCAGGCAAGGGCGGCCAAGGCGGCGTCTCCGGCGCCGGACAAGTTCTTCGGCTCGAGTCCGGGCGGCGGGTCGGCCGGCGGTCTGGCTATCCCCCTCCAGCTCGGCGCATGCACGTACATGCCTTCCGGACCCAGGGATATGTAGGCTTCGCCGAGTCCGAGTCCGCGGAGCCTGTCTCCGATGACGGCATGATCGGTCGCGATGGCCGAGGGGTCGAGGCCGGCCAGGATGGCCGCTTCCGCCCGGTTGGGCTTGGCGAGGTCGAAGCCGCCGATCCACGGAGCGGCGCGGGAGGCCTTGGCCGTGGAGACGGGATCGAGCACGAGAGCCGGGCCATCCCGGCCGCGGGGCCTCGATCTCCGCCCGTAGCGCTTGACGAGCCAGCCGATGGATTCCGACGGGAGATTGGCGTCGACGACGATGAGCGAGGCCCCATCGAGGAGGGCCGAGCGCTCGGCGAGTCTCGTCGGGTCGAGGGCTGAGAAGGCGGCCATGTCCGAGACGGCCCCGACGAGCCTCCCGCCGGCGTCCAGGAGGCAGAGGTAGCGGGAGGCCCTCGCGCCGGGAAGGCGCAGGGTTCCCCTGAGCCCGATCCCGAGGGACATGCAGGAAGCGGCGAGTTCCTCCGAGTCCCGGTCATCCCCCAGTACGGTCACGAGTTCCGCGGCGAGGCCGAGGCGGACCAGGTTTTCGGCGATGTTCCGTCCCACCCCTCCCGGGACAGCCTCGACGAAGCCGGGATTCGAGTCGCCGGCGACGAAGCCCGACTCGCTTTTTCCTTGGATATCGAGGTTGATGCCGCCTACGACGGCGACGTATCCTTCGGGCGACAGGTTGATTCTGTCCCTCCGTTCGAGTAGATTACTAGGCCGGAAGAAGGGCGACGTGGATCAGATTTTCGACAGATTCGAGCGATTGTTCAAGTCCTGGGTCTCCGGCGAGGCCGAATCCCTCGGGGCTCGAAGCGCCCGAAGCTCCTCCGGCAACCCGGACCTCGACGCGGCCATGGCCGAGCTCGACGACTTCCTCGACCAGGGGCGCACGGAAACCGAGGCGAGGGAGCGGCAGGAGGCCGCCGACCGGGCCAGGCGCGAGCGCGAGGCTGCCGGGCGGGCCGGAGCCTACGGCCGCGGGAGCCAGGCCTCGGGGCCGCCGCGGGAGATCGTGGCCGCCTACCGGACCCTCGGCCTCGCCTACGGCACGCCCTTCGCCCAGGTGAAGGCCCAGTACAAGAAACTCCTTATGCAAAACCATCCCGACCGCAACTCGGCGACGCCGGAGCAGCTCAAGCGCTCGACCGAGATATCGGCCCAGATCAACGAGGCCTACCAGCGCATCGAGACCTGGACCGCGACGGGGAAAGTGGCCGACTGAAGGCGGCTCCGGGACGCCGGCTTTCGCCTAAAGGGCGGGTCCGGCGCCGCCGAGAATCGAGTGAGACCGCTGTGGAGGATAGACCGGTATGAATTCCAACCCGCTCGCCGCGTACCGCGAGACTCGCGTCAAGACCGCGAGCCCGGGGCAGCTCGTCGTGATGCTCTACGACGAGGCGCTCAAGCAGTGCGACATCGCGATCGAGCTCTCGGGCGAGGGATCGAAGCCCCGCCCCGATCGCATCGAGCGGATCAACGCCGCCCTCGGCAAGGCGCAGGACATCGTCACCGAGCTCATGGCTTCCCTGGACTTCGAGGCCGGCGGCGAGATCGCGCAGAACCTCTTCGCCCTCTATGTCTGGTTCGGGCGCGAGCTCCTCGAGGCGAACATCGCCAAGGACACGGGACGGATAAAGGCGGTCCGCGGCATGCTCGCGGAGCTCCGCGGCGCCTGGGCGGAGGCCGCGCTCACGGCCCAGGGCGGCTCCGGATCCTCGGTCGGCGTCAACATCGCGGGCTGACGGGCGGCGGGACCATGACGGCGGCGCGCGACGACGAGCTCGAGCGGCGCGTGGCGCTGCTCCATCGCTTCCGCGAGCTCCTCAGCGAGCAGCGCGGCAAATTCGAGCGCTACCTCGAGGTTCTCGACCGCGAGCGGGGCGACATCGAGTCGGGCGACGTCGACAGGCTCGTCGCCCACGTCGAGATCGAGGAGCAGATCGTCTCCGAGATCTATACCTTCCAGAAAGTCATCGACCCCCTCGAGGAGCTGTACCGCGCGGCTTTCCCCGCCGCCCCCGGCTCCGACGCCGCCGACGTCCCGGCCCTGAAGACGGCCCTCGACGAACTTCGCGGCGAGGTCCTGCGCAGGAACAAGGAGAACCGCGTCCTCCTCGGGCGTCGGATGGAGCTGCTCCGCGGGGAGATCGCCGGCCTGCGCAACCCCATGGGCGCCCGACGCTCGGTCTATGCGAGCGGCGGCGAGGGCGGCCTCCTGGACATCAGCGGCTAGGCGGCCGTGCGCCCGCCTCTCCTCGACACGGGGAGCGCCGCGGGCTATCCTCTCTGCATGAAGCGCCCCCTCTACCTCCTCGATTCCTACGCCTTCATCTACCGCTCCTACTTCGCCTTCATGAATCGCCCCCTGCGCAACGCCTCGGGCGCGAACGTCTCGGCGGCCTTCGGCTTCTTCCGCTTCCTCTTCGCCCTCTTCGACGAGCGCAACCCGGGCGCCTTCGCCGCCGTCTTCGACTCGAAGGGCAAGACCTTCCGCCACGAGATGTACCATGAGTACAAGGCCACCAGGCAGAAGACCCCGGAGGATCTCCATTCGCAGGTGCCCCTCGTCGAGGAGATCCTCGGCGCCCTCAAGGTGCCGGTCCTCCGCGCGGAGGGCTGGGAGGCCGACGACCTCATCGCCACCCTCGCCCGCCGCTCCGCGGCCGAGGGCAGGGAGTGCTGGATCGTCTCCGGCGACAAGGACCTCCTCCAGCTCGTCGGGGGCAGCGTCAAGGCGCTCAGGCCCGACTCGAGCTTCTCGTACAAGCCCTTCGGCGACGAGGAGGTGAAGGCCGAATGGGGCATCGGCCCCGAGCGGATCCTGGACTACCTCTCGCTGACCGGCGACGCGTCGGACAACGTGCCGGGCGTGGCCGGGATCGGCGACAAGACCGCGCTGAAGCTCCTCGGGGAATTCCGGGACGTCGACGACATCTACGCACGGATCGGGGAGGTGAAGCCCGAGTCCCTGCGCCGCAAGCTCGAGGCCGGCAAGGAGAGCGCCTACCTCTCGCGCAGGCTCATCACCCTGGACGAGAATGCGCCCGTCGGCCTGTCCGACCTGGACGAGCTCGCGGTCGGCGCCCTCGACCGCTCGGCCGCGAACCACCTCTTCCTCCGCGAGGGCATGAAGAGCCTCGTGCGGAAACCGGGCGGCCTCGGCGAGGCGGGCACCGAGCTCTTCGGCCCGGAGGAGGCGGGCGGCCCCGCCGGGAAGGCCGCAGGCGAGGAGCCGGCGGCGGAGGCCGGGCCGGAGCTGCCCGCGGAGCTCTCGGGCGCCGGCGACTACGAGGCGGTGACGACCGAGGCGGGCTTGGCGGCCTGGGTCGACCGTTGCCTGGCCGCCGGGAGCTACGCCTTCGACTGCGAGACGGACAGCCTCGACGAGCTCGCCGCCGAACCCGTCGGCTTCTCCCTCTCCTGCGAGCCGCGGCGCGCCTGCTACGTCCCCCTGCGCTGCCCCGACTCGCCCTGCGTCCCCGAGGAAGCCGCCCGCGCCCAGCTGCGCCGCCTCTTCTCCTCGCCGAAGGCGACCCTCGTGGGCCACAACGTGAAGTACGACTTCCACGTCATGCGCCGCTTCGGCGCCCCGATGTCCTGCCCCTTGGGCGACACGATGCTCGCGGCCTGGCTCCTGGACGCCGAGGCCGGCTCCTTCTCGCTGGAGGCCCTCGCGGAGCGCAGGCTCGGCCACAAGGGCATCGAGTTCGACGAGGTCGTGCCCAAGGGGGCGACCTTCGACATGGTGCCGCTGGAGCGGGCGACCGCCTACGCGGCGGAGGACGCGGACCTCACCTACCGGCTCGACCGCCTCTTCGCGGGAGAGCTGGAGTCGGCGGGGCTGGGCAAGCTGTACCGCGAGGTCGAGATGCCCCTGGTCCCCATCCTCGCGGGGATGGAGGCGGAAGGCATCCTCGTCGAGGCCGGCGAGCTCCGCGCCTACGGGGCCGAGCTGGACCGCGAGCTCGAGTCGATCCAGCGCGACATCTGGAAGGAAGTGGGCCGCGAATTCAACATCGCCTCGCCGAAGCAGCTGCAGGAGGTCCTCTTCGTCGAGCGCAAGCTGCCGGCCGGCAAGAAGACCAAGACGGGCTACTCGACCGATTCCTCGGTGCTCGAGGAGCTCCAGGCCCTCGACGTCGTCCCGCAGTGGATCCTCAGGCACCGGAGCCTGGCCAAGCTCAAGGGGACCTACATCGAGGCCCTCGCCGCCTTGGCGGAGAAGGACGGGCGGGTCCATACGCACTACTCGCAGACCGGGGCCGCCACGGGCCGGCTCTCGAGCCGGGACCCCAACCTGCAGAACATCCCCGTCCGCGAGGAGGAGGGCCGCCGCATCCGCTGCGCCTTCTCGGCCGGGCCGGGAAAGCTCCTCATCTCGGCGGACTACTCCCAGATCGAGCTCGTCGTGCTCGCCCACCTTTCCGGCGACGAGGGGCTCCTCCGAGCCTTCCGCGAAGGCGTCGACGTGCACCGCCGCACGGCGAGCCTGCTCTTCGGCGTGGGCGAGAGGGAAGTGAGCGCGGAGCAGCGCCGCGCCGCCAAGACGATCAACTTCGGCGTGATCTACGGCATGAGCGCCTTCCGCCTCTCGAACGAGCTCAAGATCCCCCGCGGAGACGCGCAGAAATTCATCGACGCGTACTTCGCCACCTACTCGGGCGTGCGCGACTTCATCGACAGGACGGTGGAGGAGACCGAGCGGAAGGGCTGGTCCACGACGATCCTCGGGCGCAGGAGGAACATCCTCGCGATCAACTCGCGGAACAAGACCGAGAAGCAGGCCGCGGAGCGCGTGGCGGTGAACACCCCGATCCAGGGCTCGGCGGCCGACATCGTCAAGCTCGCGATGCTCCGCGTCGACAAGGCCCTCAAGGCGGGCGCGCCCCGGGCCAGGCTCCTCCTCCAGGTCCACGACGAGCTCATCGTCGAGGCGCCGAAGGACGAGGCGGACGAGGTGGCCGACATCGTCAGGCGCGAGATGGAGGCCGCCGTGTCGCTCTCCATCCCGCTACGGGCCAGCGTCGAGACGGCGTCCCGCTGGGGGGACATGCACTGACATGATGATCGGCCTCGCGGGCGGCTACTGCGCCGGCAAGAACAGGGTCGCGTCCATGCTCGAGGCCCGGGGCTGGGCCTGCATCGACGTCGACAGGCTCGGGCACGAGGCCATCGACCTCGCGAGGGACGCGATCGCCGCGCGCTTCGGGCCCGGCGTGCTCGCGCCCGACGGCTCGGTCGACCGCCGCGCCGTGGCGCGCCTCATTTTCGCCGATCCGCTTGCCCTGGCCGACCAGGAGGCCATCGTCCATCCCGTCGCGATCCGGCTCCTCGAAGGGCGGATCGCCGAGGAGGAGGATCGGGCGCGCGCCGCCGGCGGGGAGGCCAGGATCTGCATCAACGCCGCCCTCCTCCATCGCAGCGGCATCATCGCCTCATTCGACGCGATCATCGAGGTACGGGCGCCCTTGCCCGCCCGCGTCCTCCGCGGCATGCGCCGCGACAAGGCCTCGCCCGCGGCGGCGCTCGCGCGGATACGGGCGCAGCGGCGCTTCGGGGCGGAACTGCGCGCCGCGGCCCGCGCGGAGGGGAAGGCCGTCATCGTCCTCCGCAACCCCGGCGGGCCGTTCAGCCTCGAGCGCGGCCTGGACCGGGCGCTGGAGAAGGTCGAAGCCGCGCTCCGTCGCCGGGCGAGCGCCGGCTGAGGCGGCCGGGGCGAGGCGCGCGCCGCATTGTCCTTGAACCGGCCCCGCGACCTGCCGATAGGGAAGAAGGAGGGACGGTATCCGCCGCGGGTCCCCGCCCCGTCCCCATGGAGGGCCGCTTCGATGTCTGCTGAACAGAAGAAACTGCTTTGGATATCCCTCTCCGCCTGCGCCTTCGTCCTCGTCCTCGGCGCGACGGGATTGTTCCTCTTCGCGCCGAAGAAAGGCGCGGCGGCGGCCCCGGCGACCATACGCAACGTGGCCGCGCCCAAATCCGCCGACCCGCAGGAGTTCCTGATGACCCCGCCGCCCGCCCCGAGCTTCGAGCAGCCGAGGACGGCCGCGGGCGACGTCGTGATCGTCTACGGCGAGAAGCCGGCCAGCCTCGAGGGCGCCGGCGCAACGCCGGCGGCAACCCCCGGGGCGGCCGCGCCTTCCGCGGCGACCCCGTCGGCGGGCTCGCCGACTGCAGGGACGCCGAGCGCCGCGACGGCGCCCTCCGTCCCGGCGCCCTCCCCCGCCGCGACCGCGCCCAAGGCGAGCGCGAAGCCGTCCAAGACCGTTCCCGCCAAGACCGCGTCGGCCAAGACCCAAGCGCCGAAGAAGGCGCCGAGCGAGGAGTACTGGATCCAGGCCGCCAGCTTCGCGAGCCGCGGCAGGGCCGACGAGCTCAAGGACGCCCTCGCGGCCAAGGGCATCGCATCGCTCATCAGCGTCAAGGACATCGACGGCAAGAGCTGGTACCGGGTCAGGATCGGTCCTTATTCGGCGAAGGCCGAGGCCGAGGGTTGGCTCGCCAGGCTCAAGGCCCTCCCGGGCTGCTCCGAGGCCTACGTCTCGAAGACGGTCGTGGAGCGGAACGGTTAGGTCCTCCGGGCCCGAGCACCGGGAATTACGGCGTCCGCCTTCGCGGGCGCCTTTCTTTGACGCCTGGGGCGATATCGTCAGCATGCCACGACCGGGCGAGAGACGCCGAGGCCGCGCGTCCCAGATCGCTAAAAAATGTTTGACATCCGAACGAGGGCAGGCTTTACTATCCTTCTGTCTGTTTTCCAGGGCCCCGCATCGGGGCTCCCAGCGCGGAAGCACAAGGAGAAGCCTATGAAGAAATGCCTCAGCGTCGTCCTGGCGATCGCCATGGCGCTCGGCCTCGCCCTCCCCCTCGTCGCGCAGGCGGCGAAGCCCTTCAAGGTCGCCTTCATCTACATCGGCCCGCCCGGCGATCTCGGCTGGACCTACGAGCACGACCGCGGCCGCCTCGAGGCCGCCAAGGCCTTCGGCGACAAGGTCAAGCTCGACTACATCGAGAACGTGCCCGAGGGCCCCGACGCGGAGCGCGTCATCCGCCAGTACGCCCAGGACGGCTACGACATGATCTTCGCGACCTCCTTCGGCTACATGGACCCGATGTTCAACGTCGCCAAGGAATTCCCCAAGGTCAAGTTCGAGCACTGCTCCGGCTACAAGACCGCGCCCAACATGTCCACCTACTTCGGCTGGATCGAGGAGCCCCGCTACCTCGCCGGCATCATCGCCGGCAAGATGACCAAGCCCGGCGCCAAGCTCGGCTACGTCGCCGCCTTCCCCATCCCCGAGGTCGTCCGCGGCATCAACTGGTTCACCCTCGGCGTCCGCTCGGTCAACCCCAAGGCCACGGTCAACGTCGTCTGGACCAACACCTGGTACGACCCCGTCAAGGAGCGCGAGGCCGCCGTGGCCCTCCTCGACGCCGGCTGCGAGGTCATCGCCCAGCACCAGGACACGACCGAGCCCCAGAAGGCCGCCAAGGAGCGCGGCAAGCTCTCCGTCGGCTACGACTCCGACATGGGCAAGTTCGTCGGCGACAGCGTCCTCACCAGCCCGATGTGGAACTGGAGCGTCTACTACAAGGAGACCATCGGCGCGGCCCTGGCCGGGACCTGGAAGAGCCACGGCTACTGGGAGGGCATGAAGGCCGGCGTCGTCCAGCTCGCGCCCCTGAGCCCCAAGGTGCCCAAGGACGTCGTCAAGCTCGTCGACGACGCGAAGGCCGGCATCCTCTCCGGCAAGCTCAATGTCTACGCCGGCCCCATCAAGGGCCAGGACGGCAAGGTGAAGGTCCCCGCCGGCGCGACCATCTCCGTGGCCGACAGGGCGGGCATGGACTGGTTCGTCGAAGGCGTCGTCGGCAAGGTCCAGTGACGCCGACCTCTCCCTGAACAGGACCCCGGGTCCGGGAGCTTCCGGACCCGGGATTTTTTTCTGCCCGTCCCCCGCGGGACGGCGATCGAAAAGGCTATCGGGAAGTGACGCGATGAGCGATCGAAATGGCGCCCCCGGCGAGCGATTGGTCGAGATGCGTGGCATCCGCAAGTCGTTCCCCGGCGTGCAGGCCTCGGACGATGTCTCCCTGGTCCTCGACTCCGGCGAGGTCCTCGCCCTCCTCGGCGAGAACGGGGCGGGCAAGAGCACCCTCATGAACATCCTCGCGGGCCTCTACCGCCCGGACGCGGGCGAGATCCTGGTCAGGGGACGCTCCGCGCGCATCTCCTCGCCCCGCGACGCCGCCGCGCTCGGCATCGGGATGGTCCACCAGAACTTCATGCTCGTCGATTCGATGAGCGTGGCCGAGAACGTCGTGCTCGGCATGAAGGGCCTGTCCTTCGTGCCCGACATGGGCAAGGTCAAGGCGGGCATCCGCGAACTCTCGGAGCGCTACAACCTCCGCGTCGATCCCGAGGCCTACATCTGGCAGCTCTCGGTCGGCGAGCAGCAGCGGGTCGAGATACTGAAGCTGCTGTACCGCCAGGCCGAGATCCTCATCCTCGACGAGCCCACGGCCGTCCTCACCCCGCAGGAGTCGCAGGAGCTCAACGCGGTGGTGAGGCGCATGCGCTCCGAGGGCAAGGCCGCGATCTTCATCACGCACAAGATGGAGGAGGTCATGACCTTCTCCGACCGCGTGATGGTGCTGCGGCGCGGCAAGCTGGTCGTCGAGAAGCGCACCGCCGAGACCGACCCCCGCGAGCTCGCGCGCCTCATGGTGGGCCGCGAGATCCTCTTCTGCATCGACAAGCGGCCCTTCTCCCCGGGCGCGCCCGTCCTCGAGCTCGAGGGCGTGCGGGCCAAGGACGAGCGCGGGCTCCCCGCCCTCGACGGCATCGACCTGCGACTCCGCTCGGGCGAGATCCTCGGCATCGCGGGCGTCGCGGGCAACGGCCAGCGCGAGCTCGCCGAGGCGATCACCGGCCTCCGGCCGACGACCGCCGGCCGGATCCTCCTCGGGGGCCGCGACGTCACGAACGGCAGCCCCCTCTCGATGATCCGCTCCGGCGTCGGCCACGTCCCGCAGGACCGCAGCTCCGTCGGCGCCGTCGGAGACATGAGCGTGGCCTCCAACCTCGCGATGAAGGGCTACCGCTCGAAGCCCCTCTCCGCCGGCCCGCTATTGAGGCCCTCGCGCATCCTCGAGCTGGCGAAGCGCATGATCGCGGCCTTCGGCATCGCGACGCCCTCCCCCCAGACCCGCGTGAAATTCCTCTCGGGGGGCAACGTGCAGAAGACCATCCTCGCGCGGGAGATCGAGGCCTGCAGGACCCTCCTCGTGGCGGTCTATCCCTCCCGCGGCCTCGACGTCGGGGCCACCGAGGCGGTCCGCAAGGAGCTCGTCGCGCAGCGCGACGCTGGCCGCGCCGTCCTCCTCGTCTCGGAGGACCTCGAGGAGCTCGGCCAGGTCGCGGACACCATCGCCGTCCTCTTCGAGGGGCGCATCACGGGGAGCTTCCCGGCATGCGACGCCGACCCCGAGACGATCGGCCTCCTCATGTCGGGCGCCGACGCCGAGGGCGGGGCGGGCCGCGGCGAGGCCGCGAAGGAGGCGAGGCCATGAGGCTGCATTTCGAGAAGCGCAAGACGGCCTCGGGCGCGGCGGCCTTCCTCGTCCCCTTCATCTCCTTCCTCGCCTCGCTGCTCCTGACCTCGATCCTCCTCCTCGTCTTCGGCGTCGATCCCCTGAAGACCTTCGCGGCCATGGCCAAGGGCGCCTTCGGCTCCTGGAGGGCCTTCACCGAGACCCTCGTCAAGGCCATACCCCTCATGCTCACCAGCCTGGGCGTCGCCCTCGCCTTCAAGCTCCGCTTCTGGAACATCGGGGCCGAGGGCCAGCTCGTGATGGCGGGCGTCGGCGCCGCATGGGTCTCCCTCTTCTGGAGCCCCTGGCTCCCGCCCGCGATCCTCCTGCCGGTCGCCCTTCTCGTAGGTTGCCTCGCGGGCGCGCTCTGGGCGGGCATACCGGCCGTCCTCAAGACCTCGCTCAAGGTCGACGAGACCCTCGTCACCCTCATGCTCAACTACGTCGCGGTGCTCGCCGCCGACACCCTCTACTACGGCCCCTGGCGCGACCCGAAGGGCTTCGGCTTCCCCGGCTCCGCCCCCTTCCCGGAGGCGGCCTGGCTGCCGCGGATCTCGGGCCGCGCCCACATCGGGCTCTACTTCGCCCTCGCCCTCGCCCTCGTCCTCTGGCTCGTCATAAACCGGACGCGCTGGGGCTTCGAGCTCAAGGTCATCGGCTCGAGCCCGAAGGCCGCGCGCTACGAGGGCATCGCCGTCGAGCGCAACGTCATCCTCGCCATACTCCTCTCCGGCGGCCTCTGCGGCCTCGCGGGGGCCTGCGAGGTCACCGGCATCTCGCACCGGCTCCAGCAGGGCCTCGCGATCGGCTACGGCTACACCGCGATCATCGTCGCCTGGATGTCCCAGCTGAACCCGATCGCCATCGTCCCCGTCTCGGTCCTCATGGCGTCCATCCTCGTCGGAGGCGACCAAGTGCAGATGAAGATGGGCCTGCCCTCGGCCATGGGCTCGGTCATGCAGGGCATGATCCTCTTCCCGATGCTCGCGGGCTCGCTCTTCACCGAGTTCCGCATAAGGCGCTCGGCCCGCGCCGCCGGGGGCGCCGTCGCCGAAGGAGGCAAGTGATGGACCTCGTCTCCTCGATCCTCACGATCACGCTGCGGGCCGGCACGAGCCTCGTCATCGCCACGATAGGCGAAATACTCACCGAGCGCGCGGGCATCCTCAACCTCGGCCTCGAGGGCATCATGATGATGGGCGCGGTGAGCGCCTTCGCCTCGGCCTACTACAGCGGGAGCCTCGCCACGGCCCTCCTGGTCGCGGCCGCGGTCGGCGCCGCCATGGCCGCGGTGCATGCGTTCCTCACGGTGACGATGCGCGCGAACCAGGTCGTCAGCGGGCTCTCGATAACCTTGTTCGGCACCGGCTTCGCGAGCTTCCTCGGCCAGCGCCTGGGCCCCGCGGCGAACAACCGCCGCCTCGTCGGCCTGACCGGCCCGCGCTTCCACCAGCTCCAGATCCCGGGTATCGGCGAGGTGCCGATCCTCCGCGCCCTCGCGAACCAGGACGTCCTGACTCTCGCGGTCTACCTGCTCATCCCCCTCGCCTGGTTCTACCTCTACAGGACGAGGAACGGGCTCTGGCTCCGCTCGGTCGGCGAGGATCCCCAGACGGCGGACGCCATGGGCATCGACGTCACGAAGACCAAATACGCCTACACGATCGCGGGCGGCGTCCTCGTCGCCCTCGGCGGCGCCCACCTCTCCCTGGCCTACACGCCCGGCTGGACCGAGAACATCACCGGAGGCCGCGGCTGGATCGTCATCGCCCTCGTCATCTTCTCGATGTGGAACCCGGCGCGCGCGATCTGGGGCGCCCTTCTCTTCGGCGGGATCAACGCGGTGCAGTTCAGGCTCCAGGCCGCGGGCACGAACATCCCGGCGGGCTTCCTCAACATGCTGCCCTACATCGCGACGATCGCGGTCCTCGTGCTCATGACCTGGTGGGAGACCCTCTCCAAGCGGGTCGGGGCCCCCGCGTCCCTCGGCAACGCGTACATGAGGGAGGAGAAGTAGGTCCGGCGGCCGGCGCCGCGCGACGCGCCGCCGGCTTGCCGCCTCACTCCTCCACGACGACCTTGGCCACGTAGGGCGAGGTCGAGAGGGCGAGGAGGGCGCCGTAGCTCGGCCTGAAGGCCACCTCGTCGCCCACCCGGATGTCCTCGGCCGCCTCCTCGACGTCGAGGATGAGGTGGTCCGAGCTGCCGCCGAGCACGATGATGCCGGTGTCCTCGGGCTCGATGCCGTCGACGACGACGTCTTGGCGGCCGATGATGCAGATGGCCCGCTTGCGCAGGCCCCGGTCGACGAATGCCGTCGTTCCGCCGAAGGCGTCCTGCCCGCGGTCCCCGATCGGCACCGAGGGCTTGCGCTCCACCTCGATGACCTCGGCGACGACGCGGAAAGTGTCCTGCCTCGTGCCCGGCCAGGGGCTGCGGTCGATGACGTTGCGGCCGAGGACGATGGCCTCGCCGATGCGGAAGTGGTTGATCTCCTTCGGCATCCTGCCGGACGCGAGGAGGGGCAGGTTGGCGCTGTTGCCGCCCGAGAGGAGGTTCAGCGCGAGGCCCGTCACGCGGCGGCACTCGTCGCGGACCTCGACCAGGGTGCGCATGTTCTTCTCTGACGGGATCACGCCGCCGTAGCAGGCGAGGTTGCAGCCGAGGCCGATGATCTCGATGCCCTTGAGCGCCGCGGCCTCCTTGAGGAGGGAGGGCGCGTTGTCCGGCCACACCCCCTCGCGGAGGTCGCCGACGTCGACCATGACGATCACCTTGTGCCTGACGCCCTGCGCGAGGGCCTCCTCGGAGAGCTTGCGCATCGTCGAGAGCCCCGAGTTGAGGCTGATCTCCGAGTCGCGCACGACGTCGGCGATCTCCGAGTGCGCGGGCAGCCTGAGGAGGAGCCGCGGCAGGGTCACGCCCATCTCGCCGATGAGCCTCAGGTTCGAGATCCGGCTGTCGGCGATCATGTCGGGATCGGCCTCGTAGAGGGCCCGCGTGACGCCGAGGTGGGCCGAGGTCACCTTCGTGACGCAGGCGACGTCCGCCCCGTGGCCGCGGCAGAGCTTGATGACCGCGCGCGCGTTCGCGCGGATCCGGTCGGGATAGATCTCGAGCCTCGGTGTCCTAAATCGCATGACGCATCTCCTTGTCGCGGGCGGCCTCGAGCTCGGCCGCCACCCAGGCCTCGAAGGTCCGCTTCACCTCCTCGGGATGGGCCTGGGCCACGGTGCCGAGGGCCGAGAAACGGTAGTCGCGGTCCACGAGGATCCGCGCGTCGGGCGGGGGCAGCAAGTGGCTCTTGGCCCCGACGCAGATCGAGCGGAGGCAATCGGCCGCGCCTTCGATCCTCGTGAGGGCCCCGCCCGTAGCGACGACCCAGCGCACCGCGCTGAGGTCCTTGCCCTTGAGGATCCGCCTACGGCCCGTCGGGGTGAAGAGGTCGGTGAGCCTCCCCGCGTGGCGCTTCGCCCCCGCGTCCACCGCCCGCGCGCAGAGCCAGCGGGTCAGCTCGCGCTCGCGCTCGGTTTCGGGCATCGCGCGGAGGTCGACCATGCGGGCCTCCCAGGCGGAGTCGCCGGCCATGCGCACCACGTTCTCCGCGTTGACGAAGACCCCGAGGTCGCCCTCGACGGTCCGCTTCGCGCGGGGCTCGGGCTCCACCGCCTTGTCGCGGAGCTCCGGGCTGCCGTCCGTCACCGAGTGCACATCCGTGGTGGCGCCGCCCACGTCGAAGACCAGGCAGTCGCCGAGGGCCTCGGCGAAGAGCTCCGCGCCGCGGAGCACCGCGCCGGGCGTCGGCATGATGCCCCAAGGGCTCATGCCCTCGAAGCGGGACATGCCGGGCGCGCGGACGATGTGCCGCCCGAAGACCTCCTGGATGCCGCGGCGCAGGGGCTCGACGTCGAGCTCGTCCACCTCGGGGAAGACGTTGTCGACGACGAGGAGCTCCGCGCCGGCCTCGCGGAAGACCTTCTCCACCGGCCGGCGGAGGTCCGAGTTGCCCGCGTAGATCACCGGCGCCCCGAGCCCCATGGAGGCGAGGCGCTCGGCGTTGCGCAGGACTATGGCGCGCTCGCCGCCCTCGACTCCGCCCGCGAGGACGGTGATGGTCGGAGCGGTTTCGCGTATCGCGTCGAGGTCGTAGGGCTCGAGGGGCCCGGCCGTCACCAGCTTCACGATCGCCCCGGCGCCGAGGGAGGCCTCGTGCGCCGCGCGGGCGGTCATGCTGTAGGTGAGGCCGTGGACGGTCATGCGCAGCCCGCCCGCGGCCGAGCTGTTCACGAAGGTCTCGGGTTCGCCGACGGGCGAGCCCAGGGCCTTCTCGAGGGCCGCGACGGCCTCGGCGACGCCGACGCCGACGTCGCCCGAGGCCACCGAGGTCTTCGCGAAGCCCTGCGCGACGTGCCTGAGCGCGCCGCCGGGCCGGAAATCGAAGCCGTTCGCCTTGGTGATGGTCGAGCCGACCTCGATGGTGAGTATGTCCATCTACACCGCGCCGCGCGCCTTGAGCGCCTTCACGATGGCGTCGACCACGTGGATGCCCTTGGTGCCGCGGCCGAAGGTCGCGTCGAGGCCCGTCTCCGCGGCCATGTCGCGGTTGACCTGGGTGCCGCCCGCCACGAGGACCACCTTGTCGCGGATCCCCTTCTCCCTGCAGAGCTCGGCGAGCTTGCGCATGTTCTGGCGGTGCACGTCGTTGTGGCTGATGATCGTGGAGATGAGGATGGCCTGGGCGCCGGTCTCGATGGCGGCGTCGACGAGTTTCCCGACGGGGACCGAGGTCCCGAGGTAGCTGTACTTGACGCCGTACTTCTCGATGCCGCCGTGCTTGATGTCGAGGATCTCGCGGAGGCCGACCGAGTGCTCGTCCTCGCCGACCGTGGCGGCGACGACCTTGAGGCCGACCTTCTTGACGGCGGCGCGGATCTCGTCCTCGGAGAGCATGACCTCCTTGGGAGGGATCTTGAGGGCCGACTTGCGGACGTCGAAGCCGACCTTGCCCTTCACCTCGACGAAGCAGCCCTCGGAGGGGTGGAGGATCTGGAGGTTGACGATCTCGGGGTCCGCGAGGCCCATCTTCCTGCCCATCTCGAGGGCGGCCTCGCGGGCCACGTCCTCGCAGTCGGGCACGACGAACTGGAGGAGGACGACGCCGTCGCCCGCCCACTCGGCCTCGGGCCTGAGGAGGTCGCCCTTGCGGTAGGGCTCGGTCTTCGCGAGGCGCGTCGCCGCGTTGTCCTCGGGATCGAGCTCGTCGATGTAGGCGATCTTCTCCGGCCTGCAGAGGGTGCAGCCGCCTATCGCGTCGCAGGCCTTCTTCGAACCCGCGGGGAGCCTGTTCCTGCCGAAGTGGTCGCAGACCGGTGCCATGTAGTCGGGGTCGCGCGGCACGATGGAGCCGGCGCCGACGCCGCCCGAGCCGTCGCGGGCGATGCCGTCGCCCGAGCGCTCGGGGTACTTGGCGGAGTCGACGAAGAAGCCCTTCTCGACCGCGGCGAAGTAGCCGCCCGTCTCGAGGACCTCCTCGAGGAAAGCGACGGCGCGGACCTTGAGGTCGCGGACCATGGCGCCCAGGGGGCCGCCCAAGTCGAGCTTGACGAGCTCCTTGATGCCGTCGAGGGCCGCCCAGGTCTGCTTGACCGTCTGCACGCCGCGGATGTTGTTGTAGTGCCAGGGCACGTTGCGGCCCTCGTCGGGCGTGATGGTGCTCTGGATGTCGGCGCTGGTCAGCATCGAGATGAGGGTGTCGATGGTGTGGGTGCGCACCGCCTCCTCGATGTCGGCCTCGATGTAGCGCGTGTTCTGCTGCGCCCTCATCTTGAAGTCGGAGAAGAAGTCGCGGAGCGCGACGGCGTAGGGCAGGTCGTACCAGAGCTTGGGCGCGGGCGGCGCGTCTGGCGGCACGGTGGAGAGGCCGATGAGGCTCTTGTCCATGCCCGCGGCCACCGAGAAGGCGCAGTTGATGCCGTGTTGCACCATGAGCTCGGGCATGACGAGCCAGCCGGCCTTGGCCGTCGCGTTCGCGTTGTGCGCGCCGTCGATCTGGAAGATGCGCGCGCCGGCCATGACCTTCTTGGCCTCCGCCGCGTCGACGAAGGAGCGGTACATGTTCACGTTGCGGTAGAGCACGTTGTACTGCGGGTCCTGGTGGGCGCCGTTGATGCCCTCCTCGGCGAAGAGCACGGCCACTTCGGGGC
>CAYNPQ010000080.1:9575-16986 GCA_964399065.1 uncultured Treponemataceae bacterium | reverse complement strand
CGGCCTCGGCCTCGATGATCTCCTTCTTCTTCTGGCGCATGTACTCGAGGGAGATCGGCCTGTCCTCCTGCCAGCTCTCCGCCGCGAGGCGGTTGAGGTTCATGAGGTTGAGGCCCGAGGCGAGGGCGGCCACCTGCTCGCAGCCGAGGCCCTTGTCGAGGAGGAGCTGGCCCTTGGACTCGAGGAAGCGCAGGAACTGGGCGCGCACGCTCTCGTCGGGAATGGGGATCTCGACCTTCACCGTGCTCGGGCTCGAGGCGAGGCGGGGGTTCATCTCGGCCATGTTCTCGGAGAGGAGGATCACCGAGACGTCGCCACGGGTGAACACGGGCTCGTGGGACCAGCGGTTCAGGGTGACGAAGCAGTACCGGTCCTCCTCCGTCAGGCGCGCCACGTCGCTGGCGGGCGCCACGGTCTCCGCGTAGTCGACGATGAGGACGATGCGCTTCTTCTGCGGGATGAGGGTGAGGAAGTACTCCTCGAGGTAGGCGAAGGCCTTGCCGGGATCGTTCGAGAGGAAATCCTCGTCTCCGGTATCGGGCCGGCGAGAGCGCATCGCGGAGAGGTAGTCGCGTTCCATCGACTTGTCGCAGAAGCTCACCCCGCTCGAGCGGTCGTAGAACACGATGACGTCGCGGTTCCCGAAGAGGACGTCGGAGATGTACTCCTGGATCTTGGCGAAGAGGAACTCGCCCTCGTTCATCTTGTGGGGGAGGAAGTCGCGGATGTTCCCGTGGACGATGTAGAGGTTCGCGGTCTTCGAACAATACTTGTAGGAAAGTTCCTGCGCCCAGGCGGGCAGTATCTTGATGAACGGCAGGTTCTTGACGATGAGCTGTTCTTTCATCTCCCCTCCGCAGGCTCCAGTATGCCCGCTCCCGCCCGCCTCGGCAAGGACGCGGGGGGAGGGGGCCATGGGCCGGTTCCGGCCGCGGCCGCGAACCCGAGTTTTTGACAGGATGCGGGAACTGTTCGATACTGGGGTGGACTGAAGGAGGGAAAGATGCCTGCCACTGAACCGATGGGAGCGGAAGTTCGAGCGTGGGTCGCGGCGGCCAACATGGGGCTTGGGCACAAGCGCGCCGTGCAGCCCCTCGTGGGCATAGCCGAGGGCGGCGTCATCGTCGTCAACAGCCCCGAGGTCGCGGCCCCCGACGAGCAGAAGCTCTGGGACCAGCTCCTGTCGGTCTACGAGCGCCTGTCGCGCGCCAAGAGCGTGCCCGTGATCGGCAACGCCCTCTTCGGGATCATGGACTATTTCCAGCAGATCAAACCGGCCTATCCCCGCGTCGACCTCTCGCGGCCGACCGTCCAGACGCGCTGGAACGAGAAGATGCTCGACCGCGGCGTCTGCAAGGGCATGATCGACCGCATCAACACGAAGCCCCTGCCCCTCGTGACCTCATACTTCACCGCCGCGATCGCCGCGGACCGGGCCGGCTACGGCCGGGTCTACTGCATCATCTGCGACGCCGACATCAACCGCGTCTGGGTGGCCTCGGAGCCCAAGAAGTCGCGGATCGAGTACCTCGTGCCCTGCGGCTCGGCCATGCGGCGGCTCAAGCAGTACGGCGTGCCCGACGAGCGCATCTTCATGACGGGCTTCCCCCTGCCCCTGGAGCTCCTCGGCGACCGCGACCTCGGGACCTTGAAGGCCGACCTCGGGCAGAGGCTCCGCCACCTCGACCCCACGGACCGCTTCTGGCCCCTCCACGACAAGTCGGTCGAGCACTTCCTCGGCGCCGCGAACTGCGAGCCCAAGGGGGGACGACCCCTCACCATAGCCTTCTGCGTCGGCGGCGCGGGCGCGCAGAAGGAGATCGGCGCCCTCGCCCTCGGAAGCCTCAAGCCGCGCATCCAGGCGGGCGAGCTCCGCATGAACCTCGTCTGCGGGGTGCGGGCCGAGGTGCGGGCCTACTTCGAGGGCGTCGTGCGCGAGCTCGGCCTCGAGGGCTCGCCCGGCGTGTCCGTGATCGGAGGCAAGGGCGACGCCGACTACTTCGACTCCTTCAACAAGAGTCTCCACGAGACCGACATCATCTGGACCAAGCCCTCCGAGATGTCATTCTACGTCGGCCTCGGCATCCCGATCATCATGGCCCCGACCGTCGGCTCGCAGGAGGTCTTCAACCGCCGCTGGCTCGAGGAGATCCAGGCGGGCATACCCCAGGACGACCCCCGCTACGCCGCTGAGTGGATCTACGAGCTCCTCGAGCAGGGGCGCTTCGCCGAGTCCGCCTGGAGCGGTTTCCTCAAGGCCAGGAAGTACGGCACCTACAAGATCCACGAGCTCGTCAACACGGGAGCCATGAACCGCTCCGGCGATCCACTCACGAGATAGGATCGCCGGAGCGGCCCGGGGAGAGCGGTTCCGAGGTTCAATTCCCGGGACGGGCGGATCCCAGGGTCTCGTCCACGAAGGCGGCGATCTCGCCCGCCCCGTTCCGGAGCTCGAGGCTCTCGTAACGTCGCGCCACCTCCTCGAGGACCTCGTCTTTGAGGAAGTGCGCTAGCGCGGCTATGAAGAGCGGGACGGCGTCGCCCGCGTACTTCGCCACGCCGCGATAGACGGCATAGTTGGCGTGCGCCTGCTCGCAGGGCGTGGCGGCGTTCCCGAAGATGATCGGCTTCCTCGAGTGCATGCACTCCATCGTCGTCGCGGGGCCGGGCTTGATGAAGCACAGGTCCGCCGCGGCGATGAGCTCGTTCATGTTGGTCGCGTAGCCGACGGGGATCAGGTTGATGCGGGGGAAGCGCTTCTTGAGGAGGTCGAGCCGCCGCTTGAGCGCGGCGTTCCTGCCCGCGACGATGACGAGGTTGATCGGGGCGCTCAGGAGCTCGAGGGCGAGGAGGTATTGGAGGACCATGCCCGCGCCCTGGTTGCCGAAGCTGAAGAGGAGGGTCTTCCTCGCCGGATCGAGGCCGAGCTCCGCGGCCACGACTCCGGGATCCCTCCTCGAGGTGAGGAATTCCGGCCGGATGGGGTAGGGGAAGGAGCGGATCTTGCTCCACTTGATGCCGTGCTCGGCCGCGGACTGGGCCGCGCGGTCGGAGGCGGTGAGGTACCAATCGGTGTCGAGGACCCTCCAGAGCGAGTGATAGGTGAAGATCTCGGTCTGGTACGTGAAGAGCTGGAAATCCACCCCCGAGCGCTTCTTGGCCTCGGCGAGGATCATGCTGACCAGGAAGTGCGTGCTGAATACAGCGTCGGGACGCTCCCGCCTCAGGAACCTCACGGCGTCGCGCACCGCGGGAGCGGCGAGGTTGCGATAGAGGACGGCCCTCGCGATCGGTCCGAGGCTGTTCTGGAGCTGGTAGAGCAGGTGGGTGATCAGGGGGCGACCCACGAGGAAATTCCAGCTCCTCTTGTGCGCGGCGTCCACCCTGTCGCAGCCGACGTCCTTGATGAAGTCCATCATCCGCAGGGAGTACTCGCCCGGGAAATCGCGTTCGAGCGCCTCCATCACGGCCCTGGCCGGGGCCTTGTGGCCGCCGCCGGCTTCGATCATCGCGAAGACGACTTTTTTCATCGACAAGTTCCAGCCATCGCGTCGCACCGGACCGGCTTGGTCATCGCTGGATCCTCCAACAATCTTGGTAACACTAGAAAGTATTGATCGTACAGGGAAAAAGGCAAGCCTCTCGGCTCCATGCCCGCTTATTGCCAGGAAAGCCGGCTGGTGGTATATTGGGGCATCACCACTTCAAAGCGAGGTTTCCATGGCCTATAAGGTCACCGATGCATGCGTCAACTGCGGCGCTTGCGAGCCCGAATGCCCCTCCGAGGCCATCAGCGAGAAGAACGGCGCCCGGTGGATCGATCCCGCCAAGTGCGTGGACTGCGGCGCCTGCGCCGCGGTCTGCCCGACCGAGGCGATCGTCGCGGGCTGACGGCCTTTCGGCGACGATCGGGACGATCTCGGCGAGCCTTGATCGCGACGGCGCCTCGATGCACCGCGGGATCGTCCGGCCGCCCCTCGCGCCTCAGCCGCGCCGGGGGCGGCCGTTTCATAGATACGCCACGGATCCTGATACGTCTTTCCTGCGCGCGGGAGCCCCTATGAACAACAAGCGTGTGCTGGGGATCTTCGGACTTGACGCCGCCGGCGGCCTCCTGGCCCGCCGCGCCCTCGATGCGGGCTCGGCCCTCGTCCTCCACGGGCCGAGCGCCGGCCGCGAGATTCTTTCGCGGCTCGAGGCCGAGCCTCCCGGCGGCGCGGAATCCATCCGCGTCGCCGAGGACGCCGCCTCCTTCGTCGACCGCCTCCCGAGCCCCCGCGTGGTCATGGTCTGCCTCGAGGCCGCCCGCTCCATCGAGGAATCGGGTCGGCCGGGCTTGCTTCCGGGCCTCCTCGGCAGGCTCGAGGGCGGGGACATCGTCATCGCCTGCTCCGGGAACGATTGGTCGAGGCTGGCGCCGCTCGCGCGTCTCTGCAAGGAGCGCGGCCTCGGCTGCCTCGACATCGGCGTGACCGGGCCATCCCTCCGAGCCGTCGTCGCCGCCGGGGGCGAATCGACGGACTGGGCGGTCGCGGCCGAGATCCTCGGTCCCTGGGCGGCCGGCGCCAGGGTGGGGGCCCCGGGGTCGGGTTGCTCCGCGGCCTTGGTGCGCTCCGCCCTGGAGGGCCTCGGCATCGAGCTCCTCGCCGAGGTCTACCACGTGATGCTGCGCGGGCTGCGCGCGAAGAACGACGAGATCCGCACGACCTTCGCCGAGTGGAATTCGGGCGATCTCGCCGATCCCCTCCTCGCATCCACCGCCGACGCGCTCGGCCTGATGGACGAGGACGGGGAGCCCCTCATCGAGAAGGTGCTCGACGTCGCCTCGGCGCGGGGCGCCTGCTCGAAGGCGGCCTCCCTGGCCCTCGAGGCCGGCGTACCGGCGCCCATGATGGCCCAGGCCGCCTGCGCCCGGGCCATGGCGGCGCGCAAGGACGAGCGGGTGGCCGCGAGCGCCGTCCTGGGCGGGCCCAAGGCCGCGCCCACGGGGGACCGCGGCGTCATGGTCGAGGAGCTCCGCAAGGCCCTCGGGGCGGCGGGCATCCTGGCGGCCGCCGAGGGCATCTTCCTCCTCGGGACGGCCTCGGAGCGCCGCGAGCTCGAGATGGACCTCGTCCTCGCGGCGAGGCTCTGGGCCGAGCGCGGGCGCTCCGCCGTCCTCGAGCGCGCCTCCGAGGCCTTGGGGCGCGGCGGCGCGGGAAAGAGCATACTCCTCGACGCCGCCATCAAGACGAGCCTGGACCAAGGGCTGCCCTCGCTGCGCCGGCTCGTCGCCCGCTCCCTCGAAGCGGGGATACCCGTGCCCGCGCTGGCCGCCGCCCTCGCGTCCTACGACTGCTACCGCAGCACCTGGCTGCCGGCCAACCTGTCGCGGGCCCTCGAGGACTCGATGCACGGCATCGGCTTCGAGCGGGTCGACAGGCCGCGCGGGGAGTCCTTCCACTCCGAGTGGAAATAAGGCCCTGGGAAAGCTGAAGCCCCGTCGGCGGGGGCCGGCGGGGCTTCGGAGGGGAAGGCGCGGGGAAGAGCCGCGGCGTTCCTTACTTGGCGCGCTCCGAGAAGCTGCCGTCGCGGGTGTCGAGGAGGATCCGGGTCCCGATGTCGCAGAAGAGGGGCACGGTGACCTCGATGCCGGTGTCGAGGGTGGCGGGCTTGAAGGTCTTGCCCGAGGTGTCGCCCTTGACGCCCGGCTCGCAGTAGGTGATCGTCCGCGTGACGAGGGTGGGGAGGGTGACGCCGACCGGCTTGCCCTCGTAGAAGCAGACCTCGACCTCGAAGTCGTCCTCGGGGGTCATGTAGCCGATGTTGTCGCCGAGGTCTTCCTTGGTCAGCTCGTACTGCTCGAAGCTCTCCTGGTCCATGAAGACCCAGTTGTCGCCGTCGAGGTAGGATAGCTTCATCTTGTGGTAGTCGAGCTGGATGTCCTCGAACTTCTCGCCCATGTCGAGGCCGAGCTCGCAGGTGGAGCCGGTCACGATGTTCTTGACGCGGAGACGCTTGACCTGTCCGTTGCGGCCGCCCTTGATGCCGAGCATGCGCTGGACGATGAAGACGTCGTTTCCGACCTTGAAGACGGTGCCGCCGTGGATATCGCCGGTCATTATCATGTTCAGTTCCTCGCTCTAGGAAGAGTGCGCGCCCTTCCCCTCGGGTGGAGGAAGGGGCCTGGATCCCTGTCGGGACGCGGCATTCTACAGGAAACCGCAAAAAAAGGTAAGTAGGCGCTGGGCCAGGTCGCCCAAGCCGACCAGCTCCTCCGAGAGCCTGCGGAAGCCCGGGGCGAGTTCTCCCAAGCGCTCCAGGACCGGGAGAAGACGTTCGTCGCCGCGGACCCCGGGACTGTCCGACAGGCGGTCATTGAGGTCGAGGAAGAATCGCTCGAGGGGTTCGAAGGCTGCGGGCGCGAAGCAGGGGCGCATCCGGTCGAGGAGGGCGCCGACCTTCACGAGCTGGTGCGCTCCCTCCTGGACATAGGCCTGCCAGGCGAAAGGCCGGCCCGAGAGCGCGGCCCGCGCGAGGGACTCCTCCCCCCGGACCAAGGCGAGGTCGGAGGCGAGGAGGAGCTCGTCCCATGCTTCCTGCCCCAGGAAGGGGAGAGGGAAGGCCGGGAAGGGCCTGCCCGCCGCCTCCCAGGCCGAGAGGAAACAAGCCTGGCTCTTTCCCGCGGCGACCAGGGCGAGGAGGCCCGGGCCGCCGCCGCTGTGGGATGCGAGGTCGGCGACCAGGGGACCGTAGTCCCGCTCGTAGCCGAAGACGAGGACCCAAAGGGCCTCGAGCCTGCCCGCCTCGGGCTCGAGGCCGGCGGCCCTCGCCGCCTCGAGCCTGGCCTCCGCCCTCCGGGCCGGGTCGAGGAAGCGCTCGCGCGATGCGCGAAACCGCTCGTCGATGACGAGCCCCGCGGTGCCCTCCTCGAAGCCGGGCATGAAGAAGAATTTCCTGACCCGCGCCGAGCGCGTGGCCGCCGGCAGGAGGTGGAAGTCCCGCGCATAGGGCTCGGCGGTCAGGTACTCCAGGTTGAGGATGACCGTCTCGCCTTCCCTGGAGTCGTCGAAGACGAGGGCCTCGAACCAGTCCGGCTTGCCGCAGGCGAAGCACTCGACGACGAAGCGCGGCCGCTCGCCGCGATAGGCGGCCTCGATCGCGGCCGCGGAGGGTTCCCAGGCGAGCACTGTCCAGTTGCCGAGGGCCTGGATCTCCGCCGCGGGATCGACCTCGGGCGCGAGGGCGGCGAAGGACTCGAGCCCCTCGACCACGAGCCGTATTCCGAGCGAGGGCTCCCGGTCCGAGAGCGCCTTGGCGAGGCGATAGGCGACGCCGATGTCGCCGAAGTTGTCGACGACCTTGCAAAGGATGTCCAGGGTCATGGAAGGCTGCCCGCTCACGGCCCGAGTCTAGCACGGGGGAGGGCTTG
>CAYNPQ010000080.1:0-9475 GCA_964399065.1 uncultured Treponemataceae bacterium | reverse complement strand
CCGACACCCGTCAAGGCGGAAGCGCCCGCCATCTCAGCCAAGGACGCGACGGGAACCGGGGTCTCCGCCGGCTCGATCACGACTCGGCGAATTTGTACCGGATCGAAGCGTCGACGAAGTCCGTGACCCTCGAGGCAGCGTTGCCCTACGCGAATCCGAGCGACCTCGAGTACTCGGCGGCGGAGGACAGGCTCTTCATCAGCTATCGCTACAAGGGCGTCATCAGCACGTACTCGCTTGCGGACAAGAGTCTCGTGAAGGACGCCTACGATTTCTCCTCGGCCGCGACCGCCGCGGAAGGCATCGAGATCGCGGGCCAGCGCCTGTTCGTCCTCGTACCGACCGGCTCTACGTACGACAAGAGCCTCGTCATCGTCGACAGCTCCACGGGTGCGGTGAGATACAGCTCGAAGCCGATCATGGACTCGAACCTCATGGCCCTGAGCCCCGACGGATCGAGACTCTACCTCGCGCCTCTGGGCCTCTCTCCCTCTTCGGTGACCTGCTTCACGACAGCCGGGGACAGGCTGACCCAGATCACAGCGGGCGGCGGCGCGAGCGGGAGCAACGGGAGCTCCCTCTTCCTCTCGCCCGACGGGGCCTCGCTCGCTTTCCTCTGCGGGGCCGGCAACAACGGCCTGGCCTCGAGCTACTGCGTCGCCGACTATTCGCCCGCGGATCTGGCGGTGAAGGGCGCCTGGAATGTGGGACCATACCCCGCCTACGGAACCTTCGCGGCGGATTCCGCCTTCTTCTACGCCCTCGTCAGGGGCTCGGGGAGCTCCGGCAAGCTACGGGTGTTCGGGCGCGGCGACTTTCAGCTGAAGCGCGACCTCTCGATCCCGTTCTACGATTCTTACGCCGTCTTGGAGGCGAGCGCCGACAACAGCGGCCTCAGGCTTCGAAGGGCCTGCCGACCTCGCCCCGCCAGACGATCTCCCGGAGCGGCTTCCTGTCATGGGCCTCCGGGATCTCCGCGGGGACGCCGATCGCGATCGCGCAACGCGGCTCGTAACGGGGAGGCAGGGCGAGGGCCCGGCGCGCCCCCTCGGGGCAGACGGTGTCCGTGAGGTAGGTGGAGCCGTAGCCCATCGCCGTCGCCATGAGCATGATGTTGGCCGCCGCGAGGGGGCAATCGTGCCCGGCGTAGGCGGGGTAGGGCGACTCGAGGTCCTCGAGCAGGAGCACGAGGGCTGCCGCGTCCTCGTAGCGGGCGGACCACTCCATAATCCGGGCTTTCGCGGCCGCGTCGCCGGCCGCCTCGCAGAGGGCCTCGGCAGACTTCTCGAGGAGATCGCGCATCGCGGCCTTGTCCTCGACGACGAGGAAGCGCCAAGGCTGGCCGTTGCCCGAGCTCGGGGCGAGCCGGCCGGCGGACACGATGGCGAGAATGTCCCCGGCAGGCACCTGCTCGCGCCGATACGACCTGGTCGAGCGCCTCCGTTCCATGGCGCCGAGGACGATCGCCGCCTCTCCACCCGCATTCACCATCCCACGCCTCCTTTCCTGGACCTGTCAGCGCCCCGAGCCGAGCTCGAGGGCGCGCTCATAGACCTTCCCGAGACTCTCGACGAAGCGCGCGCGCTCGGCGGGGCCGAGGACGTCGAGGGGATCGATGTCGGCCCTCCGGATCGCGCCGCGCGAGCGCGCCTCCTCGTAGGCCGCCTCGCCCGCCGGCAGCAGGGTGATCGCGTAGCTCCGCCCGTCGCCGCTCGAGCGCTCCCTGCCGAGCCAGCCCTTCCTCCTGCAGTTGGCCAGGATCACGCTCGCCGTCGGCCGGTCGCAGAAGAGGAGCTCCGCGGCCTCCGAGGGCGTGATCGGCCCCCGCCGCCTGATGTAGCCCAGGAGGGAGTACTGCTTCAGCGTCATGCCGTAGGGCTCGAGGGCCTTCAGGAGGATCCTCCGCCTGGTCAGGAAAATCACGCCGATCATGCTGAGGGGTTGCAAGATAGTTAGAACTCTAACCAAAAACGCGGAGTCGCGCAAGTGGCTTGCGGCCCGCGCGAATGGCCTATCCAGGGTTCGACCTCGGCGGCGCGATCAGGAGGCTGGATATCCCGGCTTCCGGGCGCTACTCTAGGCCCATGCCGCGCAAGCACGACTTCGGCACGACTACCTGGGGCAGGTACTTCGTGGAGGCCTTGGAGGGCCTCGCCGACGAGGGGCGCCTTGCGCGGGGCAGGTCCTACGCCGGCAACGAGCGCGTCGCGGAGCTGGAGATCGCGTCCGGCGTCGCCGAGGCGAGGGTGCGCGGCAACTATCGGCCCTTCTATAAGGTGCGGATCGCCTTCCCGCCCCTCCCCAAGGCCGACTCCCTCGCCGTCGCCGGGATCCTCGAGTCCGATCCCCTCATGCTCGCGCGGATACGCTCGGGCGAATTCCCGCCGGAGCTCCTCGAGAGGATCCGCGCCGCGGGGATCGACCTCTTTCCGAGGAAATGGTCCCAGATGAAGCGGAGCTGCGATTGTCCCGACTACGGGGATCCCTGCAAGCACGAGGCCGCGGTCTATTACCTTGTCGCCCAGGAGATCGATCGCGATCCCGCCGCGCTCTTCACGCTGCGCGGTATCGACCTCGCTTCCCCGGGCGTCGGGGCCCGCGAGCGACCGACGGCGGGACATGAGGGCGAGGAGCCCGCGCAGCCGCTCCGCCCGGCATTCGTCAAGGCCTGGGCCGAGGCCGAGGTCGATGACTTTCCGGTCGACATGCCGCCCATCGCGGCCTACGCCGCCTTCCTGCCGCGTATCCTTCCCCCGGGCCCGGCCTTGGCCGGCCTGGACCTCTCCACGGCCCTCGCGGGCTTCTACCACTTCCTCGCGAGGGAATGGGAAGGCCCCTTCGAAGCGCCCCGCGGGAAGGGCGGCCCTGGCTCCCGGGCCGCGGAGGCGGATGCGGCGGAGATCGCGCAACGTCGCCTGGCCACCATGGAGTCGCGCGTCGTCCTTCGCGGCGACGCCTGCACCTGCCTCATCGAAGGCCGCGAGCTGGGTATCCTCGAGGCGGCGCGTCTCGTCTTGGCCTGCGACCAGTCGAGCGGAAGCAGGTCCTACGAGTTCCTCAGGCGCTTCGCCCTGGCCATGCGCTCCATCGTCGCCGCGGGCGCCTTCCACCCCGCGGTCTTCGCGGCCGAGGGGCGGCTCCGCGCGGTCTGGAAGCCCGCGCGCTTCGGCGACGATGTCCGCGGCGCCCTGGACTGGGCCGCCGCGGCGGCCCTGCCGCCCCTCGTGGATGGCGCGCCCCTCGCCGGGGCGCCGAAGCGGCGCGGCAGGCCGCCTAAGGCCGCCGCCGCCCTCATCCCCGATCGGACCTCGTTCGTGAACCTCCTCGCGACCTCCTTCCTCGGCGATTACGTGAGGGCGCTCGGCTATTCGCCCTCCGGCGCCTTCGCCGCAGCGAGCCCCGCGTCGAAGGCCCTCTTCGCGCTCAAGGAGGAGGATTGCGGCACGCCCTCCCTGCGCTCGCTGCCCAAGGCCCTGGCCGCCCGCCTCGCGGTCTACGAACTGGCGGGGAAGCGCGGCGGTTTCGAGCTGGCCGCAAAGCCCGCGAGGGGGGAGGGCGGCGCCGCGGCCTACCGGCTCTCCGCGAGCGTCGCGGGGCCCGACGGGACGAAGCGTCCCCTCCACAAGGTCGCCGCCGCCCTCGGCCCGGGTCCGGGCGCAGAGCTCCTCGCCTTCCCCGCGCTCCTGTCGGGCTTCGTGCCCGGCCTCGCGACCCTGGGCGCGGAACCGAGCGCCGTCCTGGGCGAGGAGGAGCTCGAGCGCCTCGTCGTCGACGCGGCGCCGCTCCTGGGCCGCCTCGGCGTGAAGGTCGTCCTGCCCAAGGAGCTGTCGCGGCTCGCGAGGCCCCGCCCCGTCCTGGCCGCGAAGCGGAGGGCCGCGGGGCCCCTCGCCTCGGTCCTCGACCTCGAATCCGCCTTCTCCTTCGAGTGGAAGGTGGCCCTGGGCGGCGAGCTCGTCGATCCGGGCGAGTTCAAGGCGATGCTGCGGAAAGGCTCGGCGCTTTTCAGGTTCAAGGGCGAGTTCGTGCGCCTCGATCCCGACGAGGCGGCCTCGATCCTCGAGAGGATCGGCCGGGAACCCCGACCCGACGCGTTAGGCGCCGTCAGGGCTTCCCTCGCGGGAGAGGCCGAGGGGGGCGGCGAGCTCGCGGTCGCCGTGGAGGCCCTCCTCGCCGCCGGTCCCTCCTCGAAGGACGGCGCGGCGCGCCCGGTCCCCGCGGGCCTCCGGGCCGCATTGCGGCCCTACCAGGAGCGGGGCTTCCGCTGGCTCATGGCCAACCTCGAGCGCGGCTTCGGCTGTCTCCTCGCCGACGACATGGGCCTCGGCAAGACCGTGCAGGCCATCGCGGCCATGCTCGCGCTCAAGGAGCAGGGTAGCCTCGGCCGCGGCTGCATACTGGTCGCTCCGGCGAGCCTCCTCGCGAACTGGGAGCGGGAGCTCGCCCGCTTCGCGCCCTCGCTCTCGACGCACACGCACTACGGCGCGGGACGCCGCTTCGCCGGCGCAGACGTCGTCCTGACGACCTACGAGACTTTCCAGCGCGACCTCGGCAGTCTCGGCGCGCGGGACTGGGATCTCGCCGTCCTCGACGAGGCCCATCTCGTGAAGAATCCCGACGCCAAGCGGAGCCGCGCCGCCAAGTCCCTGAAGGCGGTCCGACGCCTCGCCCTCACCGGCACGCCGGTCGAGAACAACCTCGCGGAGCTCTGGAGCGTCCTCGACTTCGCCCTCCCGGGCTACCTCGGCGAGCTCGGCCGCTTCGCGCGGGAGTTCAGGCGGGCGATCGAGGTAGAGCGCTCGGCCGAGGCCGCCGAACGACTGCGTCGCATAACGTCGCCCTTCATCCTCCGCCGCCTCAAGACCGACCGCGAGATCGCCCCCGACCTGCCTGAGAAGATGGTCATCCAGGAGTGGGCCAGCCTCACGGCCGAGCAGGTCGCCCTCTACGAAGCGACCGTCGAAGAGGGGCTCGCTTCGGTCGAGGAGGCCGAGGGCATCGAGCGGCGGGGCAAGGTCCTCGCCCTCATCACCGCCCTCAAGCAGATCTCGAACCACCCGCGCAACTGGGACAAGGAGAGCGCGCCGGCCCCCGAGCGCTCCGGCAAGGCCCGCCTCCTCCTCGCCCTCCTCGAATCCGCCATGGAGGCGGGCGAGCGGGTCCTCGTCTTCAGCCAGTACGTCGAGATGCTCGGGATACTGAGGACGGCGATCCGCGAGAACCTCGGCGTCGAGCCCTACCTCTTGCACGGCGGCATGTCCGCGGCCCGCCGCGACGAGGAAGTCGGGCGCTTCCAGTCGGAAACCGGGCCGGGCGTCTTCCTGATCAGCCTGAAGGCCGGCGGCGTAGGGCTCAATCTCACGGCCGCGACCCGCGTCTTCCACTACGACCTGTGGTTCAACCCGGCCGTCGAGAACCAGGCCACCGACCGCGCCTTCCGCATCGGTCAATCGCGCAACGTCTTCGTCCACCGCCTCGTCTGCCGCGGCACCCTCGAGGAGCGGATAGACGCCGCCCTCGAGTCGAAGCGCGAGCTGGCCGAGCTGACCGTGAGGGCCGGCGAGACCTGGCTCACGGAGCTATCGAACCGGGAGCTCCGCGACATGCTCTCCCTCGCGAAGGGCGGTTGAGGCGGCCCCCAGCCTGCAGGGCTTTCCCTGCGAAAGAGGCGTCCGCCGAATAAAAGCCCCCGGGGCTTCCCGGGGGCTTCGAAAGTTGACCAGCGTCGTCAGCGCGTGGCCGAAAGCAAGGCGTCGGGGGAGAGCTCGCTCCAGTTGAAGACGATGCCGATTCCGTCGGGATCGGGCCCGGGAATGCCGGCGTACTGCCCCTTGAATGCGATCGTCTTCGCCGCCGTGTCGACCGTGATGCCCCAGAGGTAGCGGTCGCCGGCCGCGGGCTTCTCCGCGACGATATTGCCCGCGGAGTCGTAGAGCACGATCATGAACGAGTCGCCGTAGGTGTAGCACCAGTACTCGTAGCCGCCGAAGCGGAGTATGGGGGCCAGGCTGGCCGGGAGCGAATTGCCGGGTCCGGTGATCACGGTCATGTTATAGCCCGTGGGCACGTTGGCCGGCAGCTGGCTCGAGGCGCCGTAGTAAGGCACCTGCCGCACCACGGGCATGCCGGCGCTGTCGCCGCAGGTGGTGCCCGCGGCGATCGGCGAGAAGTCGGATTCGATGCCGTAGGCGTCGGTCACCGTCATCTTGAAGTAGTAGGTCGTGGCCGGCGTACCCGAGTGATAGAGGGCGGAGCCGGTGGTGCTGCCGACGCGGTCGTAGGTGCCGTTCTTGCTCGTGCTCACGTAGATGGTCCGGCTCTGGACCGTGTCGGGGGCGTAGGCCGTGTAGGCGTCCATGTCCCAGCTCAGGTAGATGTTGTACGAGTTGTTATACGCATAGTAGGACGCGGCGCCGACCTTGATGACGGGCGCGGGCAGCTGCACGTTGACGGTCAGCGTGTAGACTTTCTTGGTCGCACCATCGGGGGCCGTCACCGTGGCCTTGATCGTGTTCTTTCCCTTGGCCAGGGTACCCGTGCCGCTCGCCGTCACGTTCCCGTTGACCGATATCTCGCAGGTCGAGGCGGCTTGGGTCGGGGTGGCGTTGACGGTGGTCGAGAGGATGGTGCTCGGCGCGGTCACCGTGTACTCCGTCCCCGTCGAGATGAAGGAGAAGGTGAGCCCGCTGGCCGAGAACGCGGACAGGGTCGCGTCGTTGGAGACGGCCCGCGTGATCGTCACGTAGTAGGTCTTCTTGGTCGTTCCGTCGGGCGCGGTCACCGCGATCGGGATCTCGTTGAGCCCGATGGCCAGGGTGACGACCGAGCTCGCGCCGGCGACGCCCTTGATGGAGACCGAGGAGCCCGTCTCCTTGGGCGTCGCTGTGATCGCGATCGAGGCGACCGAGTTGGCGACGGGGAAGGAGTAGTTGGTCGTGGCTGGCGAGAATCCCACGGCGAGGTTGCCCACGGCGAGGTTCGAGAGGGTCGCGTCGCTGGAGAGCGGCGCCTCTTTCGTGATGGTGAGCGTATAGGTCTTGGTCGTCAGGCCGTCGGGGGCGGTGACCTCGACCACGACGGTCGTGGTCCCCGCCTCGAGGGTAACGGAGGCCGGGGAGGCCATGTAGCCCTGGATGGTCAGGCTGGCGTTGCCTTGGGTCGCGACGGCGGTGATCGTCGTGGTGGCCAGGGTGTTGGGCGCGCTCAGCGAGTAGGCGGTCGTCGTCGGGTTGAACGAGAGGTTGATGCCGCTCGCGGCCAGGTAGGAAAGGCTCGCGTCGGTGTTGACCGCCGCGGACTTCGTGACGAGGAGGGAGTAGCTGCGGGTCGTCTGGCCGTCGGGGGCGGTCACGACGACGGTGATCGTGGTCGAGGCCGCATTGAGCGTGACGACGCGGCTCGTGCCCGCCTGGCCGTTGATGGTGACGTTCGCCCCGGCTTGGCTCGGGGTCGCGGTGACGGTCGTGCTCGACAGGCCGGAGCCGGCCGTGGCGCTGAAGGTCGCGCCCGATGAGTTGAAGGAGAAGTAAAGGCCGGAGGCCGTCAGGCTTTGGAGCATCGCGTCGCCGCTGGACGTTCCGCCGCCGCCCCCGCCTCCGCTCGAATTGACGACGACGTCGATCGTCACCTGCTTGCCCGAGCCGCTCTTCACCGTGATCATCGCGGTGCCCTGGCTGACCGGGGTGATCTCGAAGGACTTGCTGAGCTTCGTGCCGACGATCGCCACCGCGGTGTTGCTCGAGACGGCAGTCCAGCTGTCCTACGCTCCCGTAAGGTCCTTGGCGGTCACGTAGATCGTCTCGGGAGCACCTCCCGCGGTGAGCGTGACCGAACTGTTCGAGACCGTGAGGGTCGCCAAGGCGCCGAGCACGGTCGAGCATCCGGCGATGAGGAGTGAACCGAAAAGGAGCGCCGCGGGGATCAAGGAGCTTCTTCGTGAAACGGGCATGCAAACCTCCAGTACGGCTGTATGAAGGATGTGAACGAGGAATGGTGCCGCCATTATAGAGGTCACATTGTGTGGATTCTATAGCTGTTATAGAAGATTTTATTATTTACCCAATATGGATACGACTATAATAATGAGAAAACTCCAATGTCTCGCGCAATGGAAGGGTTGAGTCGGTGATGGGGCGGCGACCTCCGCGTTTTCGGAAGAGCTCGGTGCCGTCCCCCGCCGGTCAAGGCGAGACGCCCCGCGTGCCGAAGATCACGCCCGAGAAATAGGGGATGAGCCAGACGGCCCAGACGACAACCGAGAGCTTGTGGAAGTCTTGCTTGGGCTCGGGCTTCTTGCTGGCATGGACGAGGGTCGCCCAGCCCGCATGGAAGAGCATGAGGAGGATGGCGAGGAGCCCGGTGATCCCGTGGAAGTTGAGCTTGAAGGCGCCGCCGGAGATCCGTCCCATGAGCATCGTACCCGCCGTGTCGAAGACGAGGCCGAGCCAGAAGAGGAGGAGATGCCGGCCCTTGAGCATCTTCGAGGCGCGTTCCCACCAGACCGCGACCGTGTAGAACGCGAGTGCCATGGAGATGGTCACGATGGCGAAGGGCAGCGGCATGATCGGCTCCTCCCGGGATCGGCTTCGGTCCCGTCTCGCGGTCGGGCCGGCTCGGCGCGGGCCCTGTGACGCGTATCCAAGTCTAGCGCCTCCGGGCCGCCGGCCTCAAGCGAGAAGGCCTTTTCAGCCCCGCCTGGGGCCGAAGGCCTTGCCGACCGGCAGCATGGTCCGCCCGTACTGGCCGTTCAGGACGCTCGCCGCCGAGCCGTAGAAGGAGAGGAGGGCTATGCCGAGCTCCGACCAGGCGGCGAGGCCGTGGAAGAACTCGCGGGCGATCCCGAGGGTGGAGAGGGAGAGGCCGAGGAACAACAGGTCGATGAGGACGAAGATCGAGAAGAGGACCTTGCTGGTCGCCATCGCGCCGAAGGTCATGTAGAGGCTGAAGACGAGATAGCCGGCGAAGGCGACGCCGAGCTCGCGCAGGTCGGCCTTGGCCGCCAGCTCGGGGCCGAGGAGGCCGCCCTGGATCATCCAGGTCATGGCGACCGCGAACCAGAAGAAGGCGTAGCCGCCGAAGGCGGTGGCCCCGAATGCGTTGTCGAGCTTGGCGTCGAGGATCGATGCGTAAAGCTGGAGGGCGGCGCCGAGGAAGATGGCCCAGGGGAGGACGAGGGCCGTGCCCGAGGCGAAGCCGAGCTTCTGGCTCGAGGCGACGAGGGTCACCATCGCGAGGCCGAAGAGCCCCATGCCCGAGGGATTGGCGACGACGCTCTTCGATCGCGTCACGGCCTGGTTCTGCTGGTCGTTCATTGCGCGGAATCCTTGCTTTGAGGCTGCGCGCCGCCGGTCCGGGCGGCGCGGAGGGGAAGCGAAGCACGAAAGGGCCGGACCGGTCAAGCCGGGCGCCAAGCCGCTTCGCGTCTTGGCGGCGACGAAGCTACGCTTCGTCGATGCCCAGTGACGAGGACTTCGGAGCG
>CAYNPQ010000079.1:0-17295 GCA_964399065.1 uncultured Treponemataceae bacterium | reverse complement strand
GGAACGGCCTCCGCGAGATGGCCGCCAAGCTCATCGGCAAGATCAAGAACGCGACGGCCGGCATGGTCATCGGCGCCTACGGCGTCCTGCGCCTCGTGCTCGCGGCCTTCAACGTGAGCCTCGGCGGCACCGCCGGCTTCGTCCGCCCCGTCGTCATGCCCATGGCCGTCGGCGCCCTCGAGGCCAAGCACGGCCAGCCGGACGAGAAGCACGTCGAGGAGCTCAAGGGAATGAGCTCGGGCATGGAGAACGTGACCTGGTTCTTCGGCCAGGTCCTCTTCATCGGCGGCGCGGGCGGGCTCCTCGTCCAGTCCACGCTCAAGCAGCTCGGGTACGAGACCGACCTCGCGGCCCTCGCCAAGGTCGAGATCCCCGTCGCCATATTCGCCCTCGTCGTCGGCATGGTCCTGTACTTCCTCAAGGACAGGCGCCTCAGCAAGACCCTCTACGGGCAGAAGAAGTAAGGGAGGGCCGGAAAATGCAATTCTTCCTCGATCCCAAGATCCTCATCGGGCCCAAGCTCCTCGAGGTCCTCTACATCCTCATGGGTCTCGTCGCCGGCTACGCGGGCGTCAAGACGCTCTTCGAGAAGGAGCACAAGGCGAAGATCGGCACCGCCGTCTTCTGGTGCTCCCTCGCCGTCGTCCTCGTCTTCGGCCGCTGGCTGCCCAAGCTCTGGAGCGGCATCCTCGTCGTCGTCATGGCAGTCCCCGCCGTGCTCCGCCAGGTCAAGGCCGGCCCGAGCAACGCGGCGACCAAGGAGTACACCGAGTCCCAGGCGAAGAAGATCGGCTACAAGATCTTCATCCCGACCCTCTCGATGGGCACCTTCGCCATCGTCTTCGCCCTCTTCACCAAGGTCAGCCCCCTCGTGGGCGTCGGCCTCGGCGTCATCGTCGCGGCGGTCATCCTCATGGTCTTCTCGAGGGACAACAAGCCGAAGACCTTCCTCGACGACTCCAAGCGCATGCTCGACACGGTCGGGCCCCTCTCGATGCTGCCCATGCTCCTCGCCGCCCTCGGCGCGATCTTCACCACGGCCGGCGTCGGCCAGGTCATCGCCGGCCTCGTCGGCAAGATCATCCCGCAGGGCAACATGACGATCGGGATCATCGTCTTCGCCGTGGCCATGCCCCTGTTCACGATGATCATGGGCAACGCCTTCGCGGCCATCACGGTGATCACGGTCGGCATCGGCGGGCCCTTCGTCCTGGCGCTCGGCGCGAATCCGACGGTGATCGGCATGCTCGCCCTGACCTGCGGCTACTGCGGCACTCTCTGCACCCCGATGGCGGCCAACTTCAACATCGTCCCCGTCGCCATCCTCGACATGAAGGGCCGCTACAACGTCATCAAGAACCAGCTCATCGTCGCCGGCATCATGCTCGTCTTCCAGATCTGCTACATGCTGATCGCGAAGTAAGGGCGAAAACGGCAAGGTGACCGCGGAGGCGCGGAGCGCGATCCTGGCGGATCGCGTACACAGAGAGCACAGAGGCGATGGAATGGATGAAGAGGGAAGAAATAAACCTTTCCTTTCCTCTGTGCTCTCGATCTTCCCTCTATGCTCTCTGTGGTGAACTTGTTAAGGAGTATTTCACATGCGTATCCTCGTGACCGGCTTCGACCCCTTCGGGGGGGAGAAGGTCAACCCCGCCTTCGAGGCGGTCAAGCTCCTCCCCGGGAAGATCGCCGGGGCGGAGATCGTCAAGCTCGAGATCCCCACGGTCTTCGGCAAGTGCGACAAGGTCGTGGCCGAGGCCCTGCGCGCCCGGCGGCCCGACGTCGTCCTCTCCATCGGCCAGGCCGGCGGCCGCTTCGACATGACCGTCGAGCGCGTGGCCGTCAACATCGCGGACGGGCGCATCCCCGACAACGAGGGCAACCAGCCCATCGACCAGGTCATCCGCCCCGAGGGCGAGAACGCCTACTTCGCCACGATCCCCGTCAAGGCGATGGTCGAGCGCATCAGGTCGAGGGGCATCCCGGCGAGCGTCTCGTACACCGCCGGCTCCTACGTCTGCAACTACATCATGTACTGCGTCCTGCACCTGGCCGCGACGGAATTCCCCGGCCTCCGGGCCGGCTTCATCCACGTGCCCTACCTGCCCGCCCAGGCCATCGGCAAGCCGTCGCCGGTGCCGACCATGTCGGTCGAGAACATCGCGCAGGCGATCGAGGCCGCCATCGAGGCCATCGTCGCCCGGGCCGAGGACCTACGCTCCGCCGAGGGCGCGATAAGCTGAGCCCGTGATCCGGATGGAGGAGGGGGCGGCCGTAGTCGTGCGCGACTGGCTCCGCCTCGCCGAGGGGGAGCGGCTCTCGATCGTCTCCGACGAGCTCCACGTGGCCGAGGCCATGGCCCTGCGCGAGCGGGGCCGGGCCGCGGGCGCCTCGCCCGTCGTGATCATCGTGCCGAGCTCGAGCCCGCAGTCGGGCGAGGGCTTCGACGAGCGCTGCGCGGCCTTCCTCGGCGCGGACGCGATCGTCGGCGCGACCCACCACTCGATCATGACCACCCGCGCGATCCGTGACGCCGTCCGCTCCGGCTCGCGCTTCCTCTCCGTGCCCCTCTCCACGAACGACGGATCGTCGCTCCTCGAGGCCGACTTCATGACGATGGACGTCGAGGAGGCGGGGCGCATGGGCGAGGCCGTGGCCTCCCGCGTCGCGGGGGCCTCCGAGCTGCGCGTCAGGACGGCGCTCGGCACGGACCTCCGCGTCTCCGTGGCGGGCCGGGCCGGGAGCGTGTTCCGGGGCCTCTGCGACCGTCCGGGCGTCTCGACCTCCGCGAGCTTCGAGTACTCGACCTCGGTGGAGGAGTCGAGCGCCGAGGGCGTCCTCGTCCTCGACGGCTCGATGGGCTACATAGGCCTCGCGCGGGAGCCGATCCGCATCCTCCTCGAGGGCGGGCGCGTCGCCGGCATCGAGCCCGGCGGCGAGGGACGGCGCCTCGCGAGCTACCTCGCCGGCTTCCGCGACGAGCGGATGCGCGTCGTCGGGGAGCTCGGCATCGGCCTCAACACGAAGGCGTCCTGCGCCGGGAGGTCCTACATCGAGGACGAGTGCGCCTACGGCACCTTCCACCTCGGCCTCGGGCGCAACGTGGCGCTCGGCGGGCTGCACTACGCGAACGGCCACTTCGACCTCGTCGCGCGCGCGCCCGACATCGACGCGGATGGGCGCCCGGTCATGCGCGGCGGGGCGATCGCGCCCTAGCCGCTACAGCGCCGCGAGCGCCGCGGCGACGTGCAGCCCCGCCCCCGCCAGCACGAAGACGTGCCAGACGGCGTGGAGGCCGCGCACGCCCTTGATCGCGTAGAGGACCGCCCCGAAGGTGTAGGCGAGCCCGCCGGCGAGGAGGAGGGCGAAGGCCGTCTCGCCCATCGCGGCCCTGGCCAGGCCGACGAAGGGCGCGATGAGCCAGCCCATGAGGACGTAGCCCAGGGTCGAGGCGAGCCTGAAGCGGTCGATGAAGAGGGACTTGAACACGATGCCCGCGGCCGCGAGGCCCCAGGAGAGGCCGAAGAGGGTCCAGCCCGCCGCGCCGCGGATGATCCCGAGGGACATGGCCGTGTAGGTGCCCGCGATGAGGACGTAGATCGACGAGTGGTCGAGGACCTCGAAGACCTTCTTGGCGCGGGGCGCCCGGAGCGCGTGGTAGATCGTCGACATCGTGAAGAGGAGGACGAGGGAGGCGCCGAAGATCGCGTAGGCCGCGATCGTCTGCGCGTCGCCCGCGGCCACCGCGGAGAGGACGAGGAGGACGAGGGCCGCGATCGAGAGCAGGGCCCCCGTGCCGTGGGTCACGGCGTTCGCGATCTCCTCGCCGACCGAATAGCGGCGCTCGTTGCGGGTCTCGAAAGAGGTTGCGGCGGTGGTCAGCATCGGGGCTCCGTTCTCGGTGTTTTCCGGGGCCCCGCGGTGCGGCGCGTCCGGCGCGGCGGCCTCTCGGCCGTCGCACCGTAATAGACACTAGGACCGGACTTCGGTTGCGGTCGCCGCCTTCCCCTCGGCCATGAGGGCGGCGTAGGCCTTCTCGTCGATGGGGTAGAGCTGGACGAGGAGGGCGGAGGCGAGGAAGACGACGGAGGGGATGGGTCCGACGAGGAGCCTGATGCCGAAGAGGGTGGAGGGGAGCTGGTCGACGACGTTGGCCACGTAGCCCGTCAGGTGGAGGACCCAGCCGATGATGAAGCCCGAGAGCGAGATGCCGAGGGCCGAGACGAAGGTCCACATGCCGTAGAAGGAGCCCTCCTTGCGCTTGCCCGTCCTGATGGCGTCGTGCTCGACGGCGTCGGGCACCATGGCGAAGGGCGGGACGTAGCCGAAGCCGAAGCCGACGCCGGCCACCGCCATCATGGCGTAGAAGAAATTCTTCCCGTACAGGTGCCCGAAGAGGAAGAGGGCCATGCAGGCGACCGCGAGCGAGACGAGGGAGATCTGGTAGGTGAGCTTCTTTCCGATCCGCTTCGAGACGAGCACCGACACGGGGATGAAGGGCAGGGCGACGAGGAGGAGGACGATCATGGCGACGGTGGTCGCTCCCTCGTCCTTGTAGAGGTACTTGAAGTAGTACACGAGGGTGCCCTGCACGGAGTTGAGGGCGGTGAGGTGGAGGGTGTAGGCGCCGAGGATGATGACGTAGGGGCGGTCCTTGAAGACCGCGAGGTAGGTCTTGAGGAAGCCCTCGTCGGTGGCCTTCGCCTCGAGGCCCTTCGGCTCCTTCACGCCGATGCCGGTGACGAGGGCGGTGACGGCCATCACCGCGCCGAGGACGAGGCCCATCGCCGAGTAGCCCGCGTCCTTCGTCGCGAACATGCCGACGATGGGCAGGACCGCGGAGGCGCCGATGATGGTGCCGACCGCGGCGAAGCCGAAGCGGAAGCCGTTGAGGCTCGAGCGCTCGTGGTAGTCCTGCGTGAGCTCGGGCGTCAGCGAGCTGTAGGCGATGTTCGTGAAGGAGTAGACCGTGTTGAGGAGGCAGAGGGCGAAGGTGGCCCAGACCGCGGCCCAGGCCTTCGAGGCGATGTGGAAGTTCGTGAAGAAGAGCCACATCGCGAGCATGAGCGGCACCGCGAAGAAGATGATGTAGGGCCGCCTCCTTCCCCAGCGGCTCCGCGTGCGGTCGGAGAGGTAGCCGATGAAGGGGTCGATGACCGCGTCCCAGATCTTGCCGACCAGGAAGACGGTGCCCGCCGCCGCGGCGCCGATGCCGACGGTGTCGGTGAGGTAGGCCATCGTGAAGAAGCCCATGGCGGTGAAGAAGAGGTTGCCGCCGAGGTCGTAGACCCCGAAGCCCAGCTTGGTCCGCAGGGGCAGCCTGGCGGGCCGCTCCGCGTCCTTCGCGATATCACTCATGCAGGTACTCCTCGATGCAGGCGAGGTAGGCGGCCTCGAGATCGCGCGAGGCGTCGTCGAGGGCGGCCTTCCGGTTCGTCCTATAATCCGCGTAGCGGGATCCGATGTCGAGGGGAGGGGCGACCACGATCACGGCGCGTTTCCGAAGGAGGTTCGGCCGTCCCGTGATGTTCCCGCCCGCGAGGCGGGAGGCGAGGTCGGCGAGGCTGTAGGCCGTCTCGACGAGGCGGCCGAAGGAGGGCTCGCCGCCCCCGGGGGCGGGGCCCTCGAGATAGGCCGAGTCGAGGTAGTGGGCCAGGTCGACGAGCTCCATGTGGCGCATGGCGTGCCAGGCCTCGCCGGCGCGGCGGTCCGCGAGGGCCCGTTCGAGTTCGCCCATCGCGCCCAGGGGGCTGGTCGGATAGACGCGGTCCCAGCCCTCCTGCCTGATGCGGTAGACGCGGGCGATGCGATCCTCTGCGCCGGCGCCGGCGCCCGCCGGGCTCTCGAGCCCGAGCATGGCTTCCCCGCGGCGGAGGGCCGTCTCGAGGAGGCGGTCGAGGCGCGCGTCCCGCGCGGCGCGGGCCTCGGGGCCGTCGTCGGCCTTCGCCGCTCCGGTCCGGGCGATCCCGTAGTAGTCCTCCGCGAAGCCTATGAGGATCTCGTCGAGGGCGAGCAGCCGCTCCTTGAGGGCGGCCTTGCGCGCGGGGATGCCAGCCGGGGCGGCGGCCTCCGACCGCCTTCGCCGCGCGGCCGCGCCGCCCCGCGGGGAGGCGCAGGCCGCTTCGATCCTGGCGATGAGGCGCTCGAGCCCGCCGATGTCTGCCTCGTCATAGCGGTAGTGGACCGAGAGGGGGAGTATCGAGACGCCCTCTGTGCGGCCGGCCTTCGCGAGGTCCTCGGCGCACCAGAAGGCGAGCCGGGTCGCGCCTTTCTCGATGCGAGGCAGGGACTCGCTGCGGTAGGAGACCTGGCCCTCCGGCGCGAGCGCGAGGGGGCAGTCGCCCTCGCGCATGACCGCGCGGAGCCGCTCGACGCTCGCCGCGTCGAAGCGGACGTGGTAGACGGGCAGGGCCCCGGAGCGGGGCAGGATCCAGCGCACGAGGGGGCCGCTCCAGAGGGGCACCTCGTAGCCGTGCACGAAGCGGGCGTGGGGCTTCCGCGGCAGGTCCAGGCCCCGCGCCCGGGCCTCGCGGGCGGCAAGGACGTCGACGAGGTAGGAGCAGAGCTGGGGCTCATCCCCGTAGGGATGGCGGAAGGCGACGAGGAGGCGGGAGCGTCCCGCCTGGAAGGCGGCGAGCGCCTCGACCAGGCGCTCGCCGTGGCGGAGCTCGACATCGTCGAAGCGGAGGGCGAAGCGGGCGTAGAGGGGGCTCAGTGCCCGGACCAGGGCGAGGACGGCGGGGCTGGTCCGCGATTCGGCGAGCCGCGGCCTCGGGCGCGCCGCGGTCGCGGGAGGAGTGGAGAGGCCCATGATTCAGGCCGTCTCCAGGAGATGGTCCATGGCGACCTGGTTGATGCGTGCGACCAGGCCGCGCAGCTTGTCCCGGCGCGCGTCGTCGAGCGAGGAGGGGGCGAACATGACGACGTGGACGGCGGCGCCGCCCTCCTCGCGCTTCGCCGCGACGAAGCCCGAGGCGAGGAGGCGCTGGCCCTTCACCACGACCGAGATGCCGCTCAGGACGGTGCCGACGCGGAGGCCCAGGCCGCCGTCGAAGCGCACCGCCATGCCGGCCGAGCTCAGGTCCGTGAGCTCGCCGCGGAGGGAGGAGCCCTCGTGCTCGACCGCGCACTGGGCGACGCCCGGCGCGCAGACCGCCCGGACGAACTTGCGCCGGCCGCGCGCCTCGTTGGCCTCGAGGGTCTTCACGAGGATCTCGGCCGCCTTGGCCGCCCCGATCTTGAGGATCACGAAGCCGCACTGCACCTGGATGTCCATGAGGTACTTCTCGCGGAGCGAGGCGTCGTCGTTCAGGGTGAGGATGCCGACCCCGATCCCCGCGGTCCTGTCGTCCATGCGGAGTCCGCGGATGTAGGACTCCCATCCGGGCTCCTCGAGCCCCTCGTCGAGGTCGATGAAGACGATCGCGTCCGGCGAGGTGGCGATGACCCGCCTGAGCTTCTCGGGGTCCTTGGCGAGGTACACCTCGAACTCGCGGTTTATGAGATCCTGGAGCACGTCGGCGAGGACGGGAGGGGGATACAGGAAGAAGACCTTTTTCCCGAGCGCGTTGGGTTCCATCGCCTATACAGTAATGCCTCGGTGGAGGCCGCGCAATACGAAGCGCGCCGCTCAGCCGCCGAAGAGCGCCGCGAGCTCGGGGTAGCCCTCGGCCGCGAGGCGCGAGGCCGGGATGAAGCGAAGGGATGCGGAGTTCATGCAGTAGCGCTTGCCCGTGGGCTCGGGGCCGTCGTCGAAGACATGGCCGAGGTGGCCGCCTGAGGACTTCGATCTCACCTCGATCCTGGTCATCCCGAAGGAGTCGTCCCGCTCGAGGACGAGTCGGGCCGGATCGATGGGCGCCCAGAAGCTCGGCCATCCCGTCCCCGAATCATACTTCTCGCGCGAGGTGAAGAGGGGGGTCCCGTCGACCGCGTCGACGTAGACGCCGCTCTCGTGCTTGTCCCAGTAGGCGTTCCGGAATGGCGGCTCCGTCGCGCTCTCGACGAGGACCGCGTAGGCCTCGGGCGAGAGCCGCGCGCGGAGCTCCTCGCTCGGCTGAATGAAGCAGACGTTGGCTTCGTCGGCCTTCTTCGCGGTCACCTGGCCCCCCTCTTCCCTCGGGCGCGCCCCCGCGCAGGAGCAGGCCGCGGTTGCCGCAACCAGGAGGAGGGAGGCGGTGCGGATCCGCGCGAGGCCGGCGAGGTACATAGTAAATTCAATATATAAACAAAGAACTCGCGGGGCTACCTTTTCCCCGGCCGAGCCCAGGTCCCGCGGAGGGGCAGCGCCCGGAGGCCCAGCTCGGCCAGGGCCGCAGCCCTGCCGAGGGCCTTCGCGAGCGGGTCGCGCCGCGCCTCGCGGCGGATGGCGCCGAGGCGGATCCCGTAGGCCGCGTGGAGGAGGAGGCGGATCTCGCGTCGCGACCGCCGGTCGGGCAGGGCGGAGAGGGCCTTCGAGAGCGCGGCGTAGGGCGAGCGGGCGAGAAGTGCGATGTCCGAGGCCGCCTTGGCCTGCCCGGCCGCGCGTTCGCTGTAGGCGGCGAGGCGGGCGCAGTCGAGCTCGAGGAGGTTGCCGGCGATCGCATACTCGAGGGACTCGGCCCGGACCGCGCCGGCCCAGGCGGCCTCGCCGTCGCCGGCGAGCTCGAGGGCCTCCGTCAGCGCGTCCTCCGCCTCGCGGAGCCGGTCGAAGAGCTCGTCGCAGCGCTCGACCCGCCCGGCGAGGCGCTCGGGGGTCGAGGGCCAGGGGTCGCCCCAGTCCGTCGGCGGGTCGTCGGGGTCGAGGCCGGCTCCCGCGGGCGGATCGGTCCTCGTGTCGCCCGGCTCGAGATCGAGATCGATGGCCCAGGCCGAGTCGAGGGCCTCCCAGTAGCGCGACAGCGGCGCGGCGGCGGGGCCGTAGGCCGCGCCGATCCAGTCCGCCATCGCGGCGGCCGCGTCGGCGCCCCCGGCCAGGCGGGGCAGGAGCCACTGGTTCGGCCGCGGCGCCAGGGGGAGGCGCCCTCCCGCGAGGAGGACGCCGACCGCGTCCGCGTCCGCGTAGACCGCGAGGTCGCCGGCCATTGTCCGGGGCAGGGGAGGGACGGCGCCCTTGAAGAGTATGGCGTCCTCCCAGTACTCGAAGACCGCGACGGGGCCGCCCCCGGCGGCGCGCCAGGCCGCGGCGGCGGCGCGATAGGCGACCGAGCTCGCCGCGTCGAGGGCGCAGTCGCCCTCGTCGAGGCCGTGGGCCCAGCAGCGTCGCCGCGGCGCCCAGAGGAGCTCGAGGTTGGGGGGCAGACCGGCGAGCTCGAGCCCCGACAGGTCCTCGGTGTCGTGGTAGGCGAGGAAGGAGAGGAGGGCGCCGGGCCGGGCCTCGGCCAGGGCCGCCGCGAGGGCGCGCGCGGCGGCGAGCGACTGGGCCGCCGGCAGGCGGGCGGCGCAGTCGGGGCAGGAGCACCAGCCCCCGCCGGGCAGGTCCTCGGGCCATGCGTGGAAGACGGAGACCTCGGCATGGGCGCGGGCGAACTCGGCGAGGCCGCGGCCGGCGAGCTCGAGGGCCCGCGCGTTCGAGGCGCAGAAGTTACCGTCGGGCCTGCGCTCCCCACCTTCGCCCGCCTGCCTGAAGAGGCCGGGCTGGCCCTTGAAGAGAGCGCGCGGGACGAAGGTCGGGAGGAGGTGGCCGCCGAGCTCGAGGCCGAGGCCGAGCTTCCGGGCGAGGGCGGCGATGCCGCCGCGCAGGGACTCGTAGAGGCTCTCCGGCGCGGCCGCGATGGCGAGGGCCGCGCGGGTCGTGTGGATGAAGACGGAGGCGTAGCCGGCCCGGGCGGCCCAGGCGAGGTAGTCCTCCCAGCGCTCCAGGAAGGCTCCGTGCCCGAGGATCAGGGTCGTGGCCGGCCTTCCCTCGGGGGAGCGGCGCGAGGCGGCGGCGAGAGGGAGAAGCTGCCCCGAGGGGAGGCGCTCGCCCTGCGGGCCCGGCTCGATCCAGCGGGCACCGAGCGCGTCGAGGAAGTCGTAGACGCCGCGGACCAGTCCGGGGCCGTCCTCGCCGTAGATCTCGACTCGCCCGCTCGCGGCCCGCCACGAATAGGAGGAAGGCGCCTTGGTCGAACGGCTCCCTCCTCCCGCGCCCGCGTGGAGGATGAGGACACGTTCATCCTCGGTGCCGTCGCCGGCGGTCGGAGCCCGACCGGTCATCCTCCCGAGGACCGCGGCGAGCTCGGCCGCGGCGAAATCCTCGGGCTCCTCCGCGAGGGCTGGGTCGGGGAAGGGGGAGCCGGGGGGGAAGGCCGGTCGCGCCGGCACGATGCGCCAGGGAGGTCCGAAGTCGAGTTCCATGGTAGAAACCTAGCGGTATGAGGGCCTCCTGTCCACGGGCTCCGGGAAGATGGCGTTCCGTCCGGCGGCGGAGTATACTCCTACCAGATCATGGAAACGCTCCGCGCCATCTATATCGCGCTCGCCGTCTTCGGGGCGGGAGTGACCGTCGTGGACCTGTTCGGCGCCTTCGAGCACGCCGCTGGCCACGACAGTCATGACGGGCATGACAGTCATGACGGGCATGACGGGCATGACGCCCACGACGGCCATGATTTCCACGATGGCCATGGCGACCACGCGGGCCACGGCGTGCACGAGCACGAGGATGGGGCGGGAGCCCTTCCCGCCGCGGAGGAGGACCGGACGAAAGCCGCCGCCCGTCTCGTCTCCTTCCTCAGGACCACCGTGTACTTCGCGCTCGGCGCCGGCTGCACGGGACTCGTCGCCCTCGCCACGGGCCTCGGCGCGGCGGGCAGCCTGGCCTGGGGGATCGGCGCCGGGCTGGCGATCGCGGCCTTCGCCCGCTTGCTCCGGCGCTTCCTGCGCCGCGACCTCGACTCGAGCTTCAACGCCGAGGACTTCATCCTCGAGGAGGCCTTGGTGACGGTGCCGATAGCCCCCGGGATGATGGGCAAGGTGGAGGTCCGGAAATATGGGGCCGCGGCCGCGGTCTACGCCCGCGCCGAGGACCCCGCCCAGGCCTTCGCCCGCGGCGCGAGGGTGCGGCTCATCGACTACCGCGACGGCGCCTACCTCGTCGAGTCCTCGGACGAGGAGCACCTTGTCCACTGAGGCTGATAAATCGCATAACGCATCAACAAATGGGCCGCGTCCCGGCCAAGGGGGTTCGAGCATGGATTCGCTCTCGCTGTGGGGTGGGGTCGTAGGCGGCATCCTCGGCGTCGTCTCCTTCTTCGTCGTCCTGGGCCTCCTCAAGTCGACGATCCGCGTCGCGCCCCCCGAGCGACTGCTCGTGGTGACCGGCCGCAGGACCTTGCGCGACGGCAAGGCCTTCGGCTTCTCGGTCGAGCGCGGGAGGACCTTCGCCTTGCCCTACTTCCAGGCGGTCGGCGCCCTCGACCTCGGCGTCTTCCCCGTCAACGTCCGCGTCGAGGGCGTCAACTCGGCCAACGGCATCACCGTGGGCGCCGACGCCACCGCCTGCGTCTGCGTGGACGACGACGACGAGGCGATGCTCTACAGCGCCGTCGAGCGCCTCATGGGCAAGGACGCCAAGGCGATCCACGACCAGGTCCAGCAGACCCTCGTGGGCAACTTCCGCGGCGCGCTCAACAAGGCGACGCCCCTGCAGGCGATCGGCATGGAGGACGTCGGCGCCGACGAGGACTCGAAGGACCTGGGCGAGCGCGCCCAGTTCCGCGCCGAGCTCCTCGATGACATCAACTCGGACCTCCGCTCCTTCGGCATGAAGGTGGTCTCGGTCTCGCTGCAGAAGATCTGGGACACCTCGAACTACATCGCGAATCTCGCCCAGAAGACCCTCGCCGAGAAGCGGCGCCAGGTCGAGATCGAGGAGTCCCGCCTCAAGGCCCTCGCGGCCCAGGCCGAGTCCGACTCCGAGCGCCGCGTCCAGGTGGCCAAGGCCCAGGCCGACGAGAAGATCGTCGCGGCCCGGCAGGAGCTCGAGGTCGCCCGGCGCGAGTCGCAGGGCGCGATCCAGGAGGCCAAGCTCAAGGCCGACCAGTCCGTGGAGGAGGCCCGCAACCGCGGCGAGGCCGCGGTGCAGGACGCAGCCATAGACCTGCAGGAGCTCCGCAACCGCTCGGGCACGACCCTGGAGGCCTCGGCGCGCGAGGAGGCCGCCCGCGTCCTCGCGGAGGGCGAGCGCGAGGCGGTCGCGGTCCGGGAGGGCGCGCGGAACGAGGTGCTCAAGGCCAAGGCCGGCCTCCTCTCGCGCTTCGGCGACGACGCGGCGAGCGTGGTCTTCGTGCAGCAGAAGCTGCCGGGCCTCTTCGAGGCCTGGCGCCGCGGCGCCGAGAAGGCCGGCGGGGTGGAGAGCCTCGTCGTCATGGGCGAGGGCGAGGGCGTGGCGGGCGCGGTCAACCGCGGGCCCCGGGCCTTCGCCGATTTCCTCGAGTCTCTCGACCGCGCCTTCGGCATCGACGTGCGCTCGCTCGCCTCTCCCGGCGGGCGCCGCGAGGGAGGCAAGCCGTGATAGCCTTCGTGCTCGCCCTCGGCGGCCTCGTGGGCCTCGCCGTGGTGATCCAGCTCCTCACGAACATGAAGATCGTCGGCGGCAACGAGCTGGGCGTGGTCTCCGGGGCCTCCGCCGCCAAGGGCTTCCGCACCCTCTCCGGCGGGCGCGTCTTCGTCGTGCCCCTCCTCCAGCGCTTCTCCAGGCTCGACCTGACGCCGATCACCATCGAAGTCATGGTCGACTCGGCCATCGCGGCGGGCATCGTGCCGCTCAACGTGAAGGCCACGGTCTCCTTCGCGATCGCCTCGAACGAGGCGGGCCGGAACCACGCGGTGACGCGGATCTCGAGCATCGCGGCCGACAAGGCCGGCCTCATGAAGGTCGCGAGCGACATCATCGAGGGCCACCTGCGCGACTCCATCGCCTCCATGACCCCGGAGCAGGTCATGAAGGACAAGGACGTCCTCGTGGCCAAGATGATCAACGTCTGCAAGCTCGACCTCGAGAACATCGGCCTCGAGATCACCACGATGAACATCGCCGACGTCGACGACCACCGCCTGCCCGGCGTCGAGGAGCCCGACCTCTACATCGCCCTCCTGAAGCGCGTGCAGTCGGTGGCCGCGGAGACCAGGGCCCGCCAGGCCCAGGCCGAGGCCCGGGCCGCGAGCGCGGAGCAGTCGGAGGCGAGGCGCGCCGAGACCGAGGTGAAGTCCCTGAAGAACGAGCTCGAGCGCCTCCGCGCCGAGACCCGCGTCCGGCTCAAGGAGGAGACCCAGCGGATGACCGTCGGGGTCGAGCAGGCGAGTCAGGACGCCAAGGCGCGGACCGCCGGGCTCAGGGCCGAGATCGAGGCCGAGAGGCAGAAGATCGAGATGCTCTCTCGGCGCTTCAGGGCCGAGATCGTCACGCCCGCCGCGGCCCAGCGCGAGAAGATGGTCCTCGACTCCAAGGCCGAGGCGGCGCGGGTCACGGCCAAGGCCAAGGCCGAGGTCGACCAGCTCGCCGTGACCCTCCAGACCATCGCGGAGGCCGGCCCGGAGGCGCGGCGCGCCTGGCTCGTCGACAACTTCGACCGCATCGTCGGCCCCTTCGCCGAGACCCTCGCCATGGTCCCGGCGGGCCGCGTGTCCGTGATAAGCGGGGCCGTCGGCGACCGGCCGCCCCTCTCGGCGGTGACCCCCGACGCCCTGGCCCTCGCGAGGAACGAGATCCTCGCGGGAGCCCTCGCCGGGGCGAAGGCGGCTGACCGGGGAAAGTAGCGGCGATGCCTGCCTCATAGTCCGTGGCCGGCGCCCCGAGGTCCGGCGCCTCCGGATCCCCGGCGGCCTTCCCGCTCAAGGAGTGAGGGAGGCGAGCGAGATCGCGATCCCCTCGAGCGAGCCCGAGTCGCCGATCGCGACCGCGCGGGTCGCGGTCGCGTAGCCCGGGGCCGAGACCGAGAGCTCCCAGCGGCCCGGCTGCAGCGCGATGCGGAAGGTCCCGTCCTCGTGAGCCAGCGCGAAGGGCAGGTATTCGACGGGGTCGGTCCAGGAGGGGGCCCTCGACGAGGCCGCGGGCCTGGCCTCCACGCGCGCGGCCACGGCGGCCTTCGTGACTGCGTCCTTGACCGAGCCGCCGAGCCCGAGCCGGGCGGCGGCGACGAGGACGACCAAGGCGTCGAGGTGCGCGCCCTTCGCCGCGGTCACGACCTCCGGCAGTACCGAGTCCCCGCCCTGCAAGCCGGAGAGCTCGATCGTGAAGGGCGCGGTGCCGAGCTTGAGGTAGAGCCAGTCCCCGTAGGTGCCTCCCGCGTAGTACCAGTCGTAGCCCTGCACCGCGGGGAAGGAGCCCGGGGCCTCCCCCGCGGCCGCCTCCACGAGGGCCGCGTAGGCGGCGCCGCGCGCGACGAACCAGGGATGGGCCGGGGAATAGAGGTTCACGTAGGAGCCGAGGCCCTCCGCGTAGGGCGTGCCGGTTCCGATTCCGACCGTGTCGCCGTAATCGACGGTGCCGATGTAGTCCCAGGGGATGCATATCCGATAGGAGCCGGAGTGGAGCGAAATCGAGATCGCATAACGTTCCGAGGCGGCGTCTTCGGCGAGCGCCCGGATCTCCGGATGGGAGGGGAGGGTGCCCGAGGCGGTCGAGCCGGCCGCCGCGGGCAGGTAGTCCATGGGGAAGGAGCGGTTCGGGTCGACGTAGGGGTCGTCCGTCGCGTAGAGGTAGCGCGAGCCCTCCGCGAAGCCCCGGGGATTGGCCACAGGGAGGATGTCGAGGGCCACGCGCGCGAGGGCGGCCGGAGTCTTCTCGTCCCCCGGCCCGAGAGCGAGCTCCGCGAGGGAGAGGCAGAGCTCGGCGCCGAGGGGCTCGTTCCCGTGCATCGAGCCGAGGACCTGGACCACGGGATCGCCCGCCTTCCATGAGGCGCCGACGACGCGGATCGACTCGATGGGCAGGGCCGGATCCCCGTCGGGGAAGGCGGCCGAGGCGCCCAGGCCGATGCGCCGCAACGAGGCGCGGGAGGGCTCGGCGGCGGCCAATCCCTCGAGGCGGTCGAGGACCGCGTCCAGCGGCGAGCCCTCCTCCGCGACGGGCCCCCGGCAGCCGGCGAGGAGGGCCGGAAGGAGGGCGAGGGCGAGGAGGGTGGCGCGGAGCGGCGGCTTCATGCCCCGGAACGCTAGCCCCCCCGTCGCCGGGCGTCAAGCCGCCACCCCGCTCGACCTTGACGTCCCGCGGCGCCGCGGCTAGGCTGGCCCGCGATGCTCCTCCTCCACACGGCCGACCTCCACCTCGGCAAGACCATCCGCGACCGCGACATCCTCGAGGACCAGGCCCGCGCCCTCGACGCGATGCTCGACGCCGTCACGCGGGAGAGGCCGGCCGCCCTCCTCGTCGCGGGCGACGTCTTCGACCGCTCCATCCCGCCGCCCGAGGCCGTCGGCCTCTTCGACTCCTTCCTCTGCCGCGCCGTCGCGGCCTCGCCCGGCATGGCTGTCGTCGTCGTGCCGGGGAACCACGACTCCGCCGCGCGGCTCTCCTTCGGCGCCTCCCTCCTCAGGCTGGCCGGGGTCCACCTCCGGACGCGGGCCGAGGACTGCGTCGAGCCCGTCCTCGTGGAGCGGGACGGGGAGCGGGCGGCCATCTGGGCCCTGCCCTTCCTCGGTCCCGGGGCCTTCGCGCCCCGTGGGGATGCCCCCTCCGCCAGGGCCGGAGCCGAGGCCCCCGCCTCCTCCGCGCCCGAGCTCCCCTTCGACGAGCCGGAGGGAGCCCGCGAGGCCCGGCCGGCCCCCGCCTCGCAGGCCGAGCTCTTCGAGCGGGCCATGGGGATGATAGGCGGGCGCCTCCTTCCTGATTCGCGCAACGTGCTCCTCGCCCACTGCTTCGCCGCCGGCGGGGCGGCCTCCGAATCCGAGCGCGCCTTCGTCGGCGCCTCGGAGCAGGTGGACGCCTCCCTGGCCGACCGCTTCGACTACGCCGCCTACGGGCACCTCCACCGCTTCCAGCCGGCGGGCTCGCGCGGCCGCTACTCAGGCTCGCCCCTCGCCTACTCCTTCGCCGAGGGCGAGGAGGACAAGGGCTTCGTCCTCGTCGAGCTCGGGTCCGGCGGCGCGAGGACCGAGCTCGTTCGCATAACGCCCCTCCGGCCGATGCGCAGGATCGAGGGGCCCTTCGCCGAGCTCTCCGCGCCCGGCGCCCGCCCGGAGTGCCGCGAGGCCTTCGTCGAGGCGCGGCTCACCGATCCCGAGCCGGTGCTCAACCCCGCCGACCCCCTGCGGGCGAACTTTCCGAACCTCCTCGCGGTCAGGCAGGCCGCCTTCGAGCTGGCGGCGGGCCGCGCCCCCGCGGCCGAGGCCGCGCCCGACGCGGGGCAGGGGCCCGCGGCCGTCGCGGCCGACTTCGCCGCCTTCCACGAGCGCATGCGCGGCGAGCCGCCGGACGCGGCCTCGGCGGCCCTCTTCGGTCGGCTCCTCGAGGAGGCCGGGCATGAGGCCCTCTAGGCTCGCCGTGGAGAACTTCGGTCCCTACCGCGAGCGGGCCGAGATCGACTTCTCCCTCCTCGGACCCGTCTTCCTCGTCTGCGGCAAGACGGGCTCCGGGAAGACCAGCATCTTCGACGCCATGACCTATGCCCTCTACGGCGAGGCTCCGGGCGCGCGGGGCGGCCTCGAGCGGCAGCTCTGGTCCCACCACGCCGCCCCGGGCGAAAAGCCGGTCGTGGAATTCGAGTTCTCCCTGGGCGCCGAGGAATTCCGCGCGGTGAGGCATCCGCCCTACAAGCGGCAGAACCGCAAGGGCGAGCTCTCCGAGGTCCCGGCCGACGCCATGCTCTTCCGCCGCCGCGACGGCGACTGGTCCCTCGTCGCCGACAAGATCACCGAGGTGGACGCTTTCGTGGGGGAGAGGATGGGCCTCTCCGCGGACGAGTTCTCCAAGATAGTCCTCCTGCCCCAGGGCGAGTTCCAGCGCTTCCTCGAGATGGACTCGACCGAGCGCGTCGCCGTCCTCGAGAAGCTCTTCCCCGTCGCCATCCACGACGCGGTCGCGAGGCTCGCCCGCGAGCGCTCGCGCGACGCCCTCGCGGCGGTCCAGGCCCTCGACGCCGAGCTCGCCCGCCTCGGCGGGCCGGCCTCCGAGGCCGACGCCGCCGAGCTCGATCGCCTGTCGCGCGGGGCCCTCGGCCTCGCCGCCGCGCGCGCGGCCGCGGTCGAGGCGCTCGGCCGCGCGGAGTCGACCCTCGCCCTCGCGCGGGAGGCAACCGAGCGCGCGGCTCGGGGGCGGGCGGCGCGCGAGCGACTGGCCCGCCTCGAGGCCGCGGCGCCCGCCGCCGCCGAGCGCCGGGCCCGCGTCGCCTC
>CAYNPQ010000078.1:0-17296 GCA_964399065.1 uncultured Treponemataceae bacterium | reverse complement strand
TGGGCGGCGCAGCCTCGCCCGGTTTCGGCCTGCCCTACTGCCAGGAGGTCCTCAGTCCCCTCGGGCTCGCCGCCCTCCGCTCGCGCAGGGCCGCCTTCCGCTCAGGAAGGCGGCTCGGGCGCTCGCTCGCCGCGGGCGGCGTCGACCTCGTCCTCGGACCCCGGCTCGACCTCGCGAGCGACCCCAAGGACCCCGCCGGGGTCCTCGACCGCTTCGGCGAGGAGCCGGAGCTCGCGGGCCTCCTGGCGGCGGCCTTCGTCCGCGGGCTGGCCTCCACGGGCGCGGCGGCCTGCGTGGGCCGCTTCCCCGGCCTGGGGGCCGCGCGGGCGGGGAACGGCGACGGTGTCCCGAGCGTCTGCCTGCCCGCGGAGCGGCTCGAGGCCGTGGAGATGCGGCCCTTCGAGCGCGCGGCGCGGGCGAGGGCGGGAGCCGTCCTGGTCGGTCGAGCCCTCGTGCCCGCCCTCGAGCCGGAGCGGATCCCCGCGGCGCGGAGCGCCCGCGTGATCGAGGGCAGGCTCCGCGAGGCCCTCGGCTTCCGGGGCCTCGTGGTCGGCGACGATCTCTGCGACGAGGCCGACCCCGCCGAGGCCGCCCTCCTCGGGGCCCTCGCGGGCTGCGATCTCGGCCTGGTATCGCGCGCGGGGGATGCCCTGGCCGCCGCGAAGGCCCTCGAGGCCGCCGCCTCGAGCGGCAAGCTGCCGCTGGCCAGGGTCGCCGTCGCGCGGCGCCGCCTCGACGCCTTCCTCGCGACCCGGGCCCTGGCCAAGGCGGCGCGGGCGGCCGCTGCCGTCGAGGCGCGCCCGGGCCGGATCGAGCGGGACCGCGAGGAATCGCTGACCCTCCTCAAGGGCGACCTGGCGCCGCGCGGCGAGGGGGGGCGCCGGCTCGTCCTCGCCTTCCTGCCCGCGCCCGGCCTGCCAGAGGCGGCGCTCATCCCCGAGGCGGCGGCCGCCATCCGGGAGGGCCTGCCCGGGGCCGAGATCGTCTTCCTCCCCGCCGATCCCTCGCCCGCCGAGGTCAGGGAGCTCGCGGAGCGCGTCGCGCCCGCCGGGCAGGGCGGGGCCAGGTACGGCTCGGCCGTGGCCCTGACCTACGACGCGCACTTCAAGCCCGCGCAGGAAGGGCTCGCGAGGCTCGTCGAGGAATCGGTGCCCGATTTCTGCGTCGTGGCCATGCGCGATCCCTACGACGCCGCCTTCTTTCCCCGCGCCCGGGGCCTCGCCGCGGCCTATGGCTTCTCCCCTCCCGTCCTCGCGGCGGTGGCCCGCCTCCTCTCCGGGGGCGGCTCGCCCCGAGGCCGCTGCCCCGTCGAGGTCATCGGCCTGGAGGTCTGAAGCTTGACAGGGGCGGCGGCCTGCCGCTAGATTCGGCGTGCCATGGACGATGCGGTAGGAGGGAAGGGGGCGGCCCGGCGCGCGGCGGAGGCTTCGCTGCGAGGGGCGAGGGACGGGGCCAGGACCATCTGGTTCCTCCTCAAGATCATCGTCCCCATCACCTTCCTGGTCGAGCTTCTCGGCTGGAGCGGCTTCCTCGAGCGGCTTTCGACCTGGCTCTCGCCGGCCATGGGCCTCCTCGGCCTGCCCGGCGGCGCGGCCCTCGCCTTCCTCTCGGGCGCACTCCTCAACAATTACAGCGCCATCGCGGTGGCGGGCTCCCTGGGCCTGGGCGGCCGCGAGATGACCATCCTCGCCATCATGTGCCTCTGCGCCCACAACCTCCTCGTCGAGACCGCCGTCATGCGCAAGTCGGGCTCCTCGGCCCTCAAGATGCTCGCGATCAGGCTGGGCACCGCCCTGCTCGCGGGCTGGGCCTTCAACCTCCTCCTCCCGGACAACCTCGGGGTCCGGGCCCTGGCCGCGGCGGCTCCCGGCGCGAGGCCGGACTTCGCGCACATGACCCTCGCCTGGCTCCTCTCGACCGCCCGCCTCTCCCTGAAGATAGTGGCCATCGTCCTCGGGATCATGGTAGCCCAGCGCCTCCTCGAGGAATTCAAGGCCATGGACTTCCTCTCGAAGCTCTTCGCCCCGCTGATGCGCATTTTCGGCCTCGGCGAGCGGGCGAGCTTCCTCTGGATCGTCATCAACGTGGTGGGCTACGCCTACGGCGCGGGCATCATCGTGGAGCAGATCGAGTCGGGCCGGATGAAGCGCCAGGAAGGCGACCTCTTCAACCATCACGCGAGCGTCTGCCACTCCCTCATCGAGGACACGGCCCTCTTCGCGGCGGTCGGCGCCGCCTTCGTCTGGATCACCCTGCCCCGCTTCGTCCTGGCGATCGCGGTGGTCTGGCTGGAGCGTGCCCGCCGCCACTACGTCCGCCGCTCCTTCCGGGTCGGCGTGGGCTGAACCGGGCCGGCCCCTTCGACCTCCCCGCCGAGTTGCTACCCGAGCCGGATTCCGGTAGATTTAAGTCGTGGGCACGAGAATACTGTACGTCGGCGAGATCGTCGGCAAGGCCGGCGTCTTCACGCTGAAGAAGCTCCTCCCCGAGGCCAAGCGGGCGGCGAAGGCCGATTTCGTCATCGGCAACGCCGACTCCGCCACCGGCGGGGCCGGCCTCGGGCGCCAGCACGCCGTCTACCTCCACAAGCTCGGGCTCAACGTCATCACGATGGGCGACTGCTGCTACTACAAGCGCGACATCGTGGAGCACATGGCCGGGGCGCCCTACCTCATCAGGCCGGCCAATTATCCCTACGGGAATCCCGGTCGCGGCTACAAGGTCTTCGCGACCCCGACGGGCCCGATCGCGGTGGTCCAGCTCCTCGGCCAGGCCGAGTTCAGCCGGGTCCACCTCGCGAATCCCCTCCAGGCGGTCCTCGACCTCTCGCGGAAGCTCCGGGAGGAGGCGAGGATCGTGATCCTCGACTACCACGCGGCCACGACCGCGGAGAAGCTGACGATGGCGCGGCACGCGGACGGCCTCGTGACCGCCATCATCGGTTCGCATACCAAGGCCCTGACCGCCGACGCGAGGATCCTGCCCGGCGGGACGGCATATATTACTGACGCGGGGAGGACGGGAAGCATCCTCTCCGTCGGGGGCCTCGATCCCGAGACGAGGATCGGGGAATACATGCGCGGCATCCCCGCCTGGGCGAAAGACGGCGCCAAGGGCCTCGAGCTCCAAGGCGTCGTCGTCGAGGCGGGCGAGGACGGGAGGGCGACCTCGGTGGAGACCCTCCGCATCCCCTGCGAGGAGGCGCTCGATGACCGAACGGGGAACGGTGGCGGAGATACAGGGCAAGCTGCTGACCGTACAGCTTGAGCTGAACGAGGGCTGCGGCGCCTGCGCCAACGACGGCTGCAAGAAGACTCGCCGCGCGATCAAGGCCTACAACCGGGACGGGATAGCCCTCGGCGAGGGCGATTGCGTCGATGTCGACATCGAGGGGAAGGCGCAGCTCCTCGGGGCCTTCTGGGTCCTCGGCCTGCCCCTCCTCCTCTTCGGAGGCGGCTACGTGCTCGGGCGCCTCCTCTTCCCGGGCGAGGCCGAGGGGCCCGCCGCGCTCTGCGGCCTCGGGGGCCTCCTTTTGGGCATGCTCGTCGGCGTGATCGTGCAGAAGGGGCAGCGCCTCGAGTCCCTGCCCCGCGTCCTCCGGAAGGTCGAGCCCGAGGTCTCGGGCGAGCCGAACCCCGATTGGAACGAGGGCTCCCCGGAGTACGTCGAGGCGGCCTCCCGATAACCCGCGTCAGGTCAGCAGGACTTTCTCGGCGAGGAGGTCGGCGGCCTCCTCGCCCGCGAGGGCGTTCGTCACGGCGTAGGCGAACTCGCCCGAGCATCCCGCGGCCCTCGCGGTGATGAGCTTGCCGTCGACGACGACCCGCTCCTCGACGAAGGCGGCGCCGGCCACCTTGGACTCGAGGCCCGGGTAGCAGGTGAAGCGCCTCCCGGCGAGGAGGCCGCAGGCCTCGTGGAGCACGGTGACAGGGGCCGCGCAGATCGCGGCGACGAGCCTGCCCGAGCCCGCGTGGCGCTTGATCAGCTCCACCGCCTCGACGCTCGCCGCGATGTTCTCCGCGCCCTTGCCGCCCCCGGGCACGACGACGCAATCGTAGTCGACCTTCAGCGCCTCGCGGCCGTGGTCAGCCTTGACGGCGACGCCGTGGGCGCCCGTCGGCTCGTTGCCCGTCACCCCGATGACCGTCACCTGCACGCCGGCCCGGCGCAGGTAATCGACGGGGGTCAGCGCCTCGACTTCCTCGAAACCCTCGGCCAGGAGCACGCAGGCTGTCTTCATGTCGGCACCCCCATGAGTACGAGTCTAGGGGAGAGGGGAGGCGGATTCAAGGCGAGACGGGACTAGGCCGCGGAGTCCCTCGTCTCCGCGGTTCGGCCGGCGGCCGCGGCCCGAGGCTTCCAGGCGGAGAGCGCGGCCGCCGCGAGGTAGGGCTCCGCGCCGCCGGGCGGCGTCGCGAGGACGCCGTGCCGGTAGCCGTCGGGGGTCGGCAGGGCGAGGGAGCGGACCTGGGAGCCGTAGGCCACCTCGCGCCGGTAGTGGCCGCGGAGGGAGGCGAGGAAGCGGTCCCCAGCCGCCTCCCCGGCGAGGGACTCGAGGGCCCAGGCCAGGTAGTTCACGTTGTTGACGTGGCCGTTGGTGTCGATCTCCGCGGCGCGGACGCCGAAGGCCCGTTCGCGCAACGCGTCGACCGCGCCTTCCCCGGGAAGCGCGAAGCCGACCTCGCCCAATGGGATGTCGCCCGCGGTCGTCCCCTCCGGGGCCCAGGCGCGGACGATCTCCTCGAGGACGGGCACGGGCCGCTTGCGCTCGAGGCTCATGAAGGCCCAGAGGGACCGGGCGAAGCCGAGCTCCTCGCCGCCCTCGGCCACGACGCGGTACTCGCGTTCGCCGTAGAAGCGGCGGGTCGAGGAGAGCCAGGTCTCGACGCGGAAGCGCTCGCGGTAGGCGGGGTAGCGCCGCATCTCGAGGCCGCCCCGCAGCAGCATCCAGCCGTAGCCCGCGTCGAGGAGGCGGTAGACGCCCCAGCCGGACTCCTCGCAGTGGGTGAAGGCCGCCTCCTCGAGGAGGGAGAGGAGGGCGACGGGCGTCGCCTCCCCGCGGCCGTCCATCTCGTCGTACCTGAGGTCGAAGGACCTCGCGTGGATGCTCGGGTTGCCCATGAACTATCAGACGGCGGAACCCCGATATCGGTTGCGCGCCGGTGAGGAACGCCGGTCAGGCGGGGCGGCCGCCGGCGATTCACGTAGGCCGGCGGCGGACCTGGAGCTCCTCCTGCGGCGCCTCGGCCAGGGAGGCGCGGCGCTTCACCGTCTCGTAGAAGAAGGACTGGGCCGAGAAGGGCTCCTCCCCCTCCGCGGGCAGTACCCTCGACCAGGTCCCGTCGGCGCCGAGGCGGTGGGCCTTGACGTTGTCCACGAAGTAGGCGGCGAGGATCTCGTGGGCCCGGTCGCGCAACGCGTCGTCGAGCACGGGGAACATGAGCTCGACGCGGCGCTCGAGGTTGCGCGGCAGCCAGTCGGCGCTCGAGAGGTAGATCTCCTCGGCGCCGCCGTTGCGGAAGTAGGCGATGCGCGCGTGCTCGAGGTAGCGGCCGACGACGCTGACGACGCTGACGTTCTCGGAGAGGCCGGGCCGGCCGGGAGCGAGGGCGCAGACGCCGCGCACGTTGAGCAGGACGCGCACGCCGGCGGCGCTCGCCTCGTACAGGGCGTCGATCACGTCGATGTCGGCCAACGCGTTCATCTTGGCCATGATGAGGCCGGGCGCCTCGGGGGTCGAGCGCTGGGCCTCGCGGCGGATGAGGCCGATGAGCCTGGACTTGAGGTCGAAGGGCGCGACGGCGAGGAGGCCGAGCTCCTGGACCGTCGAGTAGCCCGTGATCGCGTTGAAGAAGAGGGCCGCCTCGCGGCAGAGGTCGTCGTCCGCGGTGAAGAGCGAGAGGTCCGCGTAGAGCCGCGCGGTGCGGTCGTTGTAGTTGCCCGTCGAGAGGTGGAGGTATCGCTTGATCGAGCCGTCCTCCGCGCGGCGCGTCACGAGGGCGGCCTTCGCGTGGACTTTGAGCCGCGCGATGCCGTACACGACGATCGCGCCCGCCTGCTCGAGGCGGCTGGCCCAGGCCATGTTGCGCTCCTCGTCGAAGCGCGCCTTGAGCTCGACGAGGACCGCGACCTGCTTGCCCGCGCGCGCGGCCCGGGTGAGGGCGCGCACGATCGGCGAGTTTCCGGAGGTGCGGTAGAGGGTCATCTTCACCGCGAGGACCGAGGGGTCGTCGGCCGCCTCGTCGACGAAGCGCGCGACCGGGTCGAAGGACTCGTAGGGCACGTGGAGGAGCTGGTCCGCGGCCTCGATCTCCTCCCAGATCGTCGAGCCCTCGGGCGGCTCGAGGCTGCGCACCGCGGGCCAGGGCTCGTCGCGGAGCCGCGAGGCGAGGCCCGCCGGGATCCAGCCGGCTTGCGCGAGCTCCATGAAGCCGCGCAGGTCGATGGGGCCGGGGAGCTCGTAGAGGTCCTCGGGCCCGAGTCCGAGGAGGGCGCGGAGCCGCTCCGCGAGGGCCCGCGAGCCGGCCGACACGGTGAGGCGCACCGGCCAGGAGTTCTGCCGGCCCGCGAGGACCTCCTCCATCGCGGCGAGGAAGTCCTCGTCCCGCTCCTCGTCGACGCCGAAGTCCGCGTCCCTCGTCACCTTGAAGAGGATCGACTCGGCGATCCGCCAGCCGGGGAAGAGGCGGCTCCCGAAGGCCTCGACGAGGTCCTCGACGAGGGCGAGGCGGAGGAGGGGGCCCTTGCCGGCCCAGGGCGCGCCGACCTCGGGCGGGATGCGGACGAAGCGCTCGACGTTGGGCGGCACCTGCACGACGGCGAGGCCGGCCTCGCCGCCCTCTCCCGAGAGGGCGAAGGCCGCGTGGATGCGCAGGTTGCCCGTCGAGCGGAGGCTCTCGTCTCCCTCCTCGCCGCCCGCGCGCTGCGGCGTGAGGAGGGGGAAGATCCGCTCGACGAAGTAGTCCTCGAGCCAGCGCCGCTCGGCGGGCTTCCAGGTCGCGGCGCGCGCGAGGGCGAGGCCCTCGGCCGCGAGGGCCGGCAGGATCTCCGCGAGGCAGGCGTACTGCGCGGCCGCGATCTCGCGGACCCGCCGCGCGATGGCCGAGCACTGCTCCGCGGGAGAGAGGCCCGAGGGGTCGGGGCTCGTGTCGCCCTGGCGGATCTGAGCCTTGAGCGAGGCCACCCGCACCATGTGGAACTCGTCCATGTTGGACGAGACGATGGAGAGGAACTTGAGCCGCTCGAGCAGCGGGTTCGAGCGGTCGCGCGCCTCCTCGAGCACGCGGGCGTTGAATTCGAGCCAGGAAAGCTCGCGGTTGAAGTATCGTCCGGTGCGCATCGCTCCTCCGGGCCCTCCCTCAGGCCAGCACGGGCTCGAGCCCGAAGACGTTCTCGAACATGTCGCCCTTCTCCGCGAGCGATAGGCGCTCGAGGGAGAGGTCCGAGGTCCCGGCCTCCGCGCGCAGGGCGAGGCGGTCCTCCCGGCGCTCGACGGCGCCGATGCGGACGCGCTGGTCGTGGCCGCGGTCGAGGGCGTCGGCGACGCGGAGGATCGCGGCGAGCTTCATCACGACCACGCGGTCCTCGCGCGGCAGCGCGATGAAGTTCACGTGGAGGTTGGAGGGCGGGGCCTTCCGGTGGTAGCGCACGACGTTCGAGACGATGGTCAGGTCGCCCCGGTTGAGGCCGAAGATCTCGGAGTTGGCGACGATGTACTCGCCGTGCTTGTGGTGCCCCGAGGTCCTGATGAAGGTGCCGATGTCGTGCAGTATGGCCGCGGCCTCGAGGAGGAGGCGCTCGCGCCGGCCGAGGCCGTGCTCGCGCGAGAGCGCGTCGAAGAGCTCGAGGCAGAGCGCGGCCACGTGCCGCGCGTGCGCCTCGTCGTAGCGGTACTTGCGGCCGAGGGAGGCGGCGCTGGCGACGACCTGCCGGTGCATCTCGGCCTGGAGCTCCGTGTCGGGGCCGCGCGAGGCCGAGATGAGCACGCCCTCGCGGATGGACACGTTGGGCACCACCACGGCCTCGGCGCCGGTGCGCTCGAGGAAGAGCCGCTCGACGGCGAGGCCCGGCCCGAGGCCCTCGGCCTCGGCCCAGGGCACGCGGAGCTTGGCGACGCAGTCCTCGGGGCTCATCGCCGCGACCTCCTCGGCGAAGCGCGCGAAGTCCTCGCGGGGGACGATAGAGTAGTCCTCGCCCGACTCGGACGCGACGCGCGACGCCGCGAAGCGGGCGTCCGAGCCGATGACGATGAAGGTCTTCACCGACTCGAGGGGGAGCTCGGTGTCGAGGTTGTCGCAGGCGGTGCGCACGTTGTCCTCGATGAACTTCATGAGGTAGGCGTGCGAGGCCCCCGCGCCCCGGACCTGCTCGTCGATCCGGAGCGTGCCGATGCGGAGCGAGTGGGCGCCGGCCATGCGGCCGCGGCGCAGCAGCATGAGCTCGGTCGAGCCGCCTCCGACCTCGATGATGAGGGCGTTCGACCGCGAGAGGAGGCGGCGCTCGTCCTGCAGGGCGTGCTGCACGCCGAGGTACATGAGGTGGTTCTCCTCGATGTCCTCGACGACCGTCACCGAGAAGCCGGTCTGCAGGGCGACGCGGTCCACGAAGGTGTCGCGGTTCGCGGCCTCGCGCAGGGCGCTCGTCGCGATGACGCGGGCGTCGCCCGGCTCGATGCCGTAGCCGCGGAGAAGCTCGCGGAAGGAGGCGAGGACGGCGATGGTCTCGCGCACGGCCTCGCGGCTCACGTAGCCCGAGGTGAAGACGTCGCGGCCGACGCGGCTGGGCCTGCCGGCGCGGTCGAGCGCCTTGAAGCCGCCCGATCCGTCCACCTCGGCGACGACCATGCGGATGCCGGTGGAGCCTATCTCGATGACGGCGATGGTCCGCGGCGGGAGCCCGGGGGCGCGCGCCCCCGGACGCGCCCCCGCGGCGCGCGGGTGGCGTCCGGGATCGCTCAACGCGCGCCTCCCGGGGCGGCGGCGGCCTCGGCCGCCGCCCAGGCCGCGCCGGTGGGCACCGCGAGGTCGCCGAGCGCGGAGAGGAGGACCTCGGCGCTGCCCGAGAGCCCGGGCATGAGGTGCTCCTCCATCGAGGCGATCGCGCGGTCGAGGAAGCGCTCGCCGAAGCGGGCGGCCATGCCCCCGCCGACGACGATGGCCTCGGGGTTGAGGACGTGGACGAGGTTGGCGAGCCCGACGCCGAGCCAGTAGGCGGCGCGGTCGAGGGCCTTGCGGACGCCCTTGTCGCCGGCCTCGATGGACTCGGCGAAGGCCGAGCTCCGGTACTTGCGGATGTCCGTGCCCGCGGCCTTGAGCATGCCGGGGGCCTTGCCCGCCGCGGCGAGGGCGAGGGCGTCCTTGGCCATCGCGCTCCGCGAGGCGAGGGCCTCGAGGCAGCCGTAGTTGCCACAGCCGCAGAGGGCGCCGCCGTCCTGCACGATCATGTGGCCGACCTCGCCCGCCGAGCCCGTGGCGCCGCGGTAGAGCTTGCCGTCGATGACGATGCCGCCGCCGATGCCCGTGCCGACGAAGACGCCGACCGCGTTCTTCCTCCCCTTGAGGGCCCCCGCGCGGAGCTCGCCGTAGACCCCGGCCTGGACGTCGTTGTCGAGATATGCCGGCGCGCCGAAGAGCCCCTCGAGCTCGGCGCCGAGGGCGTAATCCCTGAAGCCCATGTTGGGCGTGTAGCGCACCACGCCCTTGGCCCGGTCCAGGGGGCCGGGCACGGCGACGCCCACGCCCGCCAAGGCCGAGGGGGCCGCGCCCGAGGAGGCGAGGGCCCGGCCGACCGTCTCCGCGAGGGCGGCGACGACCGCCTTGGCGCTCGCCTCGCGCGGGGTCTTGGACTTCTCGGAGGCGAGGGGCTTCATCGCGGAATCGAAGACGGCGGCGAGTATCTTCGTGGCACCGAGATCGACCCCGACGTAGACGCGTCCGTCCTTGGGCATGGCCCCTCCTCGCGCAAGCTTGTCCTCGAAACTATACTACATATACGCGTAACCATGTACACGCCTTGCCGGAGGCATCGATGAGAACAGCCCGCGCGCGCCGAATCGCCCTGCTCCAGCTCCTATTCGCCCTCGCGGGCGCTTTTGCCCAGGAGGGCGGGGAGGCCGGCAAGCAAAACGCCCCGGCGCCCGCGGCCGCGCCGCAGGCCGCCCCCGCGAAGGGCGGCCTCGAGCCGGTTTTCCCCCCGGAGATCGCGGGCCTGTCCTTCGCGGAGGGCGAGGACGCGGTGTCGACGAACATGGCCGTCGAGCCGACCCTGGTCTTCGGTTGTTCGGGGGGCCGCTCGCTCCAGCTCTCGGCCGCGGGCAAGCTCCCCGGCGACCGCCCCTTCTACGCCGAGTACGTGCTCCGCGTCGAGGAGGCCGGCCGCTACGAGCTCTGGTACGGCGGCACCCCCCCGGGGCCCCGCGACGAATTCGGCGTCTCCCTCTCCTCGCCCGTCTCGGTCTCGCTGGACGGGGAGGCGCCGAGGCGCCTCTACCGCGAGGACGTCAACGTGGTCGAGCAATACGCCCCCGCGTACTATTGGGTGCGGGCCGCCTCCTTCGACCTGTCCCAGGGCAGCCACGTGATCCGCTTCGAGGTCTCCGAGAAGCGCCGCGTCGACGAGCGCTGGTTCTTTTACCTCGACGCCTGCCTCCTCGCGAGCCCGGGCGCCCTCGACGAGATGAAGGCCCGCGGCGCCGCGGCGGCCTCGGGCGGCGCCGGCCAGGACTCCGCCGCGGGCGCGGGTTCGCGCCGCCTCCCCCTCGACCCCTCTTCGCGCGCCATCGACAAGTCCTTCCGCTCGGTCGAGGATTACCTGGCCTACATCCAGGCCAACCCCGGCTCCATTCCCGCCTACCTCGAGCTCTCCGCGATCTACTCCCTCTCCGGCGACTACCTCTCCGCGCTCAAGACCCTCTCGCGGGCCCAGGCGATCGCGCCCAAGGATCCCGCGGTCCGCCTCCTCGTCGCCAAGAACCGGATCTGGCGCGGCGACGTGAAGGAGGGCCTCGCGGCCTACTCGACCTACCTGCAGCTCCGCGCGGACGACCTCGCTGGCTACGCCGAGGCCGGCAAGGTCGCGGCCTGGTCGGGGCGCTACCCCGAGTCCGCGGCCTTCTACAACGCGGGCCTCGCCGCCTTCCCCGGCGAGCTCGGCCTCCGCGTGAACCTCGGCCTCACCCAGCTCTGGGCCTCCGACGTGCGCGAGGCCGAGCGGAATTTCGCCGAGGCCGAGCGCGGGGCGCTCAAGGGCGGGGACTCCTCGCTCCGCCTCGCGGAGATCTACCGCGGCGCCGGCTACGCCGACCGGGCCCTGGCCTTCTACGAGAAGGCGATCGCCGAGCATCCCGAGTTCCTCGCCCTCTACCTCGGCGAGTCGGAGATCTACGCGGGCCGGGGCGACGCCGCCGCGGCCGAGTCCGTGATGGCGAGGATCTCCTCGGTCTTCGCGCCCTCGGCCCGGCTCTCCTCATTCTTGGCCGCCTTCGCCGCGAGGCGGGACCTCAAGGCCGAGCGCATCCGCGCCCTCGAGGCGAGCCTGGCCGGGAAGCCGGACGACCTCCTCCTCCGCGAGGAGCTCACGCGGGTCTACTTCTGGAACGGCTTCAAGGACAAGGCCGTGCTCCAGCTCGAGTCCATCCTCGCGGCCCGCCTCGTCCTGGCCCTGGACGAGTCCGACGCCGCGGCGCCCGAGCTCGCCGCCGTGGGGGCCTCGGCCTCCGCGCTCAGGGCCGACGCGGCCCTCCGGCTCGGTGAGCTGTCGCGGCTCGAGCTCGACGCGGCGGCCAAGGCCAAGGCCGCCGCGGCCGCGCAGGCCGCCCTGTCGGACTGGGAGAAGCGCAAGGCCGCGGCCGAGGCGGCCGCGGCCGCCGTCCCCCCGCCCAAGACCCCGCCGAAAATTCCGCCCGCGGCCGAGGGCGAGGCCCTCGCGGCGAGCCGCGACGCTGCGCAGGCCGCGTTCGGGGACGCGGTCGACGCCCTCGCCTCCGCCGAGGCGAGGCTCCAGGCCCTCGCGAACCGGGCGGCCGCCCTCCGCGAGGACTTCGCGCCGGTGACCGAGCGCGAGAAGAAGCTCCAGGAGAGCCACCGCGCCATCGTCCAGGCCTCGGGCTGGACCTGGGACCCGAAGGCCTACGCCGCCGAGCTCGCCGGCCCCGCCGCGCGGGGCGAGGCGGTCGCCGCGTACGGCCAGGCGAGGACCCTCGCCGCGGCCGGCGACGCCAAGGCCGCCCTGCTCGCCCTCACGGGCGCGGGCGGGCCCGCCCTCGAGGCGAGGCGCAGGGCCGCGGACTACGCCCTGCGGATCCGCGCGGACTACCGCGAGGCCAGGGAGGTCGCCTCTCGGGCCGCCGCGGCGGGCGAGCTCCTCCCGGGCTCGGCCATGGAGGCGGCCGCCGGCGAGCTCGCCCTCGTCGACTCGGCGGCCGAGGCCCTGCCGGGCACCGAGGCCGGGACCGAGAGCACGGCACGGCTCGCGGCCGCGCAGGGAGCCCTGCCCGCGCTCAGGAAGGCCGCGGCATCGGCGCAGGCCGACCTCGCCGTCCTCGCGCAGTCCTGCGCCGTCCTCTCGGACCAGCGCGTCGCGCGGACCTGGCGGGCCTTCGAGGAGGCCAACGCGAGCCGCCGGGCCGAGCTCGGCGCCTACTACGACGGCTTGGGGCAGGCCGAGAAGGCAGCCCTCCAGTACCGCCGCGTCCTCGCCGTCGATCCCGCGAACCTCGCGGCCATGTACAACCTGGCCCTCGCCGAGGACCGGCGGGGCGACTGGAGGAGCGCCGCCCGCCTCCTCCGGAGCGTCTACTCGTCCGACGCTGACTACGGCAACGCCGCCTCGGTCTACAACCGCATCGAGCGGCTCCGGGCCCGCGGCTTCGACGCCGACGTGACCCTGTCCGCCGACTCGAACCGCCTGACCTACAAGGCGGGCGGCAGGCTCCTCCTCCCGATCTCGAGCCTCCTCGCGCTCGACCTCAAGACCGGCCTCGACTCGGTCCGCGAATCGGCGACCGGCCTCCCGGCCTTCCTCGCCGGCAGGATCGAGGCCGCGGCGCCGATCAGCCTCGCCTCGGGGAAGTCCTTCGGCCTCGTCCTCCGCCCCGCCGCCTCCTTCATCGGCACGAGCTCGGACTACGCCTCGGCCGGCGGCTCCGCGGCCGCGCCCGCGGATTTCCTGTCCGCCCTGAACCTCTTCACCGCGGGCGGGGGCGCGGCCGAACTCAGCGCCGGCCCCTTCTCGGGCAGCCTCTCCTACCGCTGGGAACCCCTGCCCGACACCCTCAACCCCAGCCGCTTCCCCCTCTACGCGCACCGGGGCGAGCTCTCGGCCGGGGCCTACCTCCCGATGCAGGGGGCCTTCCGCTACTTCGCGCCCCGGCTCTACCTGGGCGCGAACGCCGTCCCCGAGGAGGGCAACTACTTCGGCACCGCCCTCCTCGAGGCCATCCCGGCCTTCCGCCTCTCCAACTCGCCCTGGGCCAACCTCGGCATCCCCCTCGACCTCGTCTACGAGGACGCGCTGAAGCCGCACAACCGGCCCTATTTCGCCGCCGACGGGGCCCTGACCGCGAAGGGGGGCCTCCTCTGGCAGTCGACCTTCGCGGCCGCCGAGGGCGAGGCCTTGGCCGCCACCCTCCAGGCCATGGGCGGCCTCTACCAGACCGGGACCTTCTCCGGCTCGCCCTCGCGGAACCTCTACCTCCAGCTCTACGGCCGGCTGGAGTGGCTGGCCGAGGGCGCCACCTACTGGGTCGGCTTCGAGGCCGCCGGCTCGGGGCGCTTCGACGCGGGGAACCTGGCCTACTGGAGCCTCTCGCTCATGGGAGGGGCGTCGACGAAGCAGCCGCGGCTCATCGCGCCCTAACCCGCGACCTGGCGGGCGCCCGGATCCGGCGATCTGAGCGCCCCGAAGGTTCGTGACACCATCCTCGTCTTGCGAAAGAACCGGCCAGAAGTGTATGCTTCGCGCCATGACCTCCAGGCGGCGCGCGATCGCCGGCATCCTCGCGGCCTTCCTCCTCGCCGCGGGCCTCGGCTCCTGCGCCCGCAAGCTCGGCTGGGGCGTGGTGCTCTGGTCCTCGAGCGAGGGCCCCCTCCCGGCGGGCAGCGTCGTGCCGGTCTACATCAGGTCCAACATCCAGAGCCTCTACGTGGTCGGCGTCCCCGGCTCCGACAAGAAGGTCGAGCTGCCCCTCTGGCAGGTCGAGACCTTCCCCTCGAAATCGAAGGCCAAGGCCAGGGTCGAGGCCTTCGGCGGGAACCTCAGCCTCTACCTGTCGACGAGCCTCGACGGCCTGCCCGTGCGGCAGGAGCCGAACAACCTCGCGAAGCGCGTGTACCGGCTCCGCGAGGGAGAGTCGGTCAAGGTCCTCCGCAAGGTCGAGGGCGAGCGGGTGAGCACGGCCGGCGAGGCCCTCTCGGGCGACTGGTACGAGGTCCTCGCCGAGGGCGGCGAGGTCGGCTACGTCTTCAGCCACGCCATGCGTCTCTACGACGAGGCCAAGGAGGGCCCGCCGGCGGCCTCCGCCACCGCCTCGGCGGCCCCCGCCGCGCGCGTGGACCTCGTCTTCACCCGTTCCTGGAAGCCCGCCTATTTCCAGGAGATGATCGACGACGAGCGCATCGACCTCGACTACTTCTCCCTCCGCTTCGGCCTCTTCTCGGACACCGTGCGCCGGCAGATCCGCATCGAGCTCCCCGGCGTCTCCAAGGTCTTCGAGTACAGCGCCATCTCCGAGGAGGGCGGGGCCCTCGTCTTCGCCGACACGCCCCTGCGCATCAAGGCCGTCGGCGACCGGCGCCTCGACATATCATGGATCGAGTCGGCCGCCGAGCCCGAGACGGCCCCGGCCCCATCGGCGGCGGCCCCCGCGTCGGCGGCCGGCGCCGCGGCCAAGGCCGCCCAGGCAGTCCAGGGCTTCCCCGGCCGCGCCTCCTTCGTGCTCCTCTCGAACGATCCCCGCGAGGTCGTGCGGCTCGAGGAGCTCAGGCAGCAGAAGCTCCTCGAGGCCTTCGTCGCCGAGAACGGCGGCTCCTGGCTCGCGGAGGCCCAGGCCGAGGAGCCCGCGCCCGGCGCGGCGGCCGGGGAGCCGCCCGCCGCGACGCCGGCGTCGCCCGCGACCCCGGCGTCCGGGGCCGCGCCCGCGGCGGCGCGGAGCCTCCTCTCGATCTCGAAGAGCCGCCGCTTCACCTGGAGTGGCCGCGAGGCCCTGCCCCCCGGCTTCCTCCCGCCGGGCATCGGCGACACGGGCGACGCGGTCTTCCGCCTCCACCTCGATCCCGCCCTGGCCTCCGCGTGGAACGGCGCCTTCTCGCTCCGCTTCGACATCCCCGTCCAGGGCGGCCAGGCGGCGGCCTCCGCCCAGGCGCGGGTCGACCTCCTCTACAAGAAGACGCCGGAGGGCCTCCTCCTCGCCCGCGCCCTCCTCGGCGAGGGCATCGAGGGGCCGGGCGGCGACCCCGGCATCGTCGCGACCGGCGCCGATCCGCGCATCGAGCCCGTCCAGCTCCGCAGAAAAGACTAGCGGCGTCATGGCCTTCGTCCAGTTCACCGACGTGAGCCTGGCCTTCGGGGCCAGGGACATACTCAAGGGCGCGAGCCTCTTCCTCCAGGCCGGCACCCGCGCCGCCCTCGCCGGGCCCAACGGCGCCGGCAAGACCACCCTCATGCGGATCGCGGCGGGCCTCGTCAAGCCCGACTCCGGCGAGCGCGCGATCACGAAGGGCGCCCGCGTCTCCTACCTGCCCCAGACCGGCGTGGTGGTCGGCCCCGACTCGGTCTACGCCGAGGCCGAGAAGGCCTACGACTTCGCCGCGGACATGCTCGCGCGGCAGGAGGAGATCGGCCGCCTCCTCGAGTCCTCGACCGAGGACTCGGGGGCCACCTCGCGCCTCCTCGAGGAGCACGCCCACATCCAGGAGGCGGTCGAGGGCTCGGGCTACTGGCGCCGCCGCGAACGGGTCCGCGAGGTGCTCTGCGGCCTCGGCTTCCGCGACGCCGACCTCGACCGGCCCGCCCGGGAGTTCTCCGGCGGCTGGCAGATGCGCGTGGCCCTGGCGCGGGTACTCCTCGAGAACCCCGACGTCATGCTCCTCGACGAGCCGACGAACTACCTCGACATCGAGGCCCGCGCCTGGCTCGAGGACTTCCTCGCCAAGTTCCCCGGCGGCGTCCTCGTCGTATCCCACGACCGCTACTTCCTCGACGTCACCGTCCGCGAGGTCTACGAGCTCTGGAACGGGAGGCTCAGCCGCTACCCCGGCACCTACTCGGCCTACGAGGCCCGCCGCTCCCAGGAGCTCGCCCAGGTCTTCGAGGCCTGGGAGCGCCAGCAGGAGGAGGTCGAGAAGCTCGAGGACTTCATCCGCCGCTTCCGCTACCAGGCGACCAAGGCCGCCCAGGTCCAGAGCCGCATCAAGCAGCTCGAGAAGATCGTGCCCATCGAGATCCCCGAGGGCATGAAGAAGATCCACTTCTCCTTCCCGCCCGCGCCCCGCTCGGGCAAGGTCACGATCAAGCTCGAGGGGCTCTCGAAGGCCTACGGCGCGCATCGCGTCATCGAGGGCCTCGATCTCGAGATCGAGCGCGGCATGAAGGTCGCCCTCGTCGGCCCCAACGGCGCCGGCAAGTCGACCCTCATGCGCATCCTCGCGGGGACCGACCGCGACTACTCCGGCGCCCTCCGCCTCGGCTCCGGGGTCGAGTCGGCTTTCTTCGCCCAGGAGAGCGCCGAGCTCATGGACGGCGACCACTCGGTCGAGGAGGAGGCCCTCTCGCTCTGCCCCGACTCCCTCGCCCCCAAGATCCGGAACCTCCTCGGCGCCTTCCTCTTCCGGGGCGACGACGTCGAGAAACCCGTGCGCGTCCTCTCGGGAGGCGAGCGCTCCCGCCTCGCCCTCCTCGAGATGCTCCTCAAGCCCGCCAATCTCCTCATCCTCGACGAGCCCACGAACCACCTCGACCTGACGAGCAAGGACGTCCTCCTCGAGGCCCTCAAGGCCTTCGAGGGCACGGTGCTCTTCGTGTCGCACGACCGCGGCTTCATCGAGGAGCTCGCCGACCGCGTCCTCGAGCTCTCCGACGGGGCGAGGCCCCGCTGGTACGTCGGCGACTACCGCTACTACCTCGACAAGAAGGCCCTCCTCGCCGCCGAGGCCGCCATGCCGGCCGCCGCCGCGCAGGGCGGGGCCGCGGGCGGGCAGGCCCAGGCCGCCCGGGGCGCGGCCCCCCCGGCGGGAGCCGCGGCCCCGGCCGGCGCCGCGGGCTCCGAGGAGGACAAGGCCCGCAAGGCGCGGCTCCGCAAGCT
>CAYNPQ010000077.1:12220-17309 GCA_964399065.1 uncultured Treponemataceae bacterium | reverse complement strand
AACCAGAATGTCTGGAGCCAGCCCGGCACCTTCACGCTGATCGGGACGGCGACAGGGATAGGCACCGGCTTGGCGAACACCAACAGCGTCTGGGCGACGTACAATGTGTGGGCCAACGCCACCGGTGTCTGCCATGAATTGACATTGGGAGGTTACAGCGATTGGTTCCTGCCCTCAAAGGATGAGCTTTCGCTGATGTACAACAATCTGAAGGTATACGGCGTCAGCTCCTGGCAGCCATATTGGTATTGGAGCTCGTCGGAATCAGCGGCCTCCAACGCCTGGGATGAGTGCTTCGTCACCGGAACCGGAAACTGGGAGGCGACCACCAAGGATGATTGGTGCTATATACGCGCGGCCCGGCAGTTCTAGCGTGCCGTCGAATACGGGCTGCCCGTGACCCGTCTCGCCCCTCGCATCCCGAGCATCCGCCCGATGTCGGCGAGGCCGATGGCGGCCGCCGGGATCGGTTGTCTTGCTATTTTGAGGAATATCATTCCTTTTAATTGACATATTACGAGGAGATACATACCCTGTAATTATGATCCCCCGTGTCTACGAGCCTCTCCAGGCTCAGCTTACGCCCGGAAAGGTTCTGGTCTTGGTAGGCCCCCGGCAGGTGGGCAAGACCACCCTTCTCACGAGCATGCTCAGGGTCCTGGACTGCCGTTGGCGTCTGGAGTCGGGGGACAATATCCTGGTCCACGAGGCCCTGTCGGAGCATGCCTTCCCGCGTCTGCTCTCCTTCGTTGAGGGGCTGGACCTGCTGGCCATCGACGAGGCCCAGCGCATTCCTGGCATCGGGCAGGTGCTCAAGATATGGACCGACCAGGTGCCGTCCCTGCGCATCATCGTGACCGGTTCCTCATCCTTCGAACTCGCCGGCAGGATTGGCGAACCCCTCACTGGTCGCAAGCGGACCCTCGTCCTGTACCCCCTGTCCATGCTGGAACTCGCCCGAACCCGGACTCCCCACGAGTTGTCCCAGGAGCTGCCGGATTTCCTGGTCTACGGCATGTACCCGGCGGTCCGCAGCGCGGGGACGGGCGCGGAGAAGCGGGCCTTGCTCGAGGAACTCGTCGGCTCATACCTTTTGAAGGATGTGCTCGAGCTCGAACGCATTCGGGCTTCCCGGGTGTTGCTCGATCTCCTGCGTCTTCTGGCCTACCAGGTCGGCTCGGAAGTCAGTGTCCACGAGCTGGCCCAGAAACTGGGGATGGACGGCAAGACCGTGGCCCGCTACCTGGACCTGCTCGAGAAGGGCTTCGTCATCTTTTCGCTCCAAGGTTACAGCCGCAACCTGCGCAAGGAGATCACCCGCAAGAGCAAGTACTACTTCTTCGATACGGGCATACGGAATGCCCTCATCGCCAATTTCCTGCCTCCGGAGCGGCGGGACGACATCGGGGCCTTATGGGAAAACTTCCTGGTGGTCGAGCGGCTCAAGACCCGCTCCTATCGCTCGATCTCCGCCAACCAGTACTTTTGGCGCACCTGGGACCGGAAAGAGATCGACCTCGTCGAGGAACGGGACGGGATGCTCCAGGCCTTCGAATTCAAGTGGAAAGCCCAATCCGCCGCCGTTCCCCGGGATTTCGCCGAGGCCTACCCCGAGGCTGGGTTCTCCCTGATACATCGGGAGAACTGGACCGAGTTCCTGCTGCCATAGACCTGACAAGCCCCGCCGCTTGGAGCGCGATCCGCCAAGCCGGACCCGAAAGGCGCGCGGGGGTATACACCGGGCTTGCAGGCTCGGAAGTCAGCCCTCACATCCCGAGTATCCGCCCGATGCCCGCTAGTCCGACGGCCTCGACCGGGATGGGCGGGGACTTCGCCTCGGCCCCGCCTTTCGCTGCGGAGGACTCCGGCGCGGCGAGGGGGAAGTCGCGGTCGGTGCCGCAGAGGATGTAGCCGCGGACAGCGGCGAACTCGGGGGCGCCGCTTCCCGAGCCGATCGTGGCGAGCCTCCGCAGGCCGGCGGCTTCCGCAGGTTTCGGGAGGCCGGTCCACTTCGCCTCGACGAGGCGGAGCCCTTCGCCCGCCGCGACGAAGTCGACCTCGGGGCCCTCGTTGTCGCGGTAAATAGTACAGGGTCCTGTTTTTCCCTGATGAGGCGATCGCCTTGCGCATCTCGGCGAAGGCGAGGGTCTCCCAGAGCGCCCCGTTCCAGGGTCCTCCGGGGCTGAGGGGAGCGACGAGTCCCAGGAGTCAACAGAGGAGGCCCGTGTCGCGGAAATAGACCTTGGGCCGCTTGACGATCCGCTTGCCGACATTCGCGTGCCATGGCTCGAGAAGGACGATTTGGTTGGAGGCCTCGAGGACCGAGAGCCAGGCCGCCGCCGTCTTGGCCGTGACGCCGACCGCCTGCGCGACGGCGCTCAGGTCGAGGATGCCCGCGTTCCGCGCCGCGAGGACCCGGATGAAGCGCTCGAAGTCCCGGAGGCTGCCGACATTGAGTATCTGTCGCACATCGCGTTCGAGGTAGCTCGCCGGGTAGGCGCGGAAGAAGGCCTCCGCCGGAAGCTCCGGGACGCGCCAGAGCTCCGGGAAGCTTCCCGGACGATGAGCTCCTCCGCCGCGGGCTGATGCACGGCGGCCGGTTGACGGCGAAGAAACGCGCGGGATCCTCCTCGGCCATCGCCGCGATCGAGGGCAGATCGAGTGAGACGTAGTGGTAGTCCCTGAGACCTTCTTGAAGGAGCGTGGTCTTCCCTGTCTGTCGCGCCCCGGTGAGCACGAGGGCGGGGAAGTGCTTGAGGAGGATCTTGACCTGGGCTGTTGCGTTTCGGGGAATCGTGATACTGCAAATATGGAATCGCGGTATAAAAATGTTAAGTTGTTATGTTATATTCCTTTATCTGCCATTTCCGCATCGCGGCTTTGTGCATTATTCGTTCGCCGAGGCTGATCCGTCAGGCGCGGGCCGTCCGCCCTTGGATAGGAAGGGGTCGAAGGGGAAGGGAAACCTTGGCGAAGGTCGCCCTTCCCCTTCTCGGTCCTTGGGGGAGCCCGAGGCTCCCGGCTTGGCGAGGATCCCGCGGAGTCTGGCCCCCATGTCGTCCGGTCCGCGCCGACTCGGGCCCTGTCAAGGCCGGCAGACGGGATGTTACATCTCAGCCCTTCCAGTCCATGTATGGATCGAGCCCTCCGTCTTTTTCCGCCCGCTCCCCCCGCGCGGATCCATGCTACCATAGGCCTCTGCGAACGGAGGGAACATGGCAAGGTACCTGCTTCTGATGCGCGGCGACCAGGCCCGTTTCGCGGCGCTCCCCGCCCGGGAGCAAGGGCGGATCATCGCCGAGCACCGGGCGTACTCGGATCGGCTCGAGACGGAGGGCCGACTGGAGGAGGGCGACGGCCTCGCCTTCGATTCCCTGCTGCTGAGGCGGGAGGGCGGCCGCGTTAGCTGGTCGAGCCGGCCCTTCGCGGGCACGGAGCAGCAGCTGTCGGGTTTCTACATCGTCGAGGCGGCCGACGACGAGGCGGCGCTGGTCCTGGCGGAGGCCTGCCCGGCCCTGCTTCACGGCGAGAGCGTGGAGCTGGTCCGGCTGGGCCACTAGCGGCCGACACGAAGGAATTCGCCCCGAGGAGGAGGTCGCCTTCCCGCGCGGTCTTCGATGGATGGCCGGGCGCTCCGGCGATCAGGGGGCGGGGCTCGGCCGGAGCTCGGCCTTCTCCTCGTGGAGGTACACCACCTCCTCGGGCGCGAGCGGCTTCGCGTAGACGCGGACATCGTCCACGAGCCCCGCGTAGGATCGAGCCGACGCGACGCCGGGCCAGCCTGCCAGGCTGTCGTAGCCGAGCCGGACCAGGGTCAGGACGTTCGAGTACGAGGGGTTCTCCGCGAAGCCGGCGAGGGCGCCGTCGAGGTAGAGCTCCAGCAGCCTTCCTCCTCCCTCGACTTCGGGGGAGAGGGCGCCTATCCGCGCGAGGGCATGGTGCCAGGCGCCGTCGTCGACCCGCGAGGACGACGCGAGGCTTTTCTTGGCGCCGGCGTCGAGGAAGCCGAAGCGCAGCAGGCCTTCGTCGTCGACATAAAAAACCCCGTCGGTCTTGGAGCTCGTTCCGCTCGCGCCCGCATTGCCGGAGCCGAAGATCCGGGCCGACTTCGAGGAGGTCTTGAACCAGAGGGAGAGATTCTTCTGGCCCGTCACCTGTTGCAGGTTCGCGTAGAGGAAATCCTGCGTCCCTTTCAGCTCGAAGGCCGCGCCGGGGCGGCCGAAGCGGTCCGCCGCGAAGCGATCCGCCGCGAAGGCGCCGGGCACGGGGGCGAGGGCGACATGGACGTGGGCCTCCGCGGCCGTGTCGGCGCCGCTTCCCTCCAGGAGCCATTCGAAGTTCAGGAGGTCCTGCGGGACCATCCCCTCCGACCAGCCGCTCGTCACCTCGATCGTCATGGTCTCCGAGGGGAAGAAGCCCGGCTGGAAGGATTTGAATTTGTAGGTGCCCGAGGCATAGGCGAGGATGGTCCTCGGGTTCTGGAACGACTGGGCTCGGGGCACGAGGGGCGAGACGGTGGTCGGCTCGCTCCCGTCGCTCGTGTAGCGCAGGGCGCCGCCGCCCTCGCCGAAAACGAGGCGTCGCGGATAGCGAGGTGGATCCTCGGGCGTTGACTCGCACTCTATGTTCGGCAGGGCCCGCTTCGGGGCGAGGTCCAGGTAGTAGAAGTCGATGTCGTTCTTGTGGAGGTAGGAGATGAGCATCTCGGCCGGCAGGATGGGGGTCCTGGCGGCCTCGCCGTCGTCCGGCTCGAAGCGGCCCGTGTCGCGGAAGGCGCCGAGCTCGGCCTGCGAGGGCGGGCTCAGGTTGAGGCCCCCGAGCTCGTAGCCGAGGCCGTACACGGCCTCGGTGTCCGCCGTGGCGCCGGAGAAGGCCAGGGTGTAGCCGGCGGCGCGATAGGGGATCCCGATCGTGCGGTCCTGGGAATAGGGCAGGCACCAGCAGCGGCCTTCGGGGGTGAGGATGGCGAGATTCGCGGTCCTGCCGGCGAGGACCGAGGTCTTGAGCAGGACCATGCTCTGGTAGAAGCGCAGGGACACCGAGTCGTTCCAGGTCCTGCCGCCGAGGTCGGAGATCCTGATCCCGAGCC
>CAYNPQ010000077.1:11021-12120 GCA_964399065.1 uncultured Treponemataceae bacterium | reverse complement strand
TGGGGCATGACCTCCGCGCCGGTCGCCGAGCCGTAGTCGACGAGGTAGGTGTCGCTGCCGATGATCTCGGTCGCCGTGAAGCGGCCCTCCTCGTCGGTCAGGACCTTCCTGGCGTCGAGGCTATTCAAGGTATTGCGGATGGTGATCTCGATGTTGCCCAGGCCGCCCGGGGCCCGCGAGCCCGCCCCGCCGGTTTGCGCCAGCCGGCCCGTGATGCTGGCCGTCGCGCCTCCGTTGCGGAAGAGATAGTAGGTACGGCCGCCTTCGGCGACTTTGACGATGTTGTCGGATTCCAGGTCGATCAGGAGGTCGCTCGTCCTGAGCTGGCTCGCGGAACCGGCGGTCAGGGGATGCCTGACTCCGGGGCTCTCCACACGGTCGTCCGCGATGTACCAGCCGGCGCCCGTGTCCATCCGTGTCCAAGAGCCCCAGAAGGCCTTGGGCGAGACTACGGCCGTCGGCTCTCCGCCGCCGGGACCGTCCCCTCCGGGCTTGGACGGATCCCCGCCCGCGGGGTTGCCGCAGGAGACGAGGCAGGCGAGGGCGGCGAGTAGTAACCGGCGCTTGACGATCCCGGGAGCGACGCGCATGGAGCCTCCTGATCCTTTTTTCATGTGATATGCCATGAGTCTATATGCTATATGGGGGAGGTTGGGCGGTCAACGCCGGCCCCGCCGGGGCTTCCATCCGCCATGCGAGCGCTGGCCGAGCATCCGCCCGCCGCGGAGGCCGTCCTCGCCCGCCGCCCTCCCCCCTTGGAAAGGGCGGAGCCTGCGGGAAGGGAGACCTTGGCGAAGGCCGCCCTTCCCCTTCGCTCTCCCGGCGTGAATTTCCCGTAAACCGGGCGCCTCAACCCTCCGATATTCGGAGTGGAGGATGGAGCCATGACGGCGGAAGCGATTTCCAGCAATTACCTGCCGATCTCCTACGCCTACGCCCCGCGCTACGGGGAGGGGAGGGTCTCCCTGCCCGTCCTCCAGAGCCAGGCCCTCTACGCGAGCTTCCGCCATGTGTCGGGGGTGCCCGCCCAGGCGGGCATGGCCGCCTACTCGGTCGACAAGCTCCACATCCTCGAGGTCCTCATCGGCAGGCTCGAGAG
>CAYNPQ010000077.1:4241-10921 GCA_964399065.1 uncultured Treponemataceae bacterium | reverse complement strand
GGCCACATCGGCTACGGGGTGCGGCCCTCGGAGCGGCGCAGGGGCTACGCCTCGCTGATGCTCCGGATGCTGCTGGAGGGCCTGCGGATGGGGGGACCCGACCGGGTGCTCCTCACCTGCGACGAGGGCAACGTCGCCTCGGCGCGGACCATCGAGGGATGCGGCGGTGTCCTGGCGGAGAGGGCGCTCTTCGAGGGGGCCTGGACCAGGAAGTACTGGATCAGCCTCCGCTAGAGCCTGCGGGGGCGGCCCGCGCGCCGCGGCCGCAAGGCGCGGCACTCATCGAGGTAGGGGCTCGAAGGCCCCGCGGTCGAGCTGCTGGCATTCGGTCCTCTCGAGGGCGGTCACCGTCGCCGAGACCGCGCCGGATGCGCTCGAGGGAGGTCGCTCCGCGCCGGCGAAGTGCTGGCTCCGGTCCGGCATCCCGCGGAGCTTCATGCGTGCCTCCTCAGGGCGACGCGGCCGCGTCGGGCATCGCCCGAGCGAGCCTGAATCCGAAGTACATGCAGCGATAGGCCGGGTCGTGCCCCGCCCGGCAGGCGGAGCGGGACTGGTCGCCGTTGCCCATCCAGGAGGAGTTGCGGATGTCGGTGTCCTCGCCGCTGCCGGGCCCGCGCGGGTCGACGGCCGGCCTGGTGGAGAAGGCGGCGAAGCGGTCCCAGCACCATTCCCGCAGGTTGCCCAGCATGTCGTAGAAGCCCCAGGGGTTGGGCGGATAGCTCCCGACCGGCGTCGTCCTGCCCAGGAAGGGGCCCTTCGGGGCCTTTCCGAGCGGGTAGACGCCGTTGAAGTTGGCCTGGGTCGAAGACAGGTCGTCGCCGAAGGGCGTGCGGGTCGTCGTCCCCGCGCGGCAGGCGTACTCCCATTCCGCGTCCGTGGGCAGCCGGTACCCGTCGGCCGACCAGTCGCACTCGACCGCGGAGCGGGATCCCTGCTTCCACCCCTCCGGCCAGGACCGGGGGTCCCGGCCCCGGCCTCGCAGCGAGTAGCAGGGCGAGATGCCCTCGCGGAGGCTGCGGAGGTTGCAGTACTCGACGCAGTCGAACCAGCTCGGGCTGTCGACGGGGAGCCGCGGGTCGCCGGTGAAGGTCGAGGGCAGTCCATCCATGATCTCGAGCCACTCGGCCTGCGTGACCTCGTAGCGACTGAGGAGGAAGCCCGTGACCCGGACCTCGTGCCGTATCTCGCTCGTGTCCCCCTCGCCGGTCGGGGAGCCGATCAGGAAGGCGCCTCCCTGGACCGGGATCATCCCGGGAGGCGGGACAGGCGCTTCCTGGGCGGCCGCCGCGCCGGCGGCGAGGAGGCCGAGCGCGAGCAGGGCGGGACGGGCCTGTCCACACATGCGGAATATTCTAGCGCCCCGCGCGGGCCGGTGCCAGGCGAGGCCCGGGGCGCCTCGCCGGAGGGCCGCGAAGATCGCCTTCCCGCCGTCCCCCTCGCGCTTGCCCGAGGTGACGAAGGCCGGGACCGCCCCGTGCCGACCGGGGCGCGGACAATGAACTGGGATAGGGACTGCCGGGCCACGTCATCGTACGCCCTGGGCACCGCTTCCACGGGAAAGCCGGAGCGTCGCCAGCCAAGCGCGGATTTCGCCAGGGATGCGTCGAGGAGTCCCCGTTCCAGGAAGCCCCCGACGACCCGCCGCCGCCAGTGTTCCGCGAGAGCGTCGCTGGCACCGATCGGGATGAAGTGGAATCTGTCACGATCGCCGGATCCGCGGCGCTGGGAGGCTGTCGATCTTCCGGTCAAAGGTACCCGAGGCGATGCGGTCGGCCACTTCGACGGTCTGCCGCACGAGGAGACTGAAGATCCAGGATACGAAGGCGCTCATCGCCATCGTCATGGCGAGATGGACCAGGGCCGCCAACGCGACCCCGCCCATCAGGGCAGGGGACTGGGCATCGAGGACGGTGACGCTTTCGGCGACTCGCGCGACACCGACTATCCGTCCCTCGGTCTTGATGGGCAGGGCGTGGATCGCATTCCGCCAAGATATTCAAGGGACGGAACACCAGGGCCGGCGGGGGCGCGCGGCGGCCCGCCGCCTTCGGCCGCCCGGCGCGCCGATCTCAATCGCCCAACGCGCCGCCTTCGACCGCATAACGCGCCGTCTCGGCGGCCGGCACCCCGTAATACAGCTCCCCGTACATGACCGAGGCCGAGAGGATGTTGCGGCCGTACTGCCGCGTCTCCTCGATGCCGATGGCCTCGAGCATGAGGTCGTCGGGGAGGTCGCCCGCCTCGGTCTTCCACTTCCTGAGCCGCCCGCGCCCCGCGTTGTACGCCATCATGGCGCGCAGGGGGCGGTCCGTCTCGTCGAGGAGCTCCGAGAAGAAGGCCGCGCCGATGCGGAGGTTGTCGCGGGGCGAGCGGAGGTCGTAGGCGCCGAGGCGCAGGGCCCGCGCGATCTCGGCGGCGGTCGCGGGCATGAGCTGGGACAGCCCGACCGCCCCGGCCGGCGAGGCGATGTCGGCGCGGAAGAGGCTCTCCGAGCGCACCAATCCGTAGAGTATCTGCTCGGGGCAGGCGGGCCGCGGCCGTATGGCCCGGTACTCGTCGAGGTAGGGGCGGGGGTAGAGGAGCTCGTAGTCGGAGCGTCGGGGATCCCAGTCGGGCCGCTCGAGGAGGGCCGCGGCTAGGCGGAGGGAGCCGTCGTTGATCCCGCGCGCGGCGAGGGCGGCCGACAGCCGGCGGAGGGTGTCGCGCTCGAGCTTCCCCGCCCGCGAGCGCGCGCGGGCCTCGGAGACGGCGAGGTCGGGCATGCCGAAGGCGGCGAGGCCGAGGAGGAAGGTCTCCTCCTCGGGGAGGGCGCCGGGCGCCGGCGGGGCGCCCGCGACGCTCGGGACCAGGGCGGGCGCGGCGCCCGAACGCCAGGCGGCGAGGGCGCGGTAGTGGAGGCCGGCGTCGGCCTTCGCGGCGATCTCGAGGAAGCGTGAGCGCGCCTCCCAGGCGAGGGCCTCGGGCCCGCGGGCGCGGAGCTCCTCGGGGGCGTAGTAGCCGAGCTCGAGGACGCGGGCCGCGGCGTAGGAGACGCGGGCCTCGAGGGCGCCGCCCGCGCGGCCCGCGAGGGCCGTCGAGAGGTCGTAGAGGCTCTTCCAGTCGCGGGCGCGCAGGGCCTCGCGGAAGAGTCCGTCGGCGAGGTCGGCGAAGCGCTCGGGCGAGGACCAGGAGGCAGCCGCCTCGGCGAGGGCGGCCAGCTCCGTCTTCAGGGCCCGGGCCTCGGCCGCCCGGGCCTTCGCGGGCTTGGCCTTGGCGCCGCCGGCCTTCGCGACGTCCGCCGCGGCCTCGGCCCGCGCGGCCTTCGAGGCGGCGTCGAGGCCGTACCAGAGGGCGGCGTCCCGGTCGGCGGCGGTCGGGGCACCGGCCGCCGCGCGTCGGAAGAGGGGGACCGCCTCGGCCCACTTCTCGAGCGAGTGGGCGAAGCGGGCGCGGTAGAAGAGGGCGTACCAGGCCGTCCGGCGCGTCGGGGCGGCCGCGAGGGCGTCCTGGGCGCGGGCGGCCTCGGCCGCGGCCCTCGACTCGAGCTCGGCGAAGAGGGGCAGTCCCTCGGCGGCGAGCTCCGCGTAGAGGAAGGCCTTGCCCGCGTCCGCGACGACCGCGGCCGGGGATGAGGGCGACAGGATCGAGCCGAGGTAGGGCTTGGCCGCGCGATAGGCGGCGCCGTAGTCGCGCCCGAGGACGGCGGCGCGCATCCGGGCCGCGGCGTACTCGTCGGGCCGGAAGGCGGGGTCGGGCGGCCCGGCCGCCAGGAGCTCGCCGAGGGCGGAGGCCGCCTCGGGCGTCATGGGCAGCTCGAGGAGGGCGGCCTTGAGCCGGACCGACCAGCCCGGCCTGCCCGCCCTCCGCTCCGCCTGCCCCGCGAGGCAGGCGAGGGCCGCGGAGTCCGCGGCCGCCTCGGCGGGAAAGGCCTCGCGGAAGGCCTCCACGGCCGCGGCGAGCTCCTCGCCCTGGCCGAGGGCGGCCCTCGCCTCGAGGTCGAGGCGCTCGGTGCGCGCCTCGCGCTCGCCGGCTGCGCGGCGCTCCGCCGCGAAGGAGAGAAGGGCGGGCCAGTCCCCGGTCCTCGCGAGGAGCTCGGCGAGGGCCGCCCCCGCCTCGCGCCTCGTCATGCCCTCGCAGCGCTCCCAGGCGAGTCGGTACAGGCGCCGGGGCCTGTCCGCGTCGCCGGTCTTCTCCGCGATCCAGCGGCCGAGGAAGTAATAGGCCTCGGGGCCGAGGTCGCCGCGGGAGCCGAGCTTCTCGTCGGGGATGGCGAGAATGGCCGCGGGGTCGTCCCCCGCGAGGAGCTCCATGAGGCGGGCCACGGGCATGCCGAAGGCCGTCTCCTGGCAGGAGAGGAGGGAGAGCGAGGCGATCGCGACGAGGAGTAGGGCTGTCAGTCGGGGCAGCGAGGCGGGCGCGGCGCCCTCGCTCCCCGCTCGGGGCTCGGGCGGCATAGGCGGCCCGAGCCTAGCATGGTTAGAGCTTGGGTATCCAGATCTTGGTGCCCGAGATGATGAGGTCGGGGTTCTTGATCTTGTTCGCCTTGGCTATGCGCGGGTAGTACCAGGGGTTCCGGTAGTAGGCGTAGGAGAGGTCCCAGAGGGTGTCGCCCCATTTGATCCTGTACCAGGCGCCGGGACCTGCCGCGGGGGCGGGCGCCGCGGGGGGAGGCGCGGGCTGGGCGGGCGGCGGGGCCGCCGCCTGCGGCGGCGACGCGGGAGCGGCGGGGGTAGGCGCCGGGGCGGGCGCTGGGGCAGCCGCCGGCGTCGGCGCGGGTGCCGGCTGGACCGCGACCTGCTTGGTCTCGGGCGCCGGCTTCGCGCCGGGCGCGAGGGCGAGCCGGTACACGAGGAAGGCGAGGCCCAAGGCGGCCGCGACGATGAGGAGGGCGAAGAGGGCTATGAGGAGGGGCTTCCTGCCCCGGGCCGGGGCGGTCGCCGGGCCCTCCTCCTCGGACTCGTCGCGGGCGAGGAGGCCCTCCTCCTCGCCGGGCAGCTGGTCGGTGCCCTCGAAGTCCTCGTCCGCGAAGGAGGACTCGGCGGGGACGCCGCTCTTGGCGAACTCGAAGTCGGGGATCTCGTACTTCTCCTCGTCCTTGAGGGTCTTGAGCGAGACTTCGAGGCTCTGGCTCGCGCCGGTCGAGGCCTCCTCGGCGTAGGCGCTGAGGGTCTGGTCGCTCCCGAGGCCGATGTCCATGCGGATGTCGGGCTCGCCCCTGGCCATGGACGGTATGCCCTCGATCACGAGGCTGCCGATGTAGTCGGCTCCCGCCACGGTGCTTCCCGCGCCCCGGTAGAGGTCGATCTGGACGCTGCGCTGGCCGTCCTGGACCGTGGTCACGACGAGGCGCTTGCGCGAGGCCGCGCCCTCAGCGAGAACTGGGTAGAACTTTCCGTCCGCCAGCTTGAGGCCGATCTTCCCGTTTGCCATGACCCTTCCCTCGGTCGACGAAGACGTTGCTCTCCCGTCCAGTGTACTACGTCCCCGCGATAATTCAAGCGGCGGGCGCGTTGCCCGGCCTCAGTCCGCGCGGGCGAGGGCGACGAGGCTGGCGGCCCTCTCGTCGTAGGGCGCGCCCTGGAGGCTGCCGTAGATCTCGACCGAGGCGAAGCCCGCGTCGAGGAGGGCCGCGCGGAGCTCGACGGCGGAGTAGAGCCGGAGGACGAAGCTCCGGTCGACGCGCTCGAGCTCGCCCTCCTTCCCGCCCTCCTTCGGCCTGATGACGATCCAGCGGTTGCGCAGGCCCTCCCAGTCCCCGACGATCGAGAACTCGGTGAGGACGGTGCCGCCGGCGCGCTCGAACCACTCGCCCTCGGTGAAGTCGCGCGCCGCGGTCTCCTTGCCGGTCAGCTCCATGACGAGGGCCCCGCCGGGCTTGAGCGAGGCGCGCAGGGCGCGGAGGGCCGCGAGGTCGTCGGCGGGGTCCTCGAAGTAGCCGAAGCTCGTGTAGAGGTTGATCGCGAGGTCGAAGGCGGCCTTGCGCTCGAAGCGGCGCAGGTCGCCGCGGACGAACTCGACCTCGACCCCCCAGCCCGCCGCGCTCTCCCGCGCCGCGTCGAGGTAGGCCGCGGTCAGGTCGAGGCCCGTGACGCGATAGCCGCGCGAGGCGAGCTCGAGGCTGTGCCGGCCCGGGCCGCAGCAGGCGTCGAGGACGGCCCCGCCCTTGGGCGGCGCGGCGAGGCGCTCGAGGGCGTCGACGACGGCGGGCACCTCGGCCCAGCGCGCCTCGTCGAACATGATCGGGGCGTAGGCCGTCCAGAAGGCCTCGTCCTCGAACCACAGTCCGGAGGGGGGGGCTTCGTCCTCCCCTCCGGACTTGGCAGTTTCCCGCGCTGGTCCACGATGCGCGGGTAACTGCGAAAATGAAGGGTCGGGCTTCACAAGGCGCCGTGATCCAGGACGAGGGACATGGCGTAGGTGAGAAGGTCGATGTCGACTTCCTCGGAGCCCGCGGAGAAGGCCTCGCGGAGGCTCACCCAGTCTTCGCGCGACAGGGGCTCGCCGTCGTAGTCCTGGAGGAGGATGGAGCCGACGGTCCCGAGCCAGGCGAGGGCGGCCGCGGGGTCGGCCCGCCACTTCTCGGCGAAGTCGGCCAGGATGGCCGCGCCGGTCTCGCCGCGGACGCCGGGGAAGCTCCGCTCGAAGAAGGCGCGCAGCCCGGCGGGGGGAGGGGAGCCCGGCGACGGGGCGGCGCCCGCGCC
>CAYNPQ010000077.1:0-4141 GCA_964399065.1 uncultured Treponemataceae bacterium | reverse complement strand
GCGCGGCGCAGGGCCTGGTCGAGATCGGACTTGAACTTCTCTACCTCGTGCATGCTTCGAGTATAGCGGCGGGGCGGGGGCTGGGTAAGCCGCCGTTGCGGCTCAGGAGGCCTTGCCCCAGATCGCGAGGCCCATCACCGCGGCGTCGTAGAGGGCGTGGCCGATGGCGATCTCGTGGATGTTCCGGTCCCGGAGCCAGCGCCAGGCGAACCAGGCGCCGAGGCCCGAGGCGACCACGAGGCCGGGCAGGCCCTGGAGGCCGTGGGCGCTCCCGAAGGCCAGGGTCGAGGCGAGGGCCGCCCAGAGGGGGGGCAGGCCCGCCTGCCCGAGCCGCCTGATGAGGTAGGCGCGGAAGAAGAGCTCCTCGCCGTAGCCGATCGCGAGGGCGGAGGCGAGGACGAGGGGGACGAGGAGGGGCGAGGCGCCGGGGGCGCAGGCCGAGTCGAGGAGGGGGTTGGTCCAGCCGAGGCTCGAGAAGGCCCAGGCGGGCAGGAGGGCGATGGCGCAGGCGCCCAGGGCCGCCAGGGCCCCCGCGCCGAGGTCGGCGGCGCGCGGCGCGCGGAGGCCGAAGGCGGCGAGCCCTTCGGCCCTCGCCATGAAGTACAGGACGAAGGCGGCTCTCGGCAAGAGCTCGAGGAGGAGGAGGCCGTGGTAGCGGGGCTCGGCGAGGGCCCGGCCCGCGGCCGCCGCGTCGGAGGGGACGAAGGAGAGGAGGTAGAAGGCGGCGAAGAGGAGGCCGGCCTCGAGGAGGGGACGGTCGGGGACGCCCGTCGGCGCCACCGCGAGCCTGCGCCTCGCAGTCGCGAGCCTGCGCCCCGCCGCCGCGAGCCTGCGGGCGAGCCCCCGCGCGATGTCCGGCACTTCCACCTCCGTTTCCCTTTCTTTCAGGCCGAAGTGTATATAGTATACTTGCAGGCCTTTGGTACAGCCGGCGCGCGCCGCCGGCGGGAGATGGACAGCACATGATGGTCGTCGCGCTGCTCGCCGTCCTCGTCCTCATCCTCTTCGCCGCCGCGAGCGTCTTCGCGGCGCGGGGCGGGAAGCGCTATTCCTGGATCGAGTTCTTCCTGAAGTCGAGGGAGGCGGGCATCTCCGTGCCCGAGGCGCGGCAGCTCCGCGACGCGGCCGCGGCCGCCGGGCTCGCCGATCCGACGAACATACTCTGGTCGCCCCGCGACCTCGACCGGGCCATCGGCCTCCTCCTCGAGCAGCTCTCCAAGGACGGGCGGGACCGGACCCGCGAGGGCATAGCCTTCGTCGACAAGGTCTACGCGCTGCGGAAGGGCCTCGAGCTCGACCAGCCCCGCTTCAAGTACGGGATCAGGTCGAGCCGGCAGGTCGGCCAGGGCCAGCGGGTGCGGGTCCTCGTGTACGGCATCGGCGTCTACAACGCGACGGTCGTCGACAACAACACGCGCTACCTCGTGATCTCCTATCCCTCGGGGGGCCGCCTGCCCAAGGACTGGGTCTGGAAGGGCAAGAAGGTCTCGGTCTACTTCTGGCGCCACGAGGACGCGGGCTACGTCTTCGACAGCTACGTGATCGACGACCTCCGGATACGCAACGTGCCGGTCCTCCACGTCTCGCACTCCGAGGCCCTGCTCAGGACGCAGAAGCGGCGCTCGGTGCGCGCGCGCTCCCGGATCCCGGCCTACCTCTACATCCTCAAGCGCATCGAGGGCGCCTACGAGAAGCCCGAGCGCGCCCCCGGGCTCCGCGCGCAGGTCCAAGACCTCTCGGAGGACGGGGTCGCCGCGGCCATCGGGGGGAGGGCGGTGCCCGGCCTCAAGGTGAAGCTCCAGTTCGAGCTCGGAGGCCGGAGCATCGTCATGAGCGGGACGGTGAAGAGCGTCGACTACGAGGCCGAGAAGAACCGCTCCGTGATCCACGTCGAGGCCGTGCCCCCCAGCCCCCGCACCCGCAACGCGATACGCTCCTTCGTGTACGGGATCGGCGGGGACCGCGAGTCCGAGCTCGAGGCGCCGCGCGGGCCGTGACGCGGGCGGGATTTGCTAGTATTATCTATCCTGCGCGTATGACGCGGGACGAGGCCTCAAGCGGCCGGCCTTCCCGCGCGCGTGTACCGAAGGGGGTCGGATGAAACGCCACGCGGCGTCGATCGCGCTCGCGATCGCGCTCATCTCCGTCCTCGTCCCGGCCGCCGCGGCCCAGGACGCGGATTCTATCGTACTCGCCTACCGGCGCAACTTCGCGCGCGCGAGCCTCGTGACCAAGCTCGAGCTGGTCAAGGAGGCGGCGGCCAGCCAGGGCGGAGCCATGGGCCCGCTCTACGACATGGCCATACGCTTCGCCTACGAGAACGCCGCCCTCCTCGGGGCGGATCCCCAGCTCAAGGACCTCGCTCTCGTCGCCTCCAACGAGGCGGGCAAGGCGGGCTACGCGAAGTCCATCGACAATCTCTGGTCGCTATTCCAGGCCTACCGCGATCCCGACGTCCGGGCCTCCGCGGTGCGCGCCCTCGGGCTCGCCGGGACGGGGGAGAGCCGCGTCTCCGAATACCTCGGGGCCTTCCTGGCCTCGCAGAACAGCCTCTTCCGCTCCGGGGCCCAGCCCGAGTACCCGGCCCTCGAGGCCTGCATCGAGGCCCTCGGGCTCCTCGGCGACGGGGCCTCCTTCCCCGTGCTCTTCTCGGCCTACATCGCCGGCTACTCGCCCGCGCTCGCGACCAAGGCCGCCCTCGCCCTGGGCAAGATCAAGGGCGACTACGAGGCCTACCTCCTCCAGGTGATCGCGCGCAACCCGCCCCTCGAGAAGGCCGCGGCCTTCGCCGCCGGCATGGAGAACCCCTCCTTCGCCGACCGGCAGCGCGGCGAGCTCGCCGAGGGCGCCATGTCCGCCGCCCTCGACGCCTACGAGGAGCCCCAGGCCCGCTCGCCCGTGGAGCTCCAGGCCCTCCGCGAGATGCGGCTCGGCGCCGCCCGGCAGTTCAAGGCCCTCAAGTGGCAGAGGGCCTCGGCCCTCGCGATCAGGCACTTCCGCCTCGTGCAGGCCGACTACGCCAAGGGAGCCGCGGCCAAGTCCGAGCTCCTCGAGGCCGTCGCCTGCCTCGGCGCCATGGGCTCGACCGAGGCGGCTCAGACCCTCGCCCTGCACCTCCAGCTCATCAACGCGCAGACCGAGCAGGGCGCGCCCTACGACGAGCCCCTCGTCCTCGCGGTGATCGCCGCCCTCGGCGAGCTCGGCGACAAGGCCGCCTTCGACTACCTCCTCCAGATGGGCTACCTCCAGTACACCGACACGGTGAAGCGGGCGGCCCGCGAGGCCCTGCTGAAGCTCAAGTGGTAGCGCCGCGCCGGGGCGGGCCCGCGGGCCGCCCCGGTCATCCATAAATCGCCTAACGCGTCGATTCCGCGCCGCGCCTCCCCGACCCCCGAGGAGACGACGCATGGACCCCGCCAATGCCCTCTTCGCCGCGCCGCGGCGCCTCTCGCCGGCGGCGGCCGCCGCGCTCGGCCTCGCCCTCGGCTTCTACCCCCGCGCCCTCCCGGCGGCCCTGCCCCTGGCCGCCGCCCTCTGTCTCGCCGGCCTCGCGGCGGCGCTCCGGGGACTCGCGCGGCTCGGCGCGGAGGGCGGGCGGCCGGCTTCCGGACCGAGGGCCTGGGCCGCCCTCTGCCTCGCCTGCGCGATCGGCCTGACGGCCGGCGCGGGCCTGGCCCGCGATGACAGCGCCCGCTCCCTCTTCGCCGCCTCGACACTCTTCGCGGGGCCGGCGGCGGCGGGGGAGGGCGCCGCCGGCCGCTCAGGTCCCCGCGCCGCGACGGCGGCGGCCGCGGCTCCGCCCGCCGCGCGGGCCCTCCGCCTCGCCGCGGTGGAGGGCGAGCTCTCCACCGACTCCTGCCCCGTCAAGAACGGCTTCCGCTCCTACCCCGTCGCGGTGTCGCGCATCGCGCTTTCCGGGGCCGCGGCGGAGGGCGAGCTCTCCTTCGGCCGCGGCCCGCCCGGCGAGATCCGCGTCCTCGCGCGGGAGGGGCCCGCACTCGACGCGGGCGCCCGGCTCAGGGCCGCGGGCCGGGCAGGCGCCGGGGTCCTCTTCGCCGCGCGCGGGGACCTCGCCGCCTTGGGCGGGGGCGGCCCCGAGCCGCGCCCGGGCCGGCCCGCAGAGGGGCTTGAGGAGGCTCGC
>CAYNPQ010000076.1:0-17644 GCA_964399065.1 uncultured Treponemataceae bacterium | reverse complement strand
CGGTGTCGAGGTTGTTCTGGCGCTTGCCGTAGAAGCCGAGCTCGCCGGGGGTGTTGCCGCGGTCGGCGACGATGTCCTTGTACTTCCCGGGGAAGGGCCGGCCGTAGCCGCCGTGGTGGTGGAGGTGCTTCTCGTAGGGGATGACGTAGCGGGCGCGGTAGTTGTCGCCCCTGCCCATCATCGGGGGGGTGGCGAGGACGTCGAAGCTCGCCCAGAGGGCGGCCTCGCAGGTGTTGACCGCGACGGCGTCGTACTCGTCGCCGTACACGGACTTGACGATCTCGCGGACCTCCTCGTCGAGGCCGTTGTTCGAGATGACCTGGGTCGCCGTGTCCTCGAGGGCCTGACGGACTTCCTTGTGCGGGATGCCGTGGCAACCGGAGATGGCGCCGGTGAGGCCGAACTTGCCGCGGATGTCCGCGGGGATGCCGATCTCGTCCGCGGCCTTCTTGGCCTCGGCGTAGATGTTGGGGATGTCCTTTTGGAGGTGGCGGTACAGCTCGAACCTGTACTTGAACTTACCCATGAGTATCTCCTTTCCTAGAGAGTAATTGCCTATATCCAGCGAAGTTCAGCCCAAGAGGGCGACGAGCTCGATCTCGATCTTGGCGCCCTTGGGGAGGCTCGCGACCTCGACGGTGCTGCGCGCGGGCGGATTCTCGGCGAAGTACTTGGCGTAGATGCCGTTGACCGCGGCGAAGTCCTTCATGTCCTTGAGGAAGATGGTCGCCTTGACCGCGTCCTTCATGGAGGCGCCCGCGGCCTTCAGGATGGCCGAGAGGTTCTCGAGGACCCGCGTGGTCTGCTCCTCGATGCTCGCATCGAGGAAGGTGTTCGTGGCCGGGTCGATCGCGATCTGGCCCGACGTGAAGAGCATGTTCCCGGCGATCACCGCCTGGGAGTACGGTCCGATCGCAGCCGGGGCTGCGGTCGTCGCGACGATTTTCTTGGCTGAAGTACCCACCTTCCTACCTCTTTTCCTTGGAGGGATCTCTCGGGACCGAAGGCCCGACTCCGCGGGCCTCGTACCGGGACCACCTTCAGTCTAGCACGGGACGTCAAAAGACGCCAGAGCGAATTAAAAAATTTTTTGCGATCTCAAACAGGATTTTAACTCAAGCCCTCGACGTAATGGTATACTCTATCGGCGGGGGACGTTCCAAGTGCCCCCGCGCACGAGTACGAAGGAGGAGACCGAAGATGGCAGGCAAGGATCCCTACGCCGCCGGCATGTTCGCCGCCAACCCCTACGCCATGAAGCGCGACATCGAGGCGGAGCTCGTCGTGGTGCTCGAGGGCAGGATCGAGGAGCGCGGCCTCGCGCTCATGAAGCCCATATCGAGGTGCGTCTGCAGGCACGAGATACACGAGCTCATCATCACCGACGACGCCGAGGCCGGCCCCGGCAAGACGGTGAATCCCATCGCCTACCTCGGTTTCATGGAGATCTCCCGCGGCGGCGTCATCGTGGCGGGCGACCGGGTCTTCCTCGGCGAGGAGTGCATAGGCGCGATCGCGGGCTTCGACGAGACCCATATGCCCAATCACCTCAACATCGTCGTCCGAAGCCCGAGCCGCTTCACCGGCATGGAGAAGGGCGCCCGGCTCGGGCAGTCGGTCCGGATCCTCATCGAGGAGAGGAAGGGCGAGTAGGGGGCACAGCCGCCCTGGCCCTTCGAAGCCAGTCCAGTAGGGCGTCGGCGCCCTCGCCCGACCTCCCGTCGACCGGGAAGAGGGGGATGCCGGGGGCGCTGCCCTCGAGGCCGGCGCGGAAGAAGGCCTCGTCGAAGCCGACGGCCTCGGCGAGGTCGGCCTTCGTGAGGACGCAGGCGGCCGAGCGCGCGAAGACCGTCGGGTACTTCCAGGGCTTGTCGCTGCCCTCGGCCGCGCTCGCGACCACGAGCTTGAGCTCCTCGCCGATCGTGAACTCGGCCGGGCAGACGAGGTTCCCGATGTTCTCGATGAAGAGCCAGGAGCCGTCGCGGATCTCCATGCGCCCGAGGATGGCCTCGATCATGGGCGCGTCGAGGTGGCAGTCGCCCCCCGTCTCGATCTGGTAAGCCTCGACGCCGAGGGCCCGCAAAGTCCTCGTGTCGAGGTCGCTCGCCACGTCGCCCTCGATGACCGCGAGGCCTTCGCCGCCGAGCCGCTCCGCGAGCCGCGAGATAAGGCTCGTCTTGCCCGCGCCCGGCCCGCCGAGGACGTTCACCGCGAAGACGCCGCGGGCGCGGAGCGATGCGTTGATCGCGGCCGCCCGCCGGTCGTTCTCCGCGTAGATCGCGCGCCTCAACTCTATCCTCACGCCCATGCCTCAGGACTCCAGCTCGATGGATTCGACGTAGAACTCGGTCCCCACGCCCGTGGGCCTGCCTTGGCCGCCGCAGTCCGGGCACTCGAAGGAGAAGCGCCTCCGCTCGAACTCGGCGCCGCAGGAGGCGCAGCGGAGCGTGGGCTTCACGTAGCGTACCCCCAGGGCCGCGCCCTCGGCGGGGCCGCCGGGTGCGAGCCGCTCGAGGTAGAAGGCCAGAGCCTCCTCCATGTAGCCCGTCTGGGTCCCCACCACGAGGTCGATCCGCGTCACGCGGGGAGGGGGGCCTCCCGCCGGGGCCCGCGCGCGGGCCTCCTCCGAGACCATCCGGACGAGGGCCTCGACGGCGCTCGCCTCATGCATCGGCGGCGCCGGCGCTCGACGGCGCGCCCGACGGTGCGGCGGGGGGCGCGGGCGGGCGGAGGCGGCGCTCGAAGCGGCCGGAAGCCTCGTCGGCCGCGTCGCGGGCCGCCGGGCCGGGCCGGCCGCCCGAGGCCGCGTCGATCGCGCCGAGCCGCTCCGGGGCCATGTCGAGGCACTTCTTGGGGCAGGCGCGGACGCAGGCGCCGCACATGACGCAGGCCATGCGGTCGATGTCCCAGCGACCCTCGGCCTTCGACACCTCGATCGCCCCCGCGGGGCAGTGCTTGGAGCAGGCGCCGCAGAGCACGCAGGCGGGGAAGTCGATGACTATGCGGCCGCGGGCCGCGGCGAAGCTCTCGCGCTTCACATAGGGGTAGCGCCGCGTCGCGGGCCTCGTGAGGAGGTTGCGGAGCGCGATGCGCGCCATCGGTAGCACTGCCACGTTCACCTCTCGGTACAGGATATGCAGGGATCGATCGTGAGCACGATGGTCGGCACATCGGCGAGGTCGGCGCCGCGCATCGCCTCGACCATCGCGGGCACGTTGGCGAAGGTCGGCGTGCGCACGCGGAAGCGCTCGAGGCTGCGCGTCCCGTTCGACCGCGCGTAGTAGACGACCTCGCCGCGGGGCTGCTCGAGGCGGACCAGGGCCTCGCCGGCGGGCGGGGCTCCGCGGACCGGCGCCGCGACCGGGCCCGGGGGGGCGCGGTCCGCGACCTCGCCGATGATCCTGAAGGACTCCTCGAGCTCGCGGAGGCGGACGAGGGCGCGGGCCATGCAGTCGCCGCCCTCCTCGACCGCGACTGAGAAGTCGATCTCGCCGTAGGCGGCGTAGCCGCGGCGCCGGAGGTCGTAGTCCCAGCCGCTCGCGCGCAACATGGGCCCGACGGCCCCGAGCTCGTAGGCCCGGTCCCGGGACAGGACCCCGACGCCCTCGAGGCGGTGCCGCACCGTCGGGTCGGTCACCATCACCTCGGCGAGGCGCAGGGCCTCGTCGCGCGCGGGGCGGAGCGCCTTCGCGCAACGCGCGAGGGTCTCGGGCCCGACGTCGCGCGCGCAGCCGCCGACGATCGCGGAGCCGTAGATCACGCGGCCGCCCGAGGTCTCCTCGGCCACGTCGAGGATGAGCTCGCGGGCGCGCCAGGAGGCCATGAAGAGGTTCTCGAAGCCGAAGGCGTCCGCCGCGAGGCCGAGCCACATGAGGTGGCTGTGCGCCCGCTCGAGCTCGCACCAGAAGGTCCGGAGCCAGCGGCCCCGGTCGGGCACGGCGATGCCCGCGATCCGCTCGGCCGCCTCGCAGTAGCCCATGCCGTGCATGAAGGAGCAGATGCCGCAGATCCGCTCGGCGACGTTGACGAAGTCGAGCCAGTCGCGCTTGCCGACGAGGAGCTCGAGGCCGCGGTGGATGTAGCCGATCTGCGGCACCGCCCCCACGACCTTCTCGTCGCGGAGGACGAGGTCGAAGTGGAGGGGCTCCGGCAGGACGGGGTGCTGGGGCCCGAAGGGGACGACGGAGGGTCCGATGGGCCCCGATCCGAGGCCGCTCACCTGCCGAGCTCCGAGGCGGGGCCGGTGACGCGGACCCGGTCGAAGGGCCGCTCGCCGGCGACGTCGAAGACCTTGCCCTCCCAGTCGGGGAAGATGCGCTCGATCCTCGCGCCGAAGAGGTCGCGGATCTCGTTCTCGTAGAGGAAGGCCGCCTCGTAGAAGGGGGTGATGCTCGGGACGCGGTCCTCGGTCCCGACCTTGACCCGGAAGGTCCTGAGCGCGTAGCCGCCGCCGAAGGAGTAGTCCAGCTCGAAGCCCGACTCGACGGCGACGCAGTGCATCTGCACGAGCCTCCAGCGGTCGAGGCGGAGCGCGTCCACCTCGGCCAGCAGCGAACCGACGCCGATCTCCTCGACGGTCTGTATCTCCCGCTCGCTCATGACGCCTCCCCGCGCCCCGCGCGCCGCCTGGCGGCGCGCCTCGCATCGCGCATCGCGCGCCGCTTCTCCGCCAGGATGACCGCGGCGCGGACGACGCCGTCGAGCACGGCCTCGGGCCGCGCCGCGCAGCCGGGCACGTACACGTCCACCGGGATGGCGGAGGCGACGCCGCCCTTCACGTTGTAGCACTCGGCGAAGACGCCGCCGGAGTAGGCGCAGGCGCCGACCGCGACGACGGCCCGCGGCTCGGGCATCTGCGAGTAGAGGTTCTTGATGACGGCCTCGTTGAGGCTGTTCACCCCGCCCGTGACGAGGAGGATGTCGGCCTGCTTCGGGTCTCCGGTCACGATGCAGCCGAAGCGCTCGGCGTCGTACAGGGGCGTGAGGCAGGCCAGCACCTCGATGTCGCAGCCGTTGCAGGAGGAGGCGTCGTAGTGCATCAGCCAGGGCGACTTCTCGATGCGGCTCACGGCGTCCCCCTCGTGATGAGGTAGAAGGGGATGAGGTTGCCCGCGCCGGCCACGAGTGCGACGATCCAGGCCGAGGACAGCGCGAGCTCCCACTTCACGCGCGCGGTCGCGTTGTCGACGAGGATGATGAGGAAGTAGGTCGCGGCGACGCCCGCGACCGCCGCCCAGGCGCTCGAGCTGAAGAAGAGGAATACCAGGGCGTAGAGGTAGACGCTCTCGTACCAGTGCGCCAGCTCGACCAGGCCGAGGGCCGGGCCGCCGAGGTCCGCGGTCAGGCCCATGACGAGCTCCTGGTGCGCGTGGTGGGAGGTCGAGAGGTCGAAGGGCGACTTGCGGAGCTTCATGGCGAGGATGTAGACGAGGCCCAGGTAGATGCCGGGCAGGTAGACGATGGCCGGCATCGAGGCCCCGTAGATCTCGTAGAAGTTGAAGCTCTTCGCGACGTCGTAGAGCCCCACGAGGGCGAGGATGACCATCGGCTCGTAGGCCGCCATGAGGAGGAGCTCGCGCTCGGCGCCGATGGTGCTGTAGGGCGAGCCGGTGGAGTAGGCCGCGAGGACGAGGAAGATGCCCGAAAGGGTGAGCACGAAGATGATGAGGAGGATGTCCGAGCCCCAGAAGAAGAGCACCCCCGTGAGGACCGCGAAGACGAAGTGGCTCGCGACGAGGGGCATCTGGAGGCGGTTCACCGGGTCGAGTCGCTTTGAGAAGAGCTTCGAGAGGTCGTGGATGGGCTGGATTATCGGCGGCCCGACGCGGCCCTGGAGCCGAGCGGTCAACTTGCGGTCGATGCCGGCGAGGAGGCCGCCGACCAGGGGGCCCGCGAGGAGGTAGGCGAGGGCGAAGAGGGGGCGGGGGCCGCTCATAGGAAGGCCGTCCCGATCATGGCGATCGCGAGGAGGAGGCCGATCCCGAGGCCGGCGCTCAGGATGCGCCGCTCGCCGAAGAAGCGCTCGAGGTAGTACGAGCGCGTCTCGAGCCCCAGGGTCTCGCCCTTCGAGCCGAGGAAGGAGAGGTCCCGTCCCGTCGTCCGCCCCGACATGTAGGCGCCGGAGAGCTCGACTTTCCTCTTCCTCGAGATGAGGATGAGGAGGCCCGGAACGGCGACGGTCATCACCACCATGAGCACCGTGATCATCGCGTTCTCGCGGTCGAGGCCGAACGCCCGGTTGTAGGTCGCGAGGAGGTAGGGCTCCACCGCGTTGCGCGATATCACCGGGAAGCCGGCGCAGACCGCCACCGCGGCCACGGCGAGCGCCGACTCGGCGAAGCGCTCCGCGAAGGTCACCTTGCCCTCGAGGAGGCCCCGCGGCGCCCCGGGGTCGCGGACGCGGATGAGGATGCCGAGCCACTTGGCCCAGAAGAGCACGGTGGTGGCGCTGCCGTATGCGAGGAAGACGATCATGAGGGGGCTCACGAGCGAGGGCATGTTGATGAAGGCCTCCATGGCGGCCCACTTGGACACGAGCATGCCGAAGGGCGCGACGAACATGGCCGAGATGCCGATGACGAGGAAGCCGGTCGTGCGGGGCATGCTCACGATGAGGCCTCCCATCGACTCCACGTCGAGGCTGCCCGTGCCGACGCTGGCGGTGCCGACCGAGAGGAAGAGGAGGGCCTTGGCCACCGCGTGGAAGAGCACGAGGAAGAAGGCGACCCAGGCCAGCTGGTAGGTCCCGACGCCCGCGCAGGCCACGATGAGCCCGAGGTTGGAGACCGTGGACAGGGCGAGGACGCGCTTGGCGTTGCGCTGCGAGACCGCGGCGAAGGCGCCGGCGATGAAGGTGAAGATGCCGATGAAGGCGACGAGGTAGCCCGTCGGCGTGCCCGACATGATCGGCGCGAGGCGGAGGAGGAGGTAGACCCCCGCCTTCACCATCGTGCTCGAGTGGAGGAGGGCGGAGACGGGAGTCGGGGCCACCATCGCCCCGAGGAGCCAGGGCGTGAAGGGCAGCTGCGCCGACTTGACGAGCCCCGCGAAGGCGAGGAGCGCGGCGGGCGCGGCGACGACCGCGGCCCCGCCCCAGGAGGCGGCCGAGACGATGCGGTCCAGCCCGATCATGCCCGTCCTCGCCGCCAGGAGGGCCGCCCCGCCCGAGAAGGCGAGGCCGCCGAGGAGGTTGAGCTCGAGGGCCTTGAAGGCGCTGCGGTCGGACTCCGCGTCGCCCGCGTAGCCGATGAGGATGAAAGAGGCGAGGGTCGTGACCTCCCAGAAGAAGAGGAGGAGCCTGAGGTCGTTCGAGATCACGAGCCCGTACATCGCCCCGAAGAACACGAGCATCATGAAGCTGAAGACCCGTCGCCGGTCCCGTATCTCGGGGTGCTCCTCGTGATAAGTCTTCATGTAGCCCGATGCGTCGAAGAGGACGAGCCCGCCCACGATGCCCACGATGAGGACCATGAGGAGGCCGAGCTGGTCGATGACGACCGAGGAGCCGGCGTCGGCGGCCGAGGTCCAGCGCTCGCCGTAGACCGCGAGGGCGGCCTGGGCGATCGAGAGCGACAGCGCGAGGAAGCGGCGCTTCCGCACCGCGACGACGGCGATGAAGGCCGCCATCGCGAGCTCGAGGCCGAGCGTCCAGCGCTCGAGGCCCGGCAGTTCGACGCGGATGGACAGGGGCAGGGAGGGCCAGGCCCAGATCGCGAAGGCCAGCGCGAGTGCGCCTTGCGCGAAGGATGCGGTCACGACCAGGGCCCGCCTCGGGCCGAAGGGCTTGATGCAGAGCGCGGCGAGGCCGAAGATGGGAGGAACGACGATCAGGAGGAGTGGAAGGATCGGCATGTGAGTACCTACTAACCGTGGTAATGATTCATGCCATTCTTGTCAATACAAGGGACTTTTCTTTTTCTCGAATACACAAGTACATTTCATATCGATAAAGGAGGGACGATGCGCGTACTCATCATCGGGAACGGCGTCGCCGGCGTCATGGTCGCGAAGGAACTCCGCCTCCGCGAACCGGATCGATCGAAACTGGAAATCTCGATACTCACTCGGGAGGCCTACGGGTACTACTCGCGGATCCGCCTTCCCGAGGTGTTCGGCGGCGGAGCCCTGAGCGCCGAGCTCTTGGCGCTCTACAAGCCGGGATGGTATGCGGAGCGGGGGATCGAGGCGCGCTACGGCCAGGACGTTGTCTCCGTCGACCGGGACCGCCGCAAGGTCATGCTGTCGTCCGGCTCCGAGCTCGGCTACGACGCGCTCGTCCTGGCGCTGGGTTCCGAACCGGTCCGACCGGAGATACCCGGGGCTTATGCTCCAGGAGTCTTCACGTTGCGCGAATTCGACGACGCGGCGCGGCTCCGGGCCTGGGCCGTCTCGCATCCGGGACCCTGCCTCGTCCTCGGCGGAGGCCTCCTCGGGCTCGAGGCCGCGAGGCACCTCCGCGACCTGGGCGCAGGCGAGGTCGTCGTCGTCGAGGCCGCCCCGCGCCTCCTGCCCCGCCAGCTCGACGCCCGCGGCGCCGATTCGCTGCGGAGCGCGCTCGAGGGCATGGGCATGCGGATCCTCGCCGGGGCGAAGGTCTCGTCGTTCTCCGGGGTCGATCGGGTCGAGGCCCTCCTCCTCGAGGACGGCCGGAGGATCGAGGTCTCGACCGTCGTCCTCTCGATGGGGGTGAAGCCGAGGATCGGTCTCGCGAAGGCCGCGGGCCTGCCGACGGGCCGCGGCATCGTCGTGGACGAGGGCCTTCGAACGGCCGACCCGGCCATCCACGCGGTCGGGGATTGCGCCGAATTCCGGGGCTCCTGCCTCGGCATCATCCCCGCCGCCCTCGAGCAGGCGCCCTGCTGCGCCGCGGCCATCCTGGGCGACTCCTCCCGCCCTTACATGGGCACCGTGGCTTCGAACACCCTGAAGGTCGCCGGCGTGGAACTCTCCTCCGCCGGACTCGTCGAAGCGCCCGAAGGGGCCGAGGAGCTCGTCCTCGAGCCGGGACCCGGCCGCTACGAGCGCTACCTGCTGGCTGAAGGGAAGCTCGTCGGCGCGATCGTCCTCGGCGACAAGGTTCGAGCCCGGGCCGCCCTGGCCCTCGCGGGCAAGGCCGCGACGCGGACCGAGATCGAGGCCCTGCCGAAGGGATCGGCATGAGGCGGGAATAATAACCTGTTTGAGGTATGGCTTTCCCGGGTTTCACGTTCAAGAATCACCGCAGACGAGGAGGACCGATGTTCAGGATCCTGGGATTGTCTGGTCTGCCGGCCCTTCTCTTGCTCCTCGCTTTCCCTCAGCTGTCGACTGCCGAGATACCCGCTCCCGCGTCCTTGCCTCTCCCTTGCAGGTCCGATCCCGCGCTGCGAGGGGATCCTGCCTACGTCCTCGCCCATCGAGAGAGCTTCGTGACCGTCGGCAGGGAAGGCTGCGAATTCCCGAGCCTCGCGGAAGCCCTCGCGAGGGATCCCGACGGTCGCACGACACTATGCGTGATGGATCCGGTGCATAGGGAGGGCGGCGTCAAGCTGGGCGGGAAGGTCGAGATACTCGGCTTCGGGGCAGCCGCGACGATGGTGGAGGCGGCCGCGCGACCCGAGGACGCGGTCGCCTGCGTGTTCGAGATCCTGCCCGGATCCCGGGTCCTCCTATCGGGGATCACCATCCGCGGGGGGAACAACACCGAGGGAATGCGCTTCGGCGGCGGCATCGTGAACAACGGCGATCTCACGATCGAGGACTGCGCCGTCGTGGAGAATGTCGCGACGGCCGGGGCGGGCGTCTGGTCGACGGGGCCTCTCAGGGTACGGCGTTCGCTGGTGGCCGCCAATCGAATCATCCACCGCCCCGCGGCGGAGGAGGCCGCGGCCATCGGTTGCAGGGGCGCCGGCTCGGGCCTGAAGATCGACGCGGGCTGCCTGGCCCTGATGGAGGACTGCCTCGTCGCGTGGAACAGCTCGATCAAGGGAGGCGCGGGCATGCACGTATCCTGCGAGGCCGAGGCGCGGCTCTCGGGTTGCGTCATCTACGGCAACGTCGCCGGCGGGCGCGGAGGCGGGATCGACCTCGCGGGAGGCAGGCTCAGCCTCGACCGATGCACGATCGCCGGGAACGAGGCGAACGGCGGGGGCAAGGCCCTCTTCAACCGCGGCCTGCTTTCGATCACCGGGTCCCTGGTCGCCAGCGAGCATCCCACCGCCTATTTACGGGCGACCGACGGCGGCGGCGACATCGGGATCGGCACTCTCCTCGTCAATGAGGCGAATTACTGCCAATCGGGGGGCCTTCCCGGCGCGGCGACGGGCGAGCCCGGCGCGCTCCGCTTGGGGGACTCGGGCGGGGCGGCATGGACGCTGCTTCCCGAGCCCGGCTCCCCGGCGCGGGGATACGGGGCGGGAAGCAGGTAACGCGGCCCGGCCTAGGCTCCCGTAGCGGCGCTGAGACTTTCCTCTTCCTGCGCCGCCTCGCGGCGCGACTCGGCGTCGAGGCCGGCTTCGTGCATCGGGCCGGCCACGAAGGCCGCGAACTCGGCCTCCTCGATGGTCTCCTTCTCGAGGAGGGTCTCCGAGACGCGATCGAGGAGGTCCCGTCTCCCGCCCAGGAGGGAAAGGACGCCGTCGTAGCGGGCCGCGACGATGCGCGCGATCTCCTCGTCGACGTACTTCTGGGTGTCCTCGCTGTATTCCCGCGCCATGAGCTGCTCGCCCGGGGCTCCGCCGAGGAGGCCCGCCGCGCGGCGCGTCAGGGCGACGTGGCGGAAGCGCTCGGACATGCCGTAGTCGGTGATCATGCGCCTCGCGACGTCCGTCGCGCGGGTGAGGTCGTTGGCGGCGCCCGTGGAGATCCGGCCGAGGGCGATCTCCTCGGCCGCGCGGCCGCCGAGGAGCACGTCGATCTGGCCGAGGAGCTCCTCCTCGGAGACGACGTAGCGGTCCTCGACGGGGAGCTGGAGGGTGTAGCCGAGGGCCCCGAAGCCGCGGGGCACGATGGAGATCTTGCGGACAGGGTCGGCGCCCTTGGTGAAGGCCGCGGCGAGGGCGTGCCCCGTCTCGTGCACCGCGATGGTCCGCCGCTCCTTCGGGTTCATGACCCGGCTCTTCTTCTCGAGCCCGGCGACGACCTTCTCGATCGCCGCGTCGAAGTCCGCCTGCACGACCTTCTTGCGGCCCGCGCGCACGGCGAGGAGGGCGGCCTCGTTGACGATGTTGGCGAGATCCGCGCCGACGAAGCCGGGAGTGCCGCGGGCCACCTTGGCCAAGTCGACCTTGTCGTCGAGCTTGACCGCCTTGGAGTGGATGCGGAGGATGGCCTCGCGGCCGACGAGGTCGGGCCGGTCCACGAGGACCTGCCGGTCGAAGCGGCCGGGCCTGAGCAGGGCGGGATCCAGCACGTCGGGGCGGTTGGTCGCCGCGAGGATGATGAGGCCGCTCGTCGCGTCGAAGCCGTCCATCTCGACGAGGAGCTGGTTCAGGGTCTGCTCCCGCTCGTCGTTGCCGCCGACCGGGCCCGTGAGCCTCGACTTGCCGATGGCGTCCAGCTCGTCGATGAAGATGATGCAGGGCGCCTTCTCCCGCGCCTGCTTGAAGAGGTCGCGGACGCGGGCCGCGCCCACGCCGACGAACATTTCCACGAATTCCGCGCCGCTCATCCGGAAGAAGGGCACCCCGGCCTCGCCGGCCACGGCCCGCGCGAGGAGGGTCTTACCCGTGCCGGGCGGTCCGACCAGGAGGACGCCCTTGGGGATCTTGCCGCCGATGTCGGTGTACTTCTTGGGGTTCTTGAGGAAGTCCACGACCTCGACGAGCTCGTCCTTGGCCTCGTCCACCCCGGCCACGTCGCCGAAGCGGGTCTTCACGTCGCCCTCGGCCACGATGGTGGCCTTGTTCTGGTTGAAGGCCAGGACGTTGCCGCCCGCGGCGTTGCCGATCCGCTTGAAGATCAGGCGCCAGACGACCAGCATGAAGGCCAGGGGCAGGACCCAGTTGAGGAAGAAGCCGAGGATCGCGTTGGTCTCGCGGGGCACGGAGGAGTAGACGACATCCTTTTCGTCGAGGAGGGCCGTGAAGCCCGGATCGTAGACGGGCACCGTCTTGTAGATCGAGCGTCCCCGCACCGCCGAGGGCACGAGGGAGGTCGGGGCCTTCGAGGAGGGCTCGGGATAGCCTAGGTAGAAGCTCTGGTCCATCTCGACCCGCTTGATCTCCCCGTTGCGGATCTTGTCCTTGAACGCGCTGTAGGGGACGACGGTGTCGTCGGTCTGGGTCAGGAAGTAATTGAAGAGGAGGACGGCCAGGACCATGACCAGGACGTAGCCGAGGGAGAAGCGGAACTGGAAGCCGCCGAAATTCGGCGGGATGATGGGCGGCTTGCCTCCTCCCGGGCGTTTTGGGGATTGGGAGGGTTTCCGGTTCCAGTCGTCCTTCTTCCGGGGCATCGTCTCTCCGTTCTCGTGCTGCCGGGCTCGCGGCCGGGCGCTCGACCCGTTAAATGTACTCTTTTCCTCTCATTCCGGCCATTACGGCTCCCTGAATACCGATGATAGGGGATCCGCCTTGACCCCCGGCCCCCATCCTCCGTATATTCCTACCCGTTAAATCTATAATTCCTATATCCCAGGAGGAATACACATGAAGGTCAAGCCTTGCGGGGACCGCGTCCTCGTGAAGATCCAGGAGAGCGAGACCAAGACCGCCGGCGGCATCATCATCCCCCAGACCGCCCAGGAGAAGACCCAGACCGGCATCGTCGTGGCCGTCGGGACTGACAAGGACGTGATCAAGGTCAAGGAGAACGACAAGGTCATGTACGACAAGTACGCCGGCACCCAGATCAAGATCGAGGGCGTCGAGCACTTGATCGTGAAGATGTCGGACATCCTCGCGGTCCTCGAGTAGGCCGTACTCTCCCGTAAAACGAAGGCCGCCCTCGTCGGGCGGCCTTCTCGTTTCCTCGGGGGCCGGGCGCGGCGCCCGGCCCGGGAGCGAGTCCCGGTCACTGAATGAGGACGGCCAGGATCTCCTCGGGGCTCTTGGCCGCGAGGATGGCCGCCCGCTTCTCCTCGCTCCTGAACAGGAGGCTCACCTCGGCCAGGAACTGGAGGTGGGGGCCGGTCTTGTCTGCCGGGGAGAGGGTCATGATGAAGATCCGGCAGTCCTCGCGGTCGAGGGCGTCGAAGTCCACGGCCGCGTCGGAGACGCCGATGCAGGCGACGAGGTCCTTCACGGCGTCGGTCTTGCCGTGGGGGATCGCGATGCCGTGCTTCATGCCGGTGCTCATGCGCCGTTCCCGCTCGAGCACGGCCTTGCGCGCGGCCGCCAAGTCGGAGATCTTGCCTGAACGGGCCGCCACCTGGAGGAGCTCGTCGATGATCCCTTCCTTGTCGCGCCCTTGCAGGTGGAGAGCCACCATATCGCGGCTCAATACGCTTTTCAGGTCCATGTAGGCCATTCTACGGAGCCCCGGGCGCGGCGTCAAGGCCGCGCGCCCGTCGGGCCGGGATCAGATGTAGAAGCGGGATTCCTTCTCCAGGGCCTGCCCCTCGCGCCGCGCGACGAGGAGGGAGGCGCAGCCCGCCCAGAGCGCGTCGAGGAAGGCGCCCATCGCGACGAGGGGCAGGGCCACCGGCGCCGCGATGAGGTAGCCGTTCTCGAAGCCCCGGCCGTACAGGGCGCAGAGGGTCATCAGCGCGGCGGTGGCGCCCTTGCCGGGCGCCGCCCCGAGGAGGAGGGTGGTCAGGGGCGCGGCCGCGACTATCCAGAACAGGCTTCCCAGCGAGACGCCGATGCTCGAGTACGAGGAGAGCACCACGATGAACACCGTCGAGGCCACCAGGGTCGTGCCGGCCCGGCCGAAGACGGCCACCAGGGGGATCGAGAGCGCGTTCGAGCGCCGCCTCGCGCCCAGGCTCTCCTTCGAGTGCTTGAAGAGGGAGCCGAGGGGGAAGTAGAGGTCGCCGGAGACGAGGGCGGCGACCGAGGGCGCGAGGAGGGCGTAGAGGGTCCGGTAGGGATTCTTCCGGCCGCCGAGGAAGTACAGGGCCGCCGGGAGCAGAGCCAGCGCGACGACGGCTACCTCGATCCCGACCGCGAGGAGGAGGGAGCGGTAGACTTCGGCGCTCGGGGCGGCCCTGAGCTCGAGGACGTTGCGCGCCGTCACGGCGATGACGAGGACGCCGAGGAACTCCGCGAGGAAGGAATTGACCTGGTAGAAGATCCTGGACAGCGAGTCGAAGAGGATCAGCGCCGGCTTCGTCGCGGCCTTGTCGTGCGACAGGGCGAGACCCACGACGAGGGCGAGGAAGAAGGCCGGCAGGATGAACTGCCCCGCGCCCAGCGCGTTGAAGGGGCTTCCGGGGAAGAGGGAGAGGAGGAGGTCCTTGAAGCCCGCGGCCTTGACGGGCGGGACGGCCTCGGCCACGAGGGGGATTCTGGCCGGCTTGAGGGCCGCGGCCACCGCGACGCCGAGGAGGGCCATGGCCGCGACCGCCGCCAGGAGGACGAGGAAGGTCCTGCCTATCTGGCGCCAGAGCTCCCCGTCCTCGTTGAGCTCGAAGACGGCGACGGGCGTCGAGAACAGCACGAGGGGGAGCAATGCGTAGGTTCCGATCCGGATGGAGAGATCGAAGAGGAAACCGAGGGTGCTCCGCAGCCCCTGGTCTTCCGCGGGAAGGACGAGGGCGAGCGCCGCGCCGAGGACGGCGCCGATCAGGTATTTCATCCAGATCTTCATGGCGGCGAGCATAGCCAAGCCGCGCCGCCTTGTCGAGCGCCCTTTCGGCGGATAGACTTCGAGCGAATATGCGTTTCAATGACAGCCTCGGCGGCGGCCAAGGGCTCCGGGCCTCCGTCCTCCAGGGCAGGCCTGCGGGAGGCGCCTCCTGCATTCCCGGGGGCGAGGCCGACCTCAGGCCCGTCCTCTACGCGCCGCCCTCGCTTTTCCCGGACTCGGCGGCCGCCGCGGCGATGGCCCTCTTTCCCGGGGACCTCGACCCGAGCCTGGCGGAGCGCCTCGCCTCGGAGGCCTTTCCCTCCCCTCCGCCTTCCTTCGACCACGGCGAGGGCATCCGCATCCTCGATTTCGCGGTCGGCCGCTCCGGGAACGTCGCGGATCATGGAGCCGCGCTCCTCGCGACCCTCCTTCGCGCCCGGCGCGACGGCGCGGAAGGCCGGCCGCCGCTCCTCCTCGTACCGTTGCGCGATGCCGCGGAATCCGCGATCGCCGCCGCAGTGGCCGCCGCCCTCGCGGCGGCCCGCGGGAGCGGCGAAGACCCGGCGCGGGGCGGCGCGGATCCCCTCCTCGTCTTCCTCCTGCCCGCTGGCGGCGGCTCGAGGGCCGTGCCCCGCCTCGCGATGGAGCTCGGCCTCGTCCTCGAGATCGAGGGCGGGCCCGAGGGAATCTCCCGACTCCTCGACGAGGCCGCGGGCGGGGAGCTGGCTGGTCGTCCCGCGACCATCGCCGGCACCGACAATCCGGCCTTCCTCGCCGCCCGGATGATCCTCTGCGCCGCGTCCTTCCATCAGGCGAGCGAGGGCTCCTCAGGCGACCTCCTCTTCTCCTTCCCCTCCACGGACGGCATCGGCCTCGCCGCGGCCCTGTGGTCCTGGCGTTTCGGCCTACCACTGACAGGCGCGATCCTCGCGGTGCCCGAGGAGGCCCCGATCGACGGCCTCGATCCGGCCGGCCTCGTTTCCCCTCCCGGGAGGGAACTCCTCGCGGCCTTCGAGAATGAGCAACCGGGCCTCCTGGGCAGCCTGGTCAGGGTCGAGCGATCGAGCCGGACCGAGGCCGAGGCGGCGCGCGGACGGCTCTCGGCGGCCGGCGGCCCCGCCCTCGACCTGGACTCGGCCCATGCCCTCGCCGCGGCCGAGCGCGTCCTCGCCGCGGGACTCGAGGGCCACGCCCGCGTCGTCGTCCTCCGCGAGGCCCTCCCGCCCTCGGAGGAAGCCGCGTCGTCACCCCGAGGCGACGGGTCGCGCGAGTCCGGGGCACCGCCCCTCCGCGCGGCGCCGACCCTCCAGGCCCTCGAAGCGGCCATCGCGCGCGCGCGGCCCTGAAGCCCATGTCCGGCCGATTCCGCAGCCTCATGCGCCTCGCCCTGCCCCTCATCGCGGGGAGCATGGTCGAGACCCTCTACAACCTGACCGACACCTTCTTCCTCGGGAAGCTCGGCGCGGCCGAGGTCTCGGCCCCCTCGATCGCCTTCAGCGTCGTGTTCTTCCTCATCGTCGTCGGCTCGGGGCTCGCCGGGGCATGCACGACCCTCATCTCCCAGGCCAAGGGGAGGCAAGACGCGGAGGGCATGGACCGCTTCCTCAACCAGGCCGCCTTCTTCCTCGCGGCGGCCTCCCTCGCGATAGCCGCCATCGGGATCCCCCTGGCCGGACCGGTCATCCGACTCCTCGACACGCCTCCCGAGATCCACGACTACGCCAGGGACTACCTGGCCATCGTGCTCGCCGGCCTTCCCTTCAGCTTCGCCTTCTTCCTCCTCAACGCCTCGCTTACCGCCGCGGGCGACACCTTCACCCCCCTCATGGTCCACCTCCTCGCCGTGGCCGCCAACGTCGTCCTCGACCCCCTCCTCATCTTCGGGATCGGCCCCTTTCCCCGCCTCGGCGTCGCGGGCGCTGCCATCGCGACCGTGGCCTCCCAGGCCCTCGGCGCCTACCTCTCCCTCCGCATCCTCGCGAAGGGGCGCCATGGCATGCGCCTCCGGCTCGCGGCCATGCGCCCCCGCGCCGACTCCTTCCGGCTCTTCGCGGACATCGGGCTCCCCTCCGCGATCGGGCAGGGCCTCTCAGCCCTGGGCTTCACCGTCCTCCAGGGCGCCGTCAACGGCTACGGCCCCTCGGCGATCGCGGCCTTCGGGGTGGGCAACCGCATCATCAGCCTCTTCGACATGCCGGCCCACGGCATCGCGGGAGCGGCGACGGCCCTCGTCGGCCACGCCCTCGGCGCCCGCGACCCCGCCGAGGCGAGGCGCGTCGTCCGCGTCGCGCTCCTGGCCTGCGCGGCCTTCCTCGGCCCGCCCCTCGCCTTTTCCTCCTTCTACGGCTCGGGCCTCGTCCGCTTCTTCGTCGCCGATCCCGAGGCCATGCGGCTCGGCGACATCATGTTCAAGATCGTCAGCCCCTCCGTCTTCCTCTTCGGCCTCTACCTCGTGACGACGGGCGCCTTCCAGGGCGCCGGATCGACGAAGATAGTCATGGTCCTCGCCGTGGTCCGGCTCTGGGGCATCCGCATCCCGATGGCCTACGCCCTCTCCCGGCTGGGGGGCGTCGGTCCCGAGTCCATCTGGTACGCCATGTTCGCCTCGAACGCCGCGACCGCCCTGGCCGGCATACTCTGGTACCGCAGGGGCCCCTGGGCGCGGAGCCTCGAGTTCGGCGACCCCGCGGCGGCCGGGGGAGGGGAGGCTCCCGCCGGCCAAGGTTGACAGGTTCGGCTCCTTTCCGGTACATTCTCACCTAGGCCGCGACGCGGTCGTGCCGCACCCCGATCTGCCGACCCACTTGTAATGGCAGGTCGCCCGCGCGGCTCTAGCGAGACCCAGTAGCTCAGTTGGATAGAGCGGCTGCCTCCTAAGCAGCAGGTCGTGCGTTCGATTCGCGCCTGGGCCATCTTCCCGCCGATCAATCCCGACAGA
>CAYNPQ010000075.1:0-18227 GCA_964399065.1 uncultured Treponemataceae bacterium | reverse complement strand
CGCGGCCGCGCGGGCGCGGGCCTCCCCGAGGTCGCGGCCCGGCCAGTAGGCCGCGGCCGCCTCGCCGTCGCGGATCAGCACGCGGCCGGGCGCGAGGCCCGCGCGCCGCTGGTCCGCGGAGCGCCAGGCCGCGAGGGCGTCGAGGAGGGTCTTCGCGGCCGCGGCCTCGTCGAAGGGCCCCTCCGGGCCGCGGGCCGCGCCCGCGATCTCGACCTCGAGCGGCGCGCCCCCGTCGGGGCCGCCCGTCGCGGCGGCCGGGCCGGGGACCACGACGCAGGGCGCGTCGGACATGGATATGTAGAGGCCGCGGACCAGCGGCGCGGCGAGGGCGTGATCGATTTCGCTCATCGTGAGTATCCTCCTTCCGCGAGGCGTCGCGCGGCCTCGGAAGCCGACTCCGGTCGCGCGGGGTCGAGGCCCCGCCCCGCGCGGGCGTAGGCCTCGACGCGCGCGTCGAGGCCCGCCTGGGCCATGGGATTGTCCGGAGCGAAGAGGCCGAGCCGGGAGTCGAGGCTGGACAGGGCCTCGTGGGCCACGAGGGCCCAGGTCGTGTCGACGAGGTGTCTGAACTGGGGTTTCCGCAGCTCGGGGCAGTTGAAGGACTGCCGCGGCTGATTGATGTCGACGCCGGAGATCTGCATGAGGCCCCGCTCCGCGCAGAGGGCCCGGACCCGCCCGAGCTGGGCCGGCGTGTTGCGGGGCGGCATGTAGGTCACGGCGAGGTAGCCGAGCCCCGCGACGTAGTCGAGGAGCTCCTCGAGGAAATCGTCCTCGAACTTCTCCGCCTTCTTGTCGCCCGTCGGGGACTCGCCCACGTCGCCTAAGTATGCGTAGGCGGGGATCGCCCCGATGGATCGCGCGAAGGCCACGACGCCGCCCGCGTCCGGGCACTCGAGCGCGTCGGGCTGCTCGAATATGCCGTCGAGGAAGCCCATCTTGAGGGCGCCGAGGATATCGTAGGCCAGGTGGGGATTCGCGGGATCGGCGATGAGGGCGGAGGGCTTGGGGGCGAGTCGGATGCCGAGACTCTTCTCCATGCCCTCGACAAGGGCCGCGCCGCGGCCGAAGCGCCCGAGGAGGCGGTCGGCCACCGCGGCGAGGAGGTGACGCTCGGTGAGTCCCCCGCCCTCGCGGGCCATGGAGCGGCCGAGGACCTCGGAATCGAAGTCGATGCGGGCCATGCCCGCGGCCGCGAGGAGCTCCGAGGCGGCGGCCGTCATGCGGCGCGTGCGCTCGACCCTTCTCGCCCGCAGGGGGGCGAGGAAGGCGTCGAGCTCGTCGACCCTCCCCGCGGGAACGCCCTGGATCGTCATGTAGACGACGCCGACCGAGTCGGGGCTGTTGATCTTGCGTCCCGCGAAGGCGGCGGTCGCGGGTCCGCCCTCGCGGCCGAAGCCGACGCGGAGCTCGCAGCCTGAGACGCCGCCGATGCCGACGGCGGCGCAGGCCGCGATCATCTCGCGCGAGGCCGAGATGGAGTCGTGGTCCACCGAGCCCGCGACCTCGAGCCCGGCCTCGCGCGCCCTCAAGGCCGCCATGGCCGGGCTGTAGGGGCTGAAGCTGTAGATCGTGTGGACGTGGTTGTTCACCTCGCCCGAGGGCGCGGCCCTCGGCGGGAGCGCCGCCGCGAACCGGGGGGTCGCGACGAGCTCGCGCAACGCGTCGAGCCGGCCCTCGCGGCCCGCCTCCGGGTCGTTCGCCCTCGCCCTCAGGGAAGCGATGTCGCCCATCGCGCCCTAGACCCCCGACCTGGCCCGCCGGGCGAGCTCGAGGGCGGTCTGCGTCGTCGTCGGGACGTGGCCCGGGAGGGGCAGGATCCGCTCGTGGATCGCGTCGATGAGCCATTCCTTCTGGGGGAAGTAGAGCTGCTCCATCTCGGCTGCGGGCGTGATCCAGTTCCGGCTTCCTACCACGGCGACCGGCGCGTCCAGGCTGTCGAAGGCGAGGGTCTGCACGTTGGACGCCACGGTGTGGAGGAAGGAGCCGCGCTCGGCGGCGTCGCTCGCGAGGAGAAGCCTGCCGGTCTTCCGCACCGACTCGACGAGCCTGTCGTAGTTGAGGGGGGTCACGAAGCGGAGGTCGAGCACCTCGGCCTCGAGCCCGTGCCTCTCCTTGAGGACCCTCGCGGCCTCCATCGCCTTGTAGAGGGTCGCGCCCAGCGTCGCTATCGTGATGTCCTTGCCGGCGAGGCGGACGGCCGGCTCGCCCTCGGGCGGCTCGTAGTAGCCCTCGGGCACGCCGCCGGCTTCGAACTCCTCTCCCTTGTCGTAGAGGAGCTGGCTCTCGAAAAAGATGACGGGATCGGTGCCGCGCAACGCGAGGTTGAGCATGCCCTTCGCGTCGTAGGGCGTCGCGGGGAAGTAGGCCTTGAGGCCGGGAACATGGGCCACGAGGGCCGACCAGTCCTGGCTGTGCTGGGCCCCATACTTGTTGCCGACCGAGACGCGCACCACGAGGGGCATCCTGAGCAGGCCCGCCGACATGGACTGCCACTTCGAAGCCTGGTTGAAGAGCTCGTCGCCCGCGCGGCCCATGAAGTCGCAGTACATGAGCTCGACCACGGCGCGGCCGCCCGAGAGGGCGTAGCCCACGCCGGAGCCCACGATGGCGCCCTCGGAGATGGGCGAGTTGAAGAGGCGCTGGTAGGGCAGGAGCTCGGTCAGGCCGCGGTAGACGGCGAAGGCCCCGCCCCAGTCGCGGTTCTCCTCGCCCCAGGCCGCCATGGTCGGATCGATCGCGAAGCGGTGGAGCATGGCCTCGAAGAGGGCGTCGCGGTACTGGAAGAGCTTGTTCTTCGAGACCGGCTTGCCCTCGGCGTCGAAGGCGTAGCGGGCCTTGCCCGCGAGGGCCTTGACGCGCGCGTTGTCCGAAACCGCTCCGAGCAGCTCCGGCTTCGCATCGCCGTGCCGCTCGACCTTGCCGTTGGAGAGCATGACCGACTCGATGAAGGCGCCCGAGGCGCGCTCGCAGGCCGAGTCGTCCGTCGCGAGCCTGACCACGGCCGCGAGCTTCTCGGTCGCGGCGGCGCGCAGCCTCCCGAGCTCGCCGGAATCGATCGCCTTGTTCCTCGCGAGGTAGTCGGCGAAGGATTCGATCGCGTCGGCCCTCTGCCAGGCCTCGACCTCTTCTTTCGTGCGGTAGCTCGAGGCGTCCGAGGGCGAGTGTCCGGAGACGCGGTAGGTGATGGTGTCGAGGAGGACGGGGCCGCGGCCCTCGAGGAGGATCGCCTTCTTGCGGGCGACCGCGTCGGCGACCGCGAGGGGGTTGTAGCCGTCGACCCGCTCCGCGTGCATGTTCTCGGGGTTCACGCCGGCGCCGACGCGGGCGAGGACCTGGTAGCCCATGGTCTCGCCGTCGGTCTGGCCGCCCATCCCGTAGAAGTTGTTGAAGAAGTTGAAGAGGATGGGCGGGGCGCCGCCGACCTCCTTCGGCCAGAGCCTGCGGTACTGGTCCATCGAGGCGAGGCACATGGCCTCCCAGACCGGGCCGCAGCCCATCGAGGCGTCGCCGATGTTGGAGACGACGATGCCGGGCCTCCGGTTGATGCGCTTGAAGAGGGCCGCGCCCGTCGCGATGTCGGCCGAGCCGCCGACGATCGCGTTGTTCGGCATCGAGCCGAAGGGCGTGAAGAAGGCGTGCATCGAGCCGCCGAGGCCGCGGTTGAAGCCGGCCTTGCGGGCGAATATCTCGGCCAGGGTGCCGAAGAGGATGAAGTTGACGGCGAGGTCGCGGAGACCCGAGCTCGGGACGCGGCCGGCGAGGCCGAGGGTCTCGCCGTCGAGGAAGCCCTCCATGATCGCCTTGAGGCTCTTCTCGTCGAGGCGCCGCGAGGCCGAGAGGCACTTGGCCAGGATCTCGCCGTGGCTCCGGTGCGAGCCGAAGATGCAGTCCTCGGGCTCCAGGCTCGCGCACTGGCCGACCGAGGCGGCCTCCTGCCCCACCGAGAGGTGGGCGGGGCCCTTGTGGTTGTACTCGATCCCGTTCCAGGAGCCCATGGTCTTGAAGGAGTTGAGCATGGACTCGAACTCCCGGATGTAGACCATGTCGGAGAGCATGCTCCGGAGGCCCTCGGCGCCGAAGCGCGCGAGCTCGGCCTTGAAATCCGGCTTGTACTGGTTGACGGGGATGCTCGCTATCTCGAGCGAACCTCTCTCCCTGACCCTCGAGGGGTCGACGATCATCGACTTCGGCATCGCTTCCTCTTCTCCCGCTTCACTCGACCTGCCAGGCCGCCTCGCGGATGGCCTCGCAGACGGTCGGGTGGGGGAACACTATCTCGCGCGCGTCGGAGACGCGCAGTTCCTGCTCGATCAACGCGGCCGCGCCCCAGATCATCTCGGAGGCGTAGGAGCCGACGACGTGGACGCCGAGGATCCGGCCGTCCGACGCGTCCGCGACCAGCTTGACCGAGCCCTGCGCGGCGAAGCCGTTCTCGGCGCAGAAGCGCCCCGAGACGCGGAGCGGCATCGAGGCCTTCTTTATCGCGAGGCCCTTGGCCGCGGCCTCCTGCTCGGTCATGCCGACGCCCGCCGCCTCGGGCATGCCGTAGACCACCCAGGGGATGGCCGAGTAGCGCATGCGGTTCGCGGCGCTCCCGCCGAGGATGTCGTTGACGGCCACCTCGGCCATGCGATAGGCGGAATGGGCCAGCTGGCTGCGGCCGTTGACGTCGCCGACGGCCCAGACGCCCGGCAGGTTCGTCCGCATGCGGTCGTCGACGACGACGCCCTTGGGCCCGACGTCGAGGCCGGCCTCCTTGGCGCCCCAGCCCTCGACGTTGGGCTTGCGGCCCACCGCCATGAGGACGAGGTCCGCGTCCGCGGTCGCATCTGCGCCGTCCTTAGTCCTGTAGCGGACCGTCGCGCCCTCGATGGACTCGACCTTGCAGCCGAGGCGGAAGGCCACGCCCTTCATGGCGCGGCGCATCACCGGGGCCTGCTCCTTGTCCATGAAGGGTATGATCTCGTCCATCATCTCGACGACCTCGACCTGGGAGCCGAGGGCCGCGAAGAGGCCCGCGAACTCGACGCCGATGACGCCGCCGCCGATGACGCATAACTTCTTCGGAACCTCGGCGATGGAGAGGAGGCCCGTCGAGTCGACGACCCTGGGGTTGCCGCGGGCGCCGGGGATGGGCGGCATCACGGGCGAGGATCCCGTGGCGACTATGATCGCCGGGGCCTCGTGCGCCTCCGCGGTCCCGGACGCGTCTCGGGTCTCGACCTTGCCGGGGCCGGCCAGCGAGCCGCGCGCGGCCAGGACCTCGACCCCGAGCTTCTTCTCGGTCAGGGCGATTCCGCCCCGGAGCTTCTCGACGACCTCGGCCTTCCAGGCCTGCATCGCCGCCCAGTCGAAGGAGAGGCCCTCGGCCTTCACGCCGAACTTCTCGCCCTCCTTCGCGTGGAGGTAGAGCTTGGCGGAGTTGAGGAGGGTCTTGGTGGGGACGCAGCCCACGTTGAGGCAGGTCCCGCCGAGGGCCGACTCCTCGACGAGGAGGACCTTCCTTCCGGCGTGCCCGAGGCGCTCCGCGGCCAGGTAGCCGCCCGGCCCCCCGCCGAGCACGATGACGTCGTACGAGCCCATCAGGTCCTCCTCATTCCATCAACATCAGATCGATATCGGCCATCGCGTCGGCGATCGCCTTGAGGATGCGCGCCGCCGGCGCGCCGTCGATGACTTGGTGGTCCACGGTCAGCGAGAGGCCCATCCTCTTCTCGAGGACGAGGGAGCCGTCCGGGCCCTCGGCCGCCGCGTTCGTGACCGCGTCCACGCCGAGGATCGCGACCTCGGGCGCGTTGAGCACGGGCGTGAAACTCTCGACGCCGAAGGCGCCGAGGTTCGAGACCGTGAAGGTGCCGCCCGTGAGCTCGTCCGGGTTTATGTTTCCCGCGACGCAGGCTGAAGCGAGTCGCTTGGCCTCGGCCGAGATCTCGCGGAGCGAGAGGAGGTCCGCGTCGCGGATCACCGGCACCATGAGGCCGCGGGGCGTGTCCACGGCCAGGCCGAGGTGCACCCGCTCGAACACCCGGAGCTTGCCCTCGACGAGGTGGGCGTTCGCCTCCGGAAAGCGGGGCAGGACGCGAGAGACCGCGAAGAGGACGAGATCGCCTATCGTGACCTCGGAGAGGCCGAGGGCCTTGTCGCTGGCCTTGAAACGCGCGCGGAGGGCCATGACGCGGTCCGCCTTCGCGGAGCCGTTGAAGGTCAGCTGAGCCGTGCCCGCGAGCGAGGCGCGCATGCGGTCGGCGATGATGCGGCGGATGTTCTTGAGGGGGGTCTCGACGTAGCGCTCCTCGCCCCGTTCCTCGCGTCGCTCGACGCGGGCGCGGGGAGTCGGGGCGGCGCCGCCGGCAGGAGGAGCGTTGTGCGGAACCGATTGATTTCCGAGGTCGGCGAGGCCGACCCTGCCGCCTATGGCGCTGCCGGCGGCCGGCGCGGGCGCGCCGGCGGGCAACGCGGCGCGGGCGGCCGCGGTCAGGGCCGGCCTGCCCTCGAGGGCCGCGCGGACGTCGCGCTCGATCACGCGGCCGCCGGGCCCCGAGCCCCCGAGGGCGGCGGCGTCGAGCCCCTCGCGGCCGGCGAGGGCCCGGGCGCGGGGCGACACGCCGCGGAACTCGACGTTAGGCGAACTCGAATGCCCGCCCGAGGCCGCGGGCGACGCGGCGGGCGCGGCGGCCCGGGCCGCTCCGCCAGCGGGGGCCGTCGTCATCCCCTCGACCTGCGCGTCGTGCGATCCCGCGACGGCGGCCTTCCAGTCCTCGCCCTTGGCGCCGATCACGGCGATGGGCTGGAGGACCGGCACGTCGTCGCCCTCGGGCCTGAGGATCTTGAGGAGGATGCCGGCCTCGCCGGCGGGCACCTCGAAGCTGGCCTTGTCGGTCTCGACCTCGCAGAGGCCCTGCCCCTCGGCGACGGCGTCGCCCTCGGCGGCCTTCCAGCGGACGATGACGCAGGACTCCACCGTGTTGCCCTGCCGGGGCATGATCAGCGCATGAGCCAAGGGAACCTCCGCGACGGCCCTAGGCCGTCCTCACTCGTATTGAAGCCTCGGCGAGCTCGCGCGCGGCGGCCTCGTCGAGCTCGGCGTCGGTGATGATGCCGTCCACGCCCGCGAGGGGCAGGACGCTCACGAAGCCCGTCTTCCCGTACTTCGAGGAATCCGCGACGAGCCAGGTCTCCTCGGCGCGGTCGCGCATCGCCTTCACGATCTCCGCGCCCTCGACGAGCTGGGTCGTCATGCCCCGCGCGACCGAGAAGCCGTCGGTCCCGACAAAGGCGAGGCGCACGTTGAGCCCCGCGATCGTGCGCAGGGCGACCGGGCCGACCATGGCCTCGGCCTCGCGGCGGAACTCGCCGCCCGTGAGGGTTATCTGGAGCGCGGGATTCTGGCGGGCGTAGGTGAAGACGAGGGTCGAGTTGGTGACGACCTGGACGTCGCGCTTGCCGAGGAGGTGGCGGACGATGAGGGCGGTGGTCGTGCCCGCCTCGATCATGATGCGGTCGCCGTCGCGGACGAGCTCGGCCGCGGCCCGGGCGATGCGGTTCTTCGCCTCCATGTTGAGCTGCTGCCGCTCGACGATGCTCTGGTGGAAGGCCGGGTAGGCCCCGCCCCGGGAACGGTTGAGGTAACCCTTCTCTTCGAGGGCCTTGAGGTCCGAACGCACCGTGACCTCGGAGACGTTGAGCTCGCGGGCGAGGTGGGCGACCGACAGTGAGCCGCGTTCGGTGAGGAGCTTGAGAATCGTCCGTTCGCGGTCGACCAGCTCTTCGATCACTTCCGTTTTCCTTTCGGAATGGCTTCGTATCGGTTTCTATTTTACTATTAACGATAAACCTATGCAAGAGTTTCGCAAAACAGAGCTAGTGTGTCGAAGATTTGGGGTGGATTGCTGATAATTCGAGTCGGTTTATGAAGTTACAAGGGGGACAGGCCTGCTCATCACGATGGCGGCGCCGCCTATGCCTGCCGAGGGCTCGAAGAAAGCGGGGATCGAGCCGCGTTCCTCGAAGCCCGCCGTACGATAGATGCGTCGGGCGCCGGCCCAGGATTCGTTGACGATGAGGAGCTCGGTCTCGAGGCCGGGGACGAGTCGGTGGATGAGGGCCCTCCCCTCGTTGAAGAGGATCGAGCCGAAGCCGCCTCCGCGGAGGCTTGGATGGACGGTCATGGAGGACAGGTACAGGACGGGGCCGAGGCGGCGGTGCCTGGCGCCGGGATCCTCGCCGAGGGCGAAGCCCTCGCCCGTCGCGGGCGGGATCGAGTCCCAGCGCTCGCAGGCGAGGTAGCCGAGGGTCCGGCCGCGCGCGCGGAGAAGGACGAAACCCTCGGGGAAGAGCTCGAGCCGGCCGCGGAGCACCTCCTCGCTCTCGCGGATGCCCTCGGAGAAGCCCTCGCCCTCGAGCTCCATGATGGAGCCCATGTCGGAGGGGACGGCGGTCTCGAGGAGGTAGTCTTCGCGCGGCATGGGCCGGAGCCTAGCACGGGCGGCGGCGGCGGATCAAAGGGGCTATCCGCGTTTCTTCGCGGTCTCGTAGAGCTTGCGCCTGCCTTCCTTGCCCGCCTCGACGAGGAGGCCGTCGCGGGCGAGGCAGTAGAGGATCTTGCGGGCGCGCCAGTCTTCGATGCCGAGGGCCTCGCCCACCGAGGCCGAGTGCCAGGGCTGCGCGAGGGAGCGCGGGATGAGGCCTATCCACTGGGCTTTCGTCCTCAATGACCTCGAGGAGAGGACCTCGGCGAGCTCGCGGTCGACGGTGCGGTCGCCGCGACGGCGCCAGGAGCCCGAGCCGTCGCGGGTCCTCGTCACGACGTCGCGGACGAGGAGGACCTCGACCGTCACGTTGCGCGCCGCTATGAGGCCGGGCGCGCGGGCGAGCTCCTCGAAGAGCTCGTAGAGGTCGCCGCGCTTGGGGCTCCTCCGCGTGGAGAGCAGCTCGCCGGTCTTGGGGTCGAGGCGCCGGATCGAGGTCTCGGCCGCGATGGGATGGACGACGCGGACGCGGTTCCCCGCGGCGGCGAGGGCGAGCACCTTGGGCGCGATCTTGCCGAGGCTGCCGGTCTGTACCTCGACGAGCTCGCCGTCGGCGCGCACGAGGTCGATCACCTTGCCGCCCACCGGAGCCTCGAGGCGGTCGCCGGGCCGGGCGAGCCAGTCCTTGACCTGGGCGTGGAGGCTGCCCTCGGCGTAGAGGTTGAGACCGGCGCGCTCGGCGACGAGGCCGGACGAGCTCTCGATCGATCGCATGCCGCAGTATCGCCCGGCCGGGCCGCCCGGGACAAGCGGGACGCGCGCCGGCGCGGGGCCGCCGGCGCGGCACGCCTTGAAGCCGGGCCGCGCGCGAGTGTAGGATCGACGATGGTCCCGCCCGCGCGGGGCCGCGCCAAGGAGGAACAGGATGAAGACCAAGATAGCCCTCGTGCTCCTCGCCGCCGTCGCGCTCGCGGGCGGCTGCTCGAAGAAGGACAAGGCGGGCGCCGCCGGCGGCGCAGCCGCGGGCCTGCCCGACCTCAAGGGGCGGACCATCGTCGCGGTCACCGAGAACGCCTACGTGCCCCTCAACTTCGTCGACCCCAAGACCGGCAAGCCCGCGGGCTGGGAGTACGACGCGGTCAACGAGATCGCGAAGCGCCTCGGCGCCAAGGTCGAGTGGAAGGCCTGCGCATGGGACACGATGATCCAGGCCGTGCGCGAGGGGCAGTTCGACGTGGGCATGGACGGGATCACGATCAACGAGGACCGCAAGAAGCAGGTCGACTTCTCGGCGCCCTACATGGTCTCGCAGCAGTTCATGCTGGTGCGCGCGGACGAGAAGCGCTTCAAGGACGAGAAGGAATTCTCCGCGAACGCGAAGCTCCTCGTCGGCGCGCAGGCGGGCACGACCAACTTCTACGCGGCCGTCTACAACGTCCTCGACGGCAACGAGAAGAACCCGCGCATCAAGCTCTTCGAGACCTTCGGCGCGACGGTGCAGGCCCTCCTCGCGGGCGACGTCGACCTCGTCCTCATGGACGCGGCCTCGGCGAAGGGCTACATCGGGGCCAACCCCGACAAGCTCAAGAAGGTGGGCGGGCCCCTCGGCACCGAGGAATTCGGCTTCATCTTCAAGCCCGGCTCGGACCTCGTCGCGCCCTTCAACGCCGCCATCGAGTCGCTCAAGAAGGACGGCAGCCTCGACAAGCTGAACACCAAGTGGTTCTTCGAGTACAAGCCCTAGGCCGCGCCCTCAAGCGGGTCCCCTGGTGGCTCGCGGCCCTGGCCCTGCTCGGGGCCTGGGCCGCGGCCGAGGCCGTGGCCTCGGCGGGCTACGCGGCCATCTTCCGCGCGGTCGCGTCGGGCCTCGGCGTGACCCTCGGCGTCTCCCTCGTCGCCTACGCCTTCTCCCTCGTCCTCGGGCTCGGGCTCGGCCTCGCGCGCTCATCGCGCATCAGGCCGCTCCGCGAGGCCGCGACCTTCTACATCGAGCTCGTGCGCGGCCTGCCGATGCTCGTCATCCTCTACTACATCGCCTTCGTCGGCGCCCCCGCCCTCGCGAAGGCGCTCAACGCGCTCTTGAGGCCCCTCATCGACGCGGGCCTCGTCCCGAGCTTCGAGTCGAGGGGGTTCGACTTCGCGACGCGCGCGATCATCGCCCTTACCCTCGGCTACGCGGCCTTCATCGCGGAGATCTTCCGCGCGGGCATCGAGAGCGTCGACCGCGGCCAGGTCGAGGCGGCCTACGCGCTCGGCCTCTCGCGGGGCCAGGCGATGCGCCTCGTCGTCCTCCCCCAGGCGACGCGCAACGTGCTGCCCGCCCTCGCCAACGAGTTCGTCGCGATCGTGAAGGACTCGGCCCTCGTCTCGGCCCTCGGCGTGCAGGACATCACCCAGCTCGGCAAGGTCTACTCGGCCTCGACCTTCAAGTTCTTCGAGACCTACAACGTCGTCGCCTTCTTCTACCTCTGCCTCACGGTCACGCTCTCCCTGGGAGCGCGGGCCCTCGAACGTCGGCTTAAGCGTGGGCAAGCGCGATGAGCGACTTCATCCGGATCCGCGAGGCGGTCAAGCGCTTCCCGCGGCCCGGCCGCGGAGGCGGGGAGATCCTCGCCCTCGACCGCGTCTCGCTCGACGTCGGCGCGGGCGAGGTCGTCGTCGTCATCGGCCCCTCGGGCTCGGGCAAGAGCACCCTCCTCCGCGCGATCAACCGCCTCGAGGAGCTCGACTCGGGGAGCATCTGGATCGGGGAGGACGAGGTGACGGCCCGCCGCGCCGACGTCAGGCGGATCCGCGAGGACGCGGGCATGGTCTTCCAGTCCTTCAACCTCTTCTCGCACCTCACGGTCCTCGACAACGTCGCCCTCGCGCCCCGCGTCGTCAAGAAGACGGAGCGCGGGGAGGCGAAGGAGGCCGCGGCCGCCCTCCTCGCCCGCGTGGGCCTCGCCGACAAGTTCGGTAGCTACCCTCGCCAGCTCTCGGGCGGCCAGCAGCAGCGCGCCGCCATAGCGCGGGCCCTCGCCATGTCGCCCAAGGCCCTCCTCTTCGACGAGCCCACGAGCGCCCTCGACCCCGAGATGATCAAGGAGGTCCTCGACGTGATGGCGGGCCTCGCGGCCGAGGGCATGACCATGCTCGTGGTCTCGCACGAGATGGGCTTCGCCCGCGCCGTCGCCGACCGCGTCGTCTTCATGGACTCGGGCCGCGTCGTCGAGGAGGGCAGCCCCGAGCGGATCTTCGGCGACGCGCGCGAGGAGCGCACCCGCGAGTTCCTCGCGCACGTGCTGAATTAGGCGGCGGCCGCCCCCGGACTTACTTCCCGTAAAAGGCTTCCAGGTAGAGTCCGCGGATCTCCGCGATCAAGGGATAGCGCGGGTTCGCGCAGGTGCACTGGTCGTCGAAGGCCCGCTCCGACAGCTCGTCGAGGCCCGCGAGGAAGCCCTCCTCGGGCACGCCCGCGTCGCGTATCGTGGCCGGCAGGCCGACCTCGGCCCTGAGTTCGCCCAACTTCTCAATCAACCGCTCGACTTTGGCCGCGGGACTGCGGCCGCCAAGGCCTAGCCGGTCCGCCAGGCGCGCGTAGCGCTCGATCGCCATGGGGTGGTCGTACTGCGAGAAGGCGGCCTGCCGGGTCGGGGCCTCGACGGCGTTGTAGCGCACGACGCGGTCGAGGAGGAGGGCGTTCGCGACGCCGTGGGGCAGGTGCCAGGCGGCGCCGAGCTTGTGGGCCATCGAGTGGCAGAGGCCGAGCATCGCGTTCGCGAAGGCGAGGCCCGCCATGGCGGCCGCGTCGTGCATCCTCTCGCGCGCCTCGAGGTCGCCTCCGTCGCGAACGGCCCGCGGCAGGTGCTCGAAGACGAGCCGCGCGGCCTCGAGGGCCATCGCGTCGCTGTAGGGGCTCGAGCAGGCCGAGGCGAGGGCCTCGACCGCGTGCGTCAGGACGTCGTAGCCGGCCGCCGCCGCGAGGGAGCGCGGCTGGCCCATCGCGAGCTCCACGTCGACTATGGCCATGTCGGGCGTCAGCTCGTAGTCCGCGAGCGGGTACTTCTGGCCCGTGGCCTCGTCGGTGATCACCGCGAAGGGCGTCACCTCGGAGCCCGTGCCCGAGGTGGTGGGCACGCAGGCGAGGAGGGCCTTCGACCTGAGCCGCGGGAAGGGCGCGACCCGCTTGCGGATGTCCATGAAGCGCATCGACAGGTCGCGGAAGTCGACCTCGGGGTGCTCGTACAGGACCCACATGATCTTGGCCGCGTCCATGGCCGAGCCGCCGCCGACCGCGACGATGAGGTCGGGCTTGAAGGCGGCCATTCTCGCCGCGCCGGCGCGGGCGTCGGCCAGGGTCGGGTCGGGATCGACCTCGCGGATCACCTCGACCGCCATGCCCATCGGCTCGAGGATGTCCGCGACCCGGCGCGCGAAGCCGAGCTCGAAGAGGACCCGGTCGGTGACGATCATCGCGCGCCTGCGGCCCTCGAACTCGCGCAATGCGGGCGCGAGGCAGCCGCGCTTGAAGTAGAGCCTCGGCGGCATCCTGAACCAGAGCATGTTCTCCCTCCGCTCCGCGACGGTCTTCACGTTGAGCAGCATGCGCGGACCCACGTTCCCGCTCACCGCGTTGCCGCCCCATGAGCCGCAGCCGAGGGTCAGCGAGGGCTCGAGGCGGAAGTTGTAGAGATCGCCTATCGCGCCCTGCGAGCTCGGCGTGTTCACGAGGACCCGCCCCGCGCGGACGCGGGCGGAGAAGGTCTCGATGCGATCGCGGTTCCGCGGGTTGGTGTAGAGGACCGAGGTGTGTCCCAGTCCCGCGAACTCGACGAGGGAGGCCGCGAGCGCGGTGGCCGCCTCGAAGTCCGCGGCGCGGTACATGGCGAGGACGGGCAAGAGCTTCTCCCAGGAGTACGGCTCTCCGGGTCCGACCTCGGAGGCCTCCGCCACGAGGAGCTTCGTCCCCTCGGGTACCTCGACCCCAGCCATCTTCGCGATGGCGGCGGCGCTGCGGCCCACGATCTCCGCGCTGATCCGGCCCTCCTTCACGAGTATCGCGGCGACCTTGGCGCGGTCCTCGCCCTCGAGGAAGAAGGCGCCGCGCTTCCTGAGCTCGGCCGCGACGGCGCCGTACGCCGCGTCGACCGCGACCAGGGACTGCTCCGAGGCGCAGATCACCCCGTTGTCGAAGGTCTTCGACTGCATGATCGAGGAGACCGCGAGCTCGAGGTCGGCGCTCTCGTCGATCACCGCCGGCGTGTTCCCCGCGCCCACGCCGAGGGCGGGCTTGCCCGAGGAGTAGGCCGCGCGCACCATGCCGGGCCCGCCGGTCGCGAGGATCAGCGCGATGCCCGGGTGCTTCATGAGCCGGTCCGTGTCCTCGACGCTCGGGTCGGCGATCCAGCCGATGATGTCGGCGGGCGCGCCCGCCGCCACGGCCGCCTCGAGGACCACGCGCGCGGCCTCGACCGTGCAGCGCTTGGCCCTGGGGTGGGGCGAGAGCACGATGCCGTTCCTCGTCTTGAGCGCGATGAGGGTCTTGAAGATAGCCGTCGAGGTGGGGTTCGTCGTCGGGATGACGCCGGCGATGACGCCGACCGGCTCGGCTATCCGCGCGAAGCCGCCGACCTCGTCGCGCTCGATGATCCCGCAGGTCCGCAAGTCCTTGTACTTGTTGTAGATGTACTCCGAGGCGAAGTGGTTCTTGACGACCTTGTCCTCGACGAGCCCCATGCCTGTCTCCGCGACGGCCAGCTTCGCGAGCCTGATGCGCTCCCGGTTGGCCGCGGCCGCGGCCGAGCGGAATATGGCGTCCACCTCGGCTTGGCCGAAACCGGCATAGACGGCTTGCGCGGCCCGTACCTTCGCGACAATGGCGTCGAGCCCGTTGACGGCGACGCTGCCCGTGCCTTCTCCCGTGGAATAGTCCATCATGCCCTCCTAGTGGTGCATATTTTATAGATACTTATTTACCGATATTTTTTTATCGTGTCAAGTGAAAAAGGATCATTATCAATGGCCACGGGGGTGTAACAAAGATTGTTGGTCAGAGGAAAGAGCGAGGGAGGCAACCTTCGGGGAAGGTTGCCCCCCTCGCGCTCCCCCCTTCCAAGCCGGGGATAGTGTTACGAAGCTTAGGGGTGGATCGGAGCGCTCGCCCCGCAACTCTCCCGAACGACGAGCTCCGGCCGCAGCACAAGGCGCTCGGCGGGAGGCCGGGACTGTCCCCGCCGCCTCGCCTCGATGAGTTCCATGAGTCGTTCGCAGGTGGCGAGGGACATCTCCTCGCGGGGTTGGTGGATCGAGGTCAGGGCGGGCCGCGTCGCCTTCGAGAGCTCGCAGTCGTCGTAGCCGACGACCGCGATGTCGCGGGGCACGGCGATCCCGAGCTCGGCGAGTGCCTGGAGGGCGCCGATGGCCATGAGGTCGTCGAAGGCGAGGAGGGAGTCATGCTCCCGCAGGCTCCGGCGGAAGTTCATCACGGCGCGATAGCCGGACTCGATCGACATGTCGCCGTAGAGCAGGGCCCCCTCGTCGAGTCCGCCCCCCGACTCGGCGAGGGCGCGGCGCGCGCCCTGCAACCTGAGCCGGTACTCGAGCTCGTAGTCCGCGTCGCTCGTCAGGCAGAAGATGCGCCGCCGCCCCAGGGATGCGAGATGCCTCGCGGCGAGGTAGCCTCCGAGCTCGTTGTCGGGGTAGATCGTATCGAGGACGGGATCGTGGCCCGCGGCGGGCGGATAGTGCGAGAAGACCGCAGGCATGCCCGAGCCGAGGACGAAGTCGAGGAGTCCGGGCTCGAGGCGTGGCTGGAGGAGGATCAGGCCGTCGACCTTGCGCCTCGTCACGAGCCTCCTCACCGTGTCCTGGCCCGTGAAGCGGTTGGTCGCGAAGGCGACGATGAGGTCGTAGTCCTCCTTCTCGAGGGTCGCGCGGATCGCGTTGAAGAGGGTGTTGAAGAAGAGGTTGACACCGAATAGCTCGTAGCTCGGCGGCAATACGATCCCGATGGTTCCCGACCGCCTCGTGATGAGGCTCCGCGCGCTCGCGTTGAACTCGAAGCCGAGCTCCTCCGCGATGGAGCGGATGCGCGCGCGGGTGGCCTCGCTGATCCGCGAGGTTCCATTGAGGCTCCGCGACACCGTGGAGACGCTCACTCCGGCGAGCTCGGCGATGTGCTTGAGGGTGACCGGATTGCAATCGCTTGCGCCCATGTCTGGCAGGATATCAGTAAAGCATAATATTGTAAATGATTAGGCCCCCTCAATCTGCCGCGGATCGGACACAAGGTATGATAAACCTATCACGACTACACGGTGCCGGTGGCTGTTCAGCCGCAGGGATATACACTTATCTTCTTCTTATTATTATAGTTAATTGACCCCTAATCTTCGTGACACTCGAGAGTTGTTACCTGCGCAAACGTTAGCACATTTTCCTTGACAGCGCTTCCCGCCTACCCCATCCTGATCGGGGTTCACATACGCGGTCGAAAGGAAGGCATGATGATCCAAATCGGAGTCATCGGCGCGGGCAACATGGGCAAGCTCCACGCCTCTCTCATCACGAAGGGCGGCCACGGCAAGGTGACCGCCGTCTACGACATGGACGGGGCGAGGGCGACGGCCCTCGCGAAGGAGCATGGCGCCAAGGCCTGCGACTCGATCGACGAGCTCCTCGGCTCAGGGATCGGGATGGTCTACATAGCGGTGCCGAACACCCAGCACGCCCCCCTCGCCAAAAGGGCCCTCGAAGCCGGCCTCGACGTCTTCGTCGAGAAGCCCTTCGCCACGAGCGTCGCGGACGCCGAGGCCCTCCTCGAGGCGAAGAGGAAGAGCGGCAAGCGCCTCTTCGTGGGCCTGAACCGCCGCTTCGCCCCCGTCTACGCCGAGGCGCGGCGCCTCGCCACTGCCCCGGACTTCAAGGCCGTCAACATCAACATCATCCAGAACGACGGCGACATGATGAACCCGCCCTGGGCCACCGACGTGCGGCTCACGGGCGGCTTCATGTACGACACGACGGTGCACTTCCTCGACATGGCCGAGTTCCTGATGGGGCCGATCGCGGAGGTCAGCGCGCTTTCCTCGAAGGCCTTCTATCCCATCGAGGACGGCTTCGCCATCCTCCTCAAGTTCGAGGGCGGCCGCTTCGGCGTCATCTCGACCTGCGGCTACGCCTCGTGGATGTCGCCCTTCGAGCGGGTCCAGGTCGTCGGCGACCACCGGACCCTCGTGACCGAGGAGCTAGACTCGATCCGCTCGAGCCCCGGACTCGGCGCCGTGGTCGAGGCGAGGGAGTACGCGAAGCTGCCCTACGAGGAGAAGTGGGGCTACGTCCAGATGCACGCCCACCTCTTCGGGGCCCTCGCCTCGGGGAAGCCGGCGCTCAACGACGCCGAGGTCGGCGCGAGGACGATCCGCCTCATCGCGGCCTGCGAGAAGAGCGCCGCCGCGGGCGGCAGGGCCGCCAAGGTCCGCTGAAAAGGAGTCGCGACATGGGATTCTACAATGTGAGGATCGGGGCCCACCCCATCTGCTGGACCAACGACGACATGCACGACCTCGGGGACTTCATCAGCTTCGAGCGCTTGGTCGACGAGGCGGCCCTCGCGGGCTACGCGGGCGTGGAGCTCGGCCGCAAGTTCCCGCGCGACCCCGAGATCCTGAAACGCGAGCTCGGCTCGCGAGGCCTCGTCCTGAGCTCGGGCTGGAGCGACCTCGTGACGATCGACCGGAACCGCTGGCCCGAGTGCTTCGAGGCCTTCAAGAAGCACGCCCGCTTCCTCGCATCCATGGGCTGCAAGCAGGTCATCGCCTGCGAGGTCGGCAACTCGACCTGCTGGGACCCGAGGCAGGACCGGCGCAAGCTCGGTCCGAAGAAGCTGGACGATTCCGAATGGAAGCTCCTCGCCTCGGGGCTCGACCAGTGCGGCGCCTACGCCCGCGAGCTGGGCATGGAGCTCGCGTACCACGTGCACACGGGCACCGTGGTGGAGACCTACGAGGAGACCGAGCGCCTCCTCTCGATGACGGCGGCCGACAAGGTCTCCATCCTGATGGACACGGGGCATCTCCGCTACTGCGGCGTCGACATCCCGAAGTTCTGCGCCGACTTCTTCGATCGCATCCGATACGTGCACCTCAAGGACATCCGCGAGGACGTGCTCCGGACCGTCAAGGAGTTCGGCCTCGACTTCAACTCCTCGGTGCGCGTGGGCGTCTTCACGGTGCCCGGCGACGGCTGCGTGGACTTCCCCGCGGTGTTCAAGGTCCTCGCGACCAAGGGCTACCAGGGCTGGATGGTCGTGGAGGCCGAGCAGAACGCCTTGCACGCGGAGCCGCTGGCCTACGTGACGAAGGCGAGGCGCTACGTGCGGGGGCTGACGGGGCTCTGAGGCCATTGACCCTGCGCGGCGATACGTGAGATACCGCTCGACATGCCCATCGTCGAGCGGCGCTTCGCCTTCCTGTACGCCGTCCTCCTCATGATCTTCTGCCTCTACGGCATCTCGCTCACCGTGATCGGCGCGACCCTGCCCCGGATCCTCTCGGACTTCGGGTGGAATTACGGCGGGGTCGGCCTCGTCATGGCCGCGGGCTCGATCGCGAACTTCGTCGCGGCCTACCTCGCCGGCCGCCTCGTCCGGCCCCTCGGGCCCAAGGCCTCCCTCGCCGCCGGCGTCGCCCTCGTGGCCGCGGCCCTGGCCGTCTTCGCGGCGACGCCCTCCCTCCTCCTCAACGCCCTCGTCTACGCCGCGGTCGGCGTGGGCCAGGG
>CAYNPQ010000074.1:17072-18286 GCA_964399065.1 uncultured Treponemataceae bacterium | reverse complement strand
AGTGGAAGGAAGAATGATGAAGATGTGTGCATGCACCGCCCTGGCCGGCGCCATCAGGCGTCGGCGGATCGTAGTCCCAGAGGACGAGGTCGGCGGCGAAGCCCGCCTCGACCCTGCCCTGCGCGACGCCCGCATAGCGCTCCATGAGCCTGTTGCCGCGGTCGAGGCAGCGGAGGAAGTCGCCGGGCCACCAGGGGCCGCCCGACTCGCGGTGCCTGAAGGCGGCGAAGCGGAGCTCCTCGAGCATGTCGGCGCTCGTGCCGTCCGTGCCGAGCACGACGTTCTTGACGCGGTGGAGCAGGGCGTTGTAGCCCACCGCGTTGTTCATGTTGGAGCGCGCGTTGTGCGCGAGGAAGGAGCCGCGGGCGTTCAGGAGCTCGACCTCGGACTCGGTGAGCCAGACGCCGTGGCCGACGATGGACTTCGGCCCGAGGCAGCCCGCGGCGTCGAAGCGCTCGACGAGGTCCTTCCCGTGGAGTCGGCGCGAGTCGACCGCGTCGTACTTGTCCTCGCCGAGGTGGATGTGGAGGCCGCGTCCCGTGGAGCGGACCGCGTCGGCCAAGGCGCACAAGGTCTCGTCGCCGACGGTGAAGCCGGCGTGGGCGCCGATGCAGCCGTCGACGAGGGGACGCTTCCCCGCCGCCCTCTCCCCGTCGATCTCGCGGGCGAAGCGCAGGTTCTCGGCGACACCGGCACGGGCGCCCTCCAGGCCGTTGCGGTCCGTGGTTTCGTAGCAGAGGAGGCCGCGGAGGCCGACCTCCTCGTAGGCGCGCCGCAGGACCGAGAGGCTGCCGTCGATGGACTCGGGCCCGGCGTGGTGGTCGACGAGGCTCGTCACGCCCGAGGCCGCGGCATCCGCGCAGCCCGCGAGGCCGCTCGCCTCGAGGATGTCAAGGTCGATGGCCCGGTCGAGGCGCCACCAGAGGTGCTCCAGCTGCTGGGCGAAGTCCTTGGAGGGCACGATGTCCACCATGAGGCCCCGGGCCAGGGCGGAGTAGAGGTGGGTGTGCGAGCAGACGAGGCCGGGCGAGAGGTAGTTCCCGGTCACGCGCCTGGCGCCGGGATACTTCGCGGCGAGGCCGATGCCTGTTTCGGCTATCGTGCCCGCCTTGGGGCCTCCCTCCTCCCGCCCGTGGACGGCGACGTCCATGGGCTCGGAGACGGCGGGGGGATCCCAGGAGATGACGCGGACGTTCTCGAAGAGGGTCATCGGC
>CAYNPQ010000074.1:8164-16972 GCA_964399065.1 uncultured Treponemataceae bacterium | reverse complement strand
GGGCAGAAGAGGCCGCAGTTGCCGCACTCGTTGCAGAGGTAGTCGACATGGAGAATCTGGAGGCCCTGGGCGAAGGGCTTGCCCGGACCCGCGGCGACGGGGAGCGCGAGGTTCGCGCGGTTCGGGCAGACCTCGACGCAGCGGAGGCAGGCCGAGTCGCACTCGAGGCAGCGCTCGGCCTCGCGCGCGGAGAAGCCCGCGTCGGATTCGGCGAGCGACGCGTTGCGCGATCCCCGAGCCGAGAGCTTGGCCGGATCCGCGGGCGCGGGCGAGTAGCTCGAGGCGGGCGGCTCGATGCCGGCGCGGCGCAGGATCGCGCAGGCCGCGCGCTTGCCGTCCGCTATCGCCGCGATTATCGACGCGGGACCGCGGGCCGCGTCGCCGCCGACGTAGAGGCCGGGCCGCGAGCTCTCCTGGGTCTCGGGATCGACGCGCGGCCTGTCGCCGTCGAAAGCGGCGCCGAAGCCCTCGAGGAGCCCGCGGTCCGGCGTTTCGCCCACCGCGGCCACGAGGAGGTCGCAGTCGACGGCGGCAGTCTGGTCCGAGGCGACCGGCGCGCGGCGTCCCGAGGCGTCGGGCTCGCCGAGGCGCATGCGCCTGAGGACGAGCCGGGAGGGCGATCCGCCCGCCGCGGGCGTCGCCCGCTCGGGGAGGGTCAGGGTCATGAGGGCATCGCCGGCCCCCGAACGCGCGTTGAGCGACCCCGCCTCGCGGAGGGCGTTGTCGAGCTCCTCGCGGTCGGCCGGCATCTCGGCGACCGTGCGGCGGTACGACAGGAGGACGCGTTCGACGCCCGGAAGGCGGGTGGCGGCCCGCACCGCGTCCATGGCGGTGTTGCCGCCGCCGGCCACGACGATCCGCCGCGCCCCGGAGAAGGAGGAGGTCGATTCGAGGAACTCGAGGGCGTCGACGATCCGCACGCCGGAGCCCTCCATCCGCATCGCGCGGGGCACCGGCGCTCCGGTCGCGGCGAAGAAGGCGGCGTAGCCCTCGGCCTCGAGGGCGGCGAGGCTCCCGATTTTCCTGCCGAAGCGGAACTCGGCGCCGAGGGCCTCGATGCGCGCGATGTCGGCGGCGATGTCTTCGCGCGGGATGCGGAAGCCCGGGATGACGTTGGCCGGCACGCCGCCGGGCGAGGAGGCTTCGTCGAAGACGGTGACCGCGACGCCGGCCTGGGCGAGATAGTTCGCGCAGGAGAGGCCGCCGGGCCCGGCGCCTATGACGGCGACCTTGAGGCCGGGCGCCGCGCGCGGAGGCCTCCTCGCGGGGATCGACGCCGCCTTCGCGCAGGCGAGCTTGCAGGAGCGTATCTTCACCGGCCCCTCGTAGTCGTTGCGGCTGCAGGCCTCCTGGCATGCGTGGTCGCAGAGGGTGCCGGTGATGAAGGGCAGGGGATTGTCCTCGAGGATGAGGGCGAGGGCCGCGGCGCCGTCCTCGGCGCCGGCGAGCTTGATGTAGCCGGGGGCCTTCTGCCGCGCCGGGCAGGCCTCGATGCAGGGGGCCGCGAAGCAGTCGGTCAAGGGCAGGGGTTTCGCGATGCGGGCCTCGCCCGCCTTCCAGGACCGGTGGTACTCGGGACGGCCGAGTGCGGCCGTGGCGAGGCGGTCGAGGGCCGCGGCGTCGGGCTCGGAGGGCGAGCCGGGCAGGGCGCGGAGGGCCTCGCGGGCCATCGGGAGGAGGCGGAGGTAGCCGCCCGGCTTGAGGATTTCCGTGGCGACGGTGACGGGACCGATTCCCGCGCCGAGAAGCTCGGCGACGTTGGACTCCGAGGCGCCGCCGCAGTAGGAGAAACGTTGGCCGAAACCGGGGAGGGCCGCGGCGAGGTCGGCCGCGAGGCGGGCCGTCAGGGGGAAGAGGGCCCTGCCCGACATGTAGCGCTCGGCGCCGGGCAGGAAGGAGCCCGTGTTGAGGTTGGCGAGGGTGTTAGAGAGCTTGATCCCGAAGCGTCGGCCCTTCGCCGCGGCCTTGGCGCGGAGCGAGGAGACGAGCTTGAGGGCGTCGGGGAACTGGAGGTCGTGCTCGAAGCTCTCGCGCTTCAGCTCGATGTCGGTCCAGCCGGTCCGGTCGAGGATTTCACGGGCGCGGTCGTAGCCGAGGAGGGTGGGATTGAGCTTCACGTAGGCGTCGAAGCCCTTCTCCTCGATGAGGTAGGCGCCGATGCGCTCGATCTCGGCGGGCGGGCAGCCGTGCATCGTGGAGAGGGTGACCGAGTGCACGGGCGAGTCGGGGAAGGCCGCGAGGAGGGCGCGCGCCCGCTCGAGGCCCTTGCCGGAATCGACGCGCCCGAAGGCCGCCTCGCCGGAGGGCGAGCGCAGGAAGGCTTCGAGGTCGCGCAACGCGTCCTTCCAGGCCGCGGTGGAGGCGGGGGCGCGCATGCCCTCGATGAAGGCGTCGACCTTGGCGCCCTTGATGCCTTCGAGGGTGTAGCCGACCGACATGTTGAAGAAGAAGGAGCGCGGCTTCGCGGAGAAGAGGGCGCCGAGGAGGTTGACCGCGATCCAGCCGCGGATGTACTCGGCCCGGGCCTCCTCGAGCCTGAGCTCGGTCGACCATTCGACGTTGTGGCCCTCGTCGAGGGCGTAGATGCAGGGCTTCTCGATGTCGAGCGCGTCGTTCTCCTGCACGGTCTTCAGCTCGAAGGCGCGGGCCCCCGAGAGGTAGGCCGCGACCAGGCAGGGCGCGATCTGGCTGTGCGGCCCGGCGGCCGGACCGACGGGCAGGCTCGCCTCGCCGCCCATGACCTTGAGGCCCGGGCTCAGGCGCTCGAGCTCGAAGGCCTCGCGGAAGGCGAGTTCCGGTATGCCGTAGATGGAAGAAGTCGCCCTGTACTCGCCGGCCATCCGCTCGAGGATGGCCGACATCGGCGCGGTGCCCATTACCTTGCTCAACGGTACCCCCATGTCAGGAAACGTCCGTACCCGGGCCTCGCGAGGATCCCGGGAAGATCGGCGGCCCCTGCCGGGGCGCCGCCCGCGCGGCCGGGCCCGTCGAAGACCGCCGCGTCGAAAACCTTGGAACCTCGAACGTAGGTCGCGACGACCCGGCCCGCGAGGGTCATGCCCTCGAAGGGCGTGATCCTGCCCTTGGAAAGGAGCCGCGAACCCTCGACGGTCCAGCTCGCCGATGGGTCGAGGAGGGCGAGGTCCGCGTCCTTGCCGACCTCGATGGAGCCCTTGCGCGCGGCGAGGCCGTAGCGGCGCGCGGCCGCGCCGCCTATCGCGTCGAGGAAGCGAGGCAGGGAGAGCCGTCCCGCGGCGAGGCCCTCGGAGTAGAGGTAGGGGAGCATCGTGCCGGTCCCCGGGATGCCGCCGTAGGCGGTCCAGGGATTGCCCGTGTTCTTCTCGCTCTCGGGCGCGGGGGCGTGGTCGCTCGCGACGAAATCGATCCGGCCCTCCGCGAGGAGGGCCCAGAGCCTCTCACATTCAGCGCGGGATTTCACGACGGGCGCCGTCTTGAGGGCCGCGCCCCGCTCGGCGAAGTCCTCGCGGCCGAAGGCGAGGTAGTGGGCGCAGGTTTCGCAGCTCGCGCCCGTCCCGGCGACGAGCTCGGCGGCGGCCGCCGTGCCCACGTGCACGATGTGGAGCGCGGATTCCCATCCCTTGGCGAGGGCGAGGGCCGAGGCGACCGCGACGAGCTCCGCGGCCTCGGGCCTCGAGTCCGCGTAGTCGGACCATTCGGGGGCGCGCCCGCCGCGGGCCGCCTTGGCGCGGGCGGTGGCGGCGGTGACGTAGTCGAGGTCCTCGGCGTGGAGGAGGACGGAACGCCCGAGCCGCGCGCCCTCCGCGACGATCCGCGCGAAGTCCTCGTGGGTCACGCGGGTGAAGGTCTCCATGCCCGAGATGAAATAGCACTTGAAGCCGACGACATGGGAGGCGAGTTCGGCCATCGCGCCGGGAGTGTCTCCCGACCCGAGGCTCGCCTCGACTTGGTGGCCGGAGACGCCGCCGTAGAGGGCGTAGTCCACGAGGGCGCGGTCGCGGACGGCCGCGAGCTTGTTCTCGAGGGCGGCGACCGTCGTCACGGGCGGAAGGGAGGTGCAGGGCATGTCGATCACGGTCGTCACCCCGCCCTTGGCCGCCTCGGCCGTGCCGTGGAGGAAGTCCTCGCGGTGGGTGAAGCCCGGCTCGTCGAAGTGGACGTGGGGGTCCATGGCGCCGGGCAGGACGACGAGCCCCGATGCGTCGAGGACTTCCTCACCCGCCGCGGGCTCGAGCGATTCGGCTATCTCCGCGATGCGTTCGCCGCGGACGCGGATCGAGCTCCGCTTGAGGCTCTTCTCGCCCGGGAGGGCGACGAGGCCGTCCCGCAGGATCATCGCCTTCTCTCCGTCAGCGCCATGAGGAGCTTCTCGGGGGTCATCGGCAGGTCGTAGAAGCCCTGGAGGCCGGGCCTGGCGGCGCGCAACGCGTCGAGGATCGCGAAGTACGCGGCGATGCCGTACATGAAGGGCGGCTCGCCGATGGCCTTGGAGCGGAGCACCGCCTTCGGGTTTGGGAGGCCCTCGAGGAACTCGACCTCCATCTCCGGCATGAAGGTGATGTCGGGCAACTTGTAGGTGGAGAGGGTGTCGGACATGAGGGAGCCTTTCGCGTCGTACCGGAGCTCCTCGAGGACGGACCAGCCCGCCCCCTGCGCGAAGGCGCCCTCGACCTGGCCGAGATCGACCGAGCGGTCGATGCTCTCGCCCCCGTCGTGGACGATCACGGCCTTCTCGAGCCTGTAGGTGCCGCGCAACGCGTCGACCCGGGCCGTCACCGCGGCGCAGCCGTAGACGTGGTAGGCGAAGGGGCTGCCCCGCTCGGCCTTCATGTCGTAGACGAGGCCCGGCGTGGCGTAGAAGCCGTGGGCGGAGAGGTCGACGCGGGCCATGTGGGCCTCGTCGACGAGCCTCTCCCAATGGAGGTCGGTGGGCTCGCAGCCGCGTACCACCGTCCCGCCCTCGAGCCGGAGCTCCCCGGCCTCGGCGCCGAGGAGGCGCGCGGCGAAGCCGAGGAGGCGGTTGCGGATCTCCTCGCAGGCGGCCTGCGCGGCCATGCCGTTGATGTCCGAGCCGGTGCTCGCCGCGGTCGGGAAGGTGTTGGCGACCGTGCTCGTCCGCGTGGGCGCGACGCGGACCAGGGACTCGGGCACGCCGAGGGCGCGGGCCGCGACGACCTGGATCTTGCGCGCGACCTGCTGGCCCATCTCGACCGCCCCGGTCGAGACCGAGACCGAGCCGTCGCGGAAGACGTGCACGAGGGCCCCGCCCTGGTTCATCATGAGCTTCGTGAAGGACACGCCGAAGCAAAGCGGGATGATCGCCGCGCCCCGCTTCTCGAGGGGATGCGACGCGTTGAACGAATCCATCTCGGAGCGGAGCTCGGTCCAGCGCACCTTCTCGAGGAGCCGCCCGAAGGCGAGTGAGGCGTGGCAGCGTTCCGCGACCTGGCCGAAGTGGAAGACGTCGCCCTCGGCGAGGAGGTTCTTCCTGCGGAGCTCGACGGGGTCCCAGCCCCCGGCCCTGGCCGCCGCGTCGAGTGCGGCCTCGATGACGAAGAAGCCCTGTGGCGCCCCGAAGCCGCGGAAGGCCGTGAAGGGCGGGAGGTTGGTGCGGCACATGTGCCCCGTGACGCGGAGGTTGGGGATGCGGTAGGCCCCCGCCGCGTGGAAGAGGGTGCGCGAGAGGATGGCCGGCGAGAGGTCGCAGCAGGCGCCGGAGTTCTGGTAGTAGTCGGCCTCGAAGGCGAGGATGCGGCCCTCGGCGTCGAGGCCGATGCGGAAGTCCGAGGAGTAGGGGTGGCGCTTGCCGGTCCAGCGCATGTCCTCGCGGCGGCCGAGCATGAGCTCGACGTTCGCTCCCGAGCGGGCCGCCCCGAGGGCCGCGAGGGCGGCCCAGAGCGCGGCCTGGTCCTCCTTGCCGCCGAAGCCGCCGCCGAGCCGCGGAGCCTCCACTTCGACCTCGCTCATGGGGAGGCCGAGGACCCGGGCGATCGCGTGCTGGACGCCGGAGGGCGACTGGGTGCCCGAGACGACCCTGACGCCGCCGCCCTCGCGGGGCTCGGCGACCGCGCCCTGGGTCTCGAGGTAGACGTGCTCCTGCCCGCCCGACAGGGCGCGGCCGCGTACATCGATCGCGCAACGCGCGAAGGCGGCCGCCGGGTCGCCCGAGAGCATCGTGCGCGAGGGGAGGATGAAGCTTCCCTCGGCCGCGGCCTCGCGCTCGTCGAGGACGGGCGGCAGCTCCTCGAAGCGCAGGCGCAGGAGCGCGGCGGCCCTCCTCGCGAGGGATCGGCCCGAGGCGAGGACGAGGGCCAGGGGCTGCCCCATGTAGGACCACTCGCCCGCGACGAGGAGGGGCTCGTCGGCCACGGCCTCGCCGAGCTGGTTCTCGCCCGGGACGTCGGCCGCCGCGAGGACGCGTACCGAGGGGTGGAGGGCGAGGGCCTCGGACGCGTCTATGCCCAGGAGCCTGCCCCGCGCGCAGGGCGAGACGAGGGGAGAGGCGAAGAGGGCGGAGGCGGGCAGGGGGTTGTCGTCGATGTACCTCGAGAGGCCGGCGACGTTGAGCTCGGACTCGCGTATGGCGCTCATGCGGTGGCCTCCTCGGCGATGCCGCGGCCGGGGAAGAGCCGCTCGAAGTGGGCCGTCACGAGGCGGCCGAGGAGGGCGCGCCGGTACTCGGCCGAGCCGCGCACGTCCGATATGGGAGAGCACTCCGAGGCCGCGATCCGCGCGGCCTCGCGGGCCGTCGCCGCGTCCGGCGCCCTCCCGACGAGGAAGGCGGAGGTCTTCCCGAGGAGGAGGGGCGTCGGGGCCACGCCGCCTGCCGAGACCCGGGCGCGCGTTATGCGATCGCGCTCTACGGCCAGGGCGGCCGCCGTGTTCACCGAGGCGATGTCGAGCCGGGCGCGCTTGGCGACCTTCTCGAAGTTGAGCATGACCGGCGGCCCCTCGGGGAGGACGAAGGCCGCGAGGATCTCGCCGGGCCCGAGGTCGAGCCGCTTGTAGCCGAGGAAGAGCCGCTCGAGGGGCAGCTCGCGGGCCTGGCCGCCCAAGCCCCGCGTTATGCGAACCCGGGCGCCGAGGGCGATGAGCATGGCCGTGGCGTCGGCGATCGGCGAGGCGTTGGCGACGTTGCCGCCGAGCGTGGCCCGCTCGCGCACGAGGGGGCTCGCGAGCTCGGCCTCGAAGCGCTCGATGCCGGGCGCGTAGGCCCGCACCAGGGGATCGGCGAAGAAGGCGCGCCAGGAGAGGGCCGCCCCGAGCTCGAGCCCCGCCTTGCTCCGTTCGACCTTCCGCAGGGAGCTCTCGCGGTCGAGGAGGAGGGGCGAGTCCGCCTCGACTGCGGGATCGGGGTTCCGCACGTAGAAGTCGCTGCCGCCGCCGAGGACGAGGGAGGCAGTCGCGGGCGGGAAGGCGGCGCGCCCCGCCTCCTCCGGAAGGAGCTCGCCGCGGGCGAAGGCGAGGAGGGAGGTCGGCACGACGCCCGCCGCGGTCAGCGCCTCGAGCCGCTTCCCGTAGTCCGCGGGCAGGCAGGCGAATTGGCGGGCGAGCGCCTCGATGGCCCGCTTGATCGCGCCGTAGCCCGTGCAGCGGCAGAGATTGCCCTCGACCGCGGCGATCCCCCGCTCGAGCGAATAGGGGGGGCCGGCGAGGAGGAAGCCCGTCAGGGAGATCACGAAGCCCGGGCTGCAGAAGCCGCACTGGCTGCCGTTGGCCTCGAGGATGGCCTTCATGACGGGGCTGAGGGAGCGGGGGTCCCCCGCCGACCTGGCCCCGGCCGCGAGGCCCTCGATCGTGACGAGGTGTCTCCCCTCGAGCTCGCCGAGGGCGAGGAGGCAGGAGGGCTGGGCGCGGTATTCCACGCCGCCCCCCTCGAGCCGCGAGCCGACGAGGACCGCGCAGGCGCCGCAGTCGCCCTCGCGGCAGCCTTCCTTGACCCCGGTGAGGCCGAGGTCGCGGCGGATGAAGTCGAGGGCGGGAGCGCCGGCCCAGGTCCCGGTCGCGATCTCGCCGTCGTTGGCCAGGAACCGCAATGTTCTACCCATCATATTCCTCGTCGTGAGGGCTGGATGAAGAAAGCCTAGGACCGGCCGTCCTCGCCCGCCAGCGCCGGGACGGCCTCCTCGGCTTGGTCGGCGGGATCGGGGCACTTCGCGCGATAGAGATCCAGGGTCGCCTGGGTGCAGCGCTCCCAGTGCCGGCCGAGGAGATGGACCGCCTCCCTCCTGTCCTCTTGCTCGAGGGCCTGGGCGATCCGCCGGTGCTCGACCACCGATTCGACGACGAGCTCGTCGTTTTGCATGAAGGCGTACTCGTAGCGGAACACGATGCCCTTGAGCTCGGCGAGGATGCGCAGGAGATGGGCGTTCCCGTTGTCCTCGATGAGGAGCTGGTGCCAGGCCGAGTCGAGCTCGATCCGCTGGAGGGGGTCGGCGCCCTGGCCGTCGAAGGGGGGGCAGAGCCGCTCCATCTCCTCGAGCTTCACGGGGCAGGGGAGGGGGACGGAGCTCAAGGCGGTGCACTCGAGGAGGCTGACCAGGGGGTAGACCTCGCGGATCTCGGCGTCGCAGAGCCCCTTCACCGAGAAGCCGAAGTGCTTCTGGGCGGAGATGAAGCCCTCGCGCTCGAGGCGGAGGAGAGCCTCGCGCACCGGGGTGCGGCTGACGCCGAGCTGCTCGGCGAGCTCCGTGTCCTTGAGCCTCTGGCCAGGGGAGAATTCGCCCCTGATGATCCGGACGAGGAGCTCTTGGTGGACGTCGGCGCTGAATCTCTGGCGAGAAACCATCAGGGTGATTGTATTCTGTATACAAAGTGCCGTCAAGGAAA
>CAYNPQ010000074.1:0-8064 GCA_964399065.1 uncultured Treponemataceae bacterium | reverse complement strand
CCTTGGAAAGGGGGGCGCGGGGGGGAAACCTTCCTTGGGAAGGTTGCCCTCCCGCTCTCTTCTACTCCGCGAAGAGATCCACCGGGGTGAAGCGCTCGACGTCGACGAGGCCGCGGTCCGTGATCTTGAGCTTGGGGATGACCGGGAGGGCCATGAAGGAGAGGGTCATGAGGGGCGAGGGGTTCGAGAGTCCCTCGGCCGCGAAGAGCTCGTCGAAGGCGCGGAGCCGCTCGACGACGAAGGCGGCGTCCCGGTCGCTCATGAGGCCCGCGACGGGGAGGGGTAGGTCGAGGCGGACCTCGTCGCCCACCGCGAAGACGAGGCCGCCCTTCATCTTGTTGAGGTGGCGGGCGGCCTTGAAGATGGAGCGGTCGTCCACGCCGGCCACGATCATGTTGTGGGAGTCGTGGCTGACGGTGCAGCCGAGGGCCCCGCGCTTCAAGCCGAGACCGGTGATGAAACCCTTGCCGATGTTGCCCGAGCCCGTGTGGCGCTCGATGACGAAGATCTTGACGAGGTCGCGGGCGAGGTCCGAGACGCAGAGGCCCTCCTCGGTCTTCGGCTCGGCGAGGAGCTCGCCCGTGATGATGGACTCGGGCCTGGCCTCGATGACCCGGACGCGGCGCCGGCCGTTGGTCGGCGCCGGGATGCGGAAGTCCTCCTCGGTCAGCCACTTGATGTTGACCGAGTCCCGGGCCGGCGGCCGCGAGGCGGGGGGCTCGGCGAGGAGCCGCCCTTCCTCGGCCACGAGGACGCCGTCCTTGAAGACGAGCTTGGCGCGGAAGTCCTCGATCCGCTCGAAGGCGACGAGGTCGGCGCGGTAGCCCGGCGCGACGAGGCCCGAGCCGCGGATGCCGAACCAGCGCGCGGGGTTGGAGCAGGCGATGCGGAAGGCGTCGATCGGGTCGATGCCTCCGGCGATGAGGAGGCGCAGGGCCTGGTCCATGTGGCCCTCGTCCATGAGGTCGTTCGGGTGCCGGTCGTCCGAGCAGATGAGGAAGGAGCCGGCCCGCCGGGGCGAGACCGCGGGGAGGAGGGTCCGGAGGTCCTTCGCGGTGGAGCCCTCGCGCAGCATGATGAACATGCCCTTCGCGAGCTTCTCGAGGGCCTCGGCGGGGCTCGTGCACTCGTGGTCGGAGCCGATGCCCGCGGCCACGTAGGCCGAGAGGGGGCCGCCGGAGAGGCCCGGCGCGTGGCCGTCCACGGGCTTGCCCGCGTCGCGGAAGAGGGCGATCTTGTCGAGGAGCTTCTGGTCCTTGAAGAGGACGCCGGGATAGTTCATCACCTCGCCGAGGCCGAGCACGCGGGGCTCGCGGAGGAAGGGGTGCATGTCCGAGGCGTAGAGGGCCGCGCCCGCCGTGTCGAAGTCCGTCGCGGGCACGCAGGAGGGGACCATGAGGTAGACGTCGAGGGGGAGGCCCTCGCTCGCGGCGAGCATGTAGCGCATGCCCTCGTAGCCGAGGACGTTGGCGATCTCGTGGGGGTCGGCCACCACGGTCGTGGTCCCGCGGGGCACGACGATGCGGGCGTACTCGGGGGGCGTGAGCATCGAGGACTCGATGTGGACGTGGGAGTCGACGAGGCCGGGGGCGAGGAAGAGACCCCGCATGTCGATGGTCCGCTCGGCGCGGAGCCCGTCGTCGACGCCGGCGACGTGGCCGCGGTGGATGGAGACCGTGGCGCCGCGGCGGATCTCCCCCCGCAGGAGGTCCACGAGGCCGCAGTTGGCGAGGTTGAGGTCGCAGGGCACGAGGCCCCTGGCCGCGTCGATGAGGTTCTTGCCGGTCACGTGCCCTCCTATGCCCATGGGCCGAATCCTACCCCACGGCGGCGGCGTTGCATAGGTCGCGCGAGCGCGCTAGTATCGGGCGGGGGGCCCGCTGGACGGGCGACCCCGGGCGGGGCGCATGGGAACGAGACGAGAGGACGCCGCGAGGCGCGACCGGTTGCTCGCGCTGGCGATGCAAGATATTTTGCACTCCATCGAGGAGGGCGTGCACATCGTCGACGCCCAGGGGCGGAGCGTCCTCTACAACCGCGCGATGGAGAAGATCGAGGGGCTCTCCGCCGACGAGGTCCTCGGGCGCCCCCTCCTCGAGGTGCTCCCGGGCTGGACCCCGGCCGACTCGACCCTGCTGACGGCCGTCGAGACGGGCCGGACCATCGACCAGCGGAAGCAGTCCTACCTCAACCTGAAGAAGAAGCGCATCTCGACGGTCAACACGACCTTCCCGATCTTCTCCCGCGGCCGGATCGTCGGGGCCGTGGAGATCGCGAGGAACTACACCGAGGTGAACCAGCTCTCCGAGAAGATCATCGACCTCCAGCAGAGGCTCATCGATCCGCCGCGCCCCTCGCGCCCCAAGCCCCGGCCCGCGACCTTCGACCTGCTGATCGGCCGGCACCCCCTCTACCTCCGGGCCATCGACATCGCGCGGAAGGCGGCGCGCTCCGACTCCAGCGTCCTCATCGAGGGCGAGACGGGTACGGGCAAGGAGCTCTTCGCCCAGGGCATCCACAACGAGGGCGGCCGCAGGGACAAGCCCTTCATCGCGGTCAACTGCGCCGCGATCCCGGACACCCTCCTCGAGGGCATCCTCTTCGGCACGACGCGGGGCAGCTTCACCGGGGCCGAGGACCGTCCGGGCCTCTTCGAGCAGGCGAACGGCGGCACCCTCTTCCTCGACGAGATCAACTCCCTGAGCTATCCCCTCCAGGCCAAGATCCTCCGCGCCCTCCAGGAGGGCGCGGTCCGCCGGGTCGGCGGGCCCAGGGACGTGGCCGTCGACGCGCGGATCCTCTCCGCGAGCAACGAGCCCCTCCGCCATCTCATGCGCGAGGGCGGCTTCAGGAGGGACCTCTATTACCGCGTCAACGTCATCAACATCGAGATCCCGCCCCTCAGGGAGAGGCGGGAGGACATCCCCCTCCTCGTCGACCACTTCATCCGCCTCTACGCCCGGAAGATGGGCAAGGAGGCGATCTCCCTCTCGCGCGAGCTCGAGGCGGCCTTCCTGGACTACGAGTGGATCGGCAACGTCCGCGAGCTCCAGAACGTCATCGAGAGCGCGATGACCATGGTCGGGAGCGAGCGCGTGCTCGGCCGCGAGCACCTGCCCGCCCACCTCGAGATGCTCGCCGGCCGGCGGGGCGGCGGGGAGGGCGCGGGCCGGCGGCGCCGCTTCTCGGGCGACCTCGCGGCCTACCTCGACGGGATCGAGGAGGAGCTCATCGCCGAGGCCCTGAGGGCCAACGGCTCGAACGTCACCAGGGCGGCGGCCGAGCTCGGGATCTCGCGGCAGAGCCTCCAGTACAAGATGCGGCGCCACGGCCTCGCGGGGAAGTGAGGGGGGGGTGATGCAAGGAATCTTGCGGTAACGCAAGATATTTTGCGCTCTCGGCGCGTGGCCCCTCCCGGCGCGCCGGCGAGCTTCGCATCCTTTCGCGTCCGCTTCGGTACGCTCTCCTTTTTCGCGGCGTCCCGCCCGCCGGCTTCTTTCTTGGATTGGCACGCTTCTTGCATTAATGAGGTCGATCGACATTCTCTGGAGGTCACTCAATGAGGAACGTACGCGTGGTCATCTGGGGCTTCGGCGCCATGGGCTCGGGCATGGCCCGGATGATCCTGAAGAAGAAGGGCATAGATATCGTCGGCGTCTGCGACATGCACCCCGACCGGGTCGGCAAGGAGATGCACGAGCTTCTCGGCGTCGAGCGGGGGGGCAGGGCGCCCGTGACGGTCAAGGCCAGGATCGAGGAGGTCCTGACCGAGCGCTGCTGCGACCTGGCCCTCTGCGCCACCGACTCCTTCACCAAGGCCGCCTTCCCCCGGCTCAAGTACTGCCTCGAGAAGAAGGTGAACGTCATCTCCACCGCGGAGGAGATGTCCTTCCCCAAGGCCCAGGACCCCGAGCTCGCGGCCGAGCTCGACCGGATCGCGAAGGCCAACGGGGTCTCCATCCTCGGCACGGGCATCAACCCCGGCCTCATCATGGACCTCCTCGTCATCGTGATGACCGGCTGCATGATCGACGTCGAGCACATCGAGGCCAAGCGCGTGAATTCCCTCTCGCCCTTCGGCCCCACGGTCATGCACGAGCAGGGAGTCGGCTTCACCCTCGAGGCCTTCAACAAGGCGGTGGCCGACGGCACGATGGCCGGCCACGTCGGCTTCCAGCAGTCCGTCGCGATGATCGCCGAGGCCCTCGGCTGGAAGGTCGACAGGTTCGAGCAGCAGATGAAGCCCATCGTCACGACCGTGGACCGCAGGTCCGCCTACGGCTTCGCCAAGGCCGGCGACGTGGCCGGCGTCAACATGACGGGCCAGGGCTACGTGGGCGGCGAGCCGAGGATCGACATGATCCACCCCCAGCAGATCGAGCCCGAGATGGAGGGCACCCATACCGGCGACTACGTCACGATCAAGGGCACCCCCCCCGTCAACCTCGCCAACAAGCCCGAGGTCGACGGCGGCCTCGGCACCATCGCGATGTGCGTCAACATGATCCCCCAGGTGATCAACGCCGAGCCCGGGCTCAAGACGATGATCGACCTCCCCGTGCCCCACGCGATCATGGGGGACTTCCGGGACCAGATCAAGGTCGAGCTGAAGTAAGGACGATAGAGAGGCTTCGCGGCGAAAATGGAAGAGTAACCACGGAGGCACGGAGGAAGAGAGGGAGATCACGGAGGAAGAAGGAGATGAATAGAGGAAAGAAAAAGGGATGGGGATCATTGAACTACACCACCTCCTATCCAAATCATCTTCTTTCCCTTCATTCCATCCTCCCCTCTTTTCTCTTTCTCCTCCGTGATCTCCTCTTCCCCTCCGTGTCTCCGTGGTTTCTCCCTCTCTAGATAGGAGCGGTTATGGATAAAGTCGTGAAGGGGACCTGGGTCGAGATCGAGGAGGTCGTGCTCCGGCCCGAGGAGCGGGCGCCGACCCTGCCCGAGGACACGAGGGCGACGCCGCTCGTGATGCGCGTCTCGGGCTTCCTCTTGGAGGAGGCGGAGATCGGCGCGCCGGCGCGGGTCCGCAGCATCATCGGCCGCGAGCTTTCGGGTCGGCTCCGCGTCGCGAACCCGAGCTACGGCCACGGCTTCGGGACGGTGGTCCCCGAGCTCCTGACCATCGGGACGGAGGCGGAGTCGTGAGCGCGAGGGACATGTCCTACGCGGCGGTGACCGCGCGCAAGAACGAGATCATGAAGTCGGCCATGGGCATGGACTACGACTCCTTCGCCCTGAGCCCGATCGCCTTCGAGTACGAGCGCATGATGGAGCGGACGGGCTACTCGCACGAGGACATCGTGCGGATACAGCGCGAGGCCAAGGTCGGCGACACGCCCCTGCACGAGCTCCGGAACCTCACCGAGGCCGTGCGGAGGACCGCGGGCCCCGGCAAGGGTGCCCGCATCTTCGTGAAGGACGAGGCGGCCAACGCCTCCGGCAGCTTCAAGGCCCGCCGCGCCTCGATCAGCGCCTACGAGGCCGCCCGGAAGGGCTACAAGGGCATGATCGCCGCGACGAGCGGCAACTACGGCGCAGCCGTCGCCTCCCAGGCCGCGATGCGTGGACTCAAGTGCATCATCGTCCAGGAGGTCTTCGACAGCCGCGGCGTGGGCCAGCCCGAGATCGTGGAGAAAAGCCGCGCCTGCGAGGCCTACGGCGCCGAGGTGCTCAAGCTCTCCGTCGGGCCCGAGCTCTTCTACGTCCTGCTCAGGACCCTCGAGGAGACGGGCTTCTTCAACGCGAGCCTCTACACGCCCTTCGGCATCCGCGGCGTCGAGACCCTCGGCGCCGAGCTCGTCGCCCAGGTGCGCGAGCGGACGGGCCGGGACCCCGACGCGGTCTGCATCACGCACGCGGGCGGCGGCAACCTCACGGGCACGGCCCGGGGCCTGCGCGTCGCGGGCTGCGGGAACGCGCGCGTCGTCGCCTGCTCGGTCGACCTCGGCGGCCTCCACATGGCCTCGGACCGCGACTTCAACCGGAAGTCCTTCACCACGGGGCACACGGGCTTCGGCGTGCCCTTCGCGACCTGGCCGGACCGCGTCGACGTGCCGCGCAACGCGGCGCGCCCCCTGCGCTACATGGACGAATACCAGCTCGTGACCCAGGGCGAGGTCTTCTACGTGACCGAGCTCCTGACCAAGCTCGAGGGCCTCGAGCGGGGCCCCGCGGGCAACACGAGCCTCACCGCGGCCGTGACCCTCGCGAGGCAGATGGACCGGGAGCAGATCGTCGTCGTGCAGGAGACCGAGTACACGGGCGCGGGAAAGCACCACAACAGCCAGCTCTCCTTCGCGCGCGAGAACGGCGTCGAGGTGCGGCGCGGCGATCCGGCGGAGAACGTCCCCGGCAAGGCGATCGTCATCCCCGAGCGCCTCGAGCAGGTGCGCGGGAAGGTCCAGGACATGGACAGGCTCAGGCTTTCCTACCTGCGGAACGCCGCCAAGGCCTGGCCCGTGGAGAAGTGGAGCGAGGGGGACTATGCCTTCCTCGCCGAGGACGTGAAGAAGGACGTTCCTTGGGTCCGCGAGGCGGCCAAGGGACTGAAGACGGAGTAAAGAACACAATAAAGAGAAACCAAGGAATAAAGAGAAACCACGGAGACACGGAGGAAAGAGGGGAGAGAGATCACGGAGGAAGAGATATGAGAATGTGAAAGAGAGAATGGGAAGGAAATAGGATTGAGGAAAGAGCGGAAGAATACATATTTTCTTTCTTCCACCACTATTCCTTTCTTTTCTTTCAACTCATCTTCCTCTCCTTCTTCCCTCCGTGACCTCCCTCTTCCCTCCGTGGCTCCGTGGTTACTCTTCCATTTTTCCAGGAATGCGGCGTTTTGGAGGGGCATATGGCTGAGGACAGGATAGCTAGGTTCGAGAAGAGGAGGGCGGAGCTCGACAAGTTGAGCGACGCCGAGTTGAAGGAGCGGTTCTGGAAGCTCTGCGGCCAGGTCGTCGATCCCATCGTCGACCTCGCGAGGACGCACACCTCGCCCTCCATCGAGAGGGCGGTGCTCCTGCGCATGGGGATCGACTCCGTCTCGACCCACGCGGTGGTGACGCGCGTGCTCGAGGCGGGGCTCCTGGGCAAGGGTGCGGGGCAGGTCATCCTCAAGGTGGCCGAGAAGAGGGGCACCGACCTGAGAGGCGCCGCGCAGGCGATCATCGAGGACCCCGCGGTCCTCAAGGGCTTGTTCTGAGAAGGGGCTGAGATATGGCTGACAAGGAACTGGATCCCAACAAGAAGCTCGACATCGAGCGGATCATGGAAGGCCTCGCGGACTACCATCCGCCCCGCAAGGGCTGGACCTGGAGGGAGGTCCCGAAGGGCGGCGTCGACATGGGCCCCTTCCACTACCGGAACATGTCGAAGCCCCTGAAGAGGGGCATCGGCCTCCCGGCCTCGAAGTACTTCGACCACATCGACCCCCAGCCCTCCTGCGTCGTGACGACCGAGATCGCCTCGGGCCGCTTCGAGGACGACATCAGGCGCATGCGCATGGCAGCCTGGCACGGAGCCGACCACCTCATGGTCATCCGCACCACGGGCCAGAGCCACATCGACGGCCTGATGGAGGGCACGCCCGAGGGCACGGGCGGCGTCCCCATCACGCGCAAGCAGATCCGCGCGAGCCGCAAGGCCTGCGACTTGATCGAGGAGGAGGTGGGCCGGCCCATCAACTTCCACAGCTACGTCTCCGGCGTCGCCGGCCCCGAGGTCGCCGTCCTCTTCGCCGAGGAGGGCATCAACGGCGCCCACCAGGACCCGCAGTACAACGTCCTCTACCGCAACGTGAACATGTACCGCTCCTTCGTCGACGCGGCGGAGGCGAAGAAGGTGATGGCGGGGGCGCGGATCTTCCAGATCGACGGCGCCCACAACGCGAACGCCACGGCGAAGGCGGGCTGGCTCGTCATGCCGGAGCTGATGGTTCAGCACGGGATCAACTGCGCCTTCTCGGTCGCGGTCGGGATGGAGAAGGACCTGATCGGGCTCTCCACCGTCCCGCCGAACGCGCCGCCCGCGCCGAAGCTCTGGTACGACCTTCCGTAC
>CAYNPQ010000073.1:5222-18302 GCA_964399065.1 uncultured Treponemataceae bacterium | reverse complement strand
CGCCGCGGCCTTCCTCCGCGGCCTGCCGCGGGACTGGGTCGTATCCGCGGGCAGGACCTCGATCTATCGCTTCCTCTACCAGATGGTCCTGCCCTACCTCTCGCTCTACACCATCGGCCTCGGCGCCTCGGGCGCCCAGCTCGGCCTGGTCAACTGCGCCGGAATGGCGACCGCGGCCATCATCAGTCCCTTCACCGGAAGCCTCCTCGACCGGATCGGCCCCAAGCGCATCTACCTCGTCGGCATCGGCCTCCTCGCGAGCTCCTGGCTGGCCTACGCCCTCGCCCGCCAGTGGCCCGTCGCCATCGTCGCCATGATGCTCTACTACGTCGGCTTCCGCACGAGCGGCCACTGCTGCTCCGTCGTCTGCGCCAACACCCTGAGGCCCGAGACGCGAGCAACCGCCATGAGCCTCTGCGAGACCCTCGCCGCGGGCATCCTCGGCGTTGTCGGCCCCCTGATCGGGGCCTTCGTCGTCAACCGCGGAGGCGGCCCCTCGACCTCGGGCATCAGGCCACTCTTCTGGATCGCCTTCGCCGGCATGGCGCTCTGCTTCCTCATCGTCCTGACCAGCCTCTCGGACCGGCGCTGGGGGGCGCCTTCCCGGGGAGGCGCGGGCTTCCTCGGCGGCCTCGGCGAGGTGTTCAAGCACGGTAAAAGCCTCAAACGCTTCATCGCCGTCTCCGTCGTCGGCCAGCTCCCGAACGGCATGATCATCCCCTTCACCCAGCCCTTCGCCGCCTCGAGGGGCGCGGACGAGTTCGTGCTCGGCGCCATGGTCACCGGTTTCGCCCTGACGCCCCTCCTCCTCGGCATACCCGCCGGACGGCTCGCCGACCGCATCGGGCGCAAACGCGTGCTCTTCATCACGGCGCCCGTCTTCTGGACCTCCTGCCTCCTCCTCGTCCTGGCGCGGGGAGGCTTCGCCTTCATCGCGGCCGGCGTCCTCCAAGGAGCCCTCTTCATCAGCGGCGTCGTCACCGCCGCCCTCCAGTTCGAGCTCGTCGAGCCCGGCTACATGGGCAGGTGGCTCGGCGTCCTCGGCTTCTTCCAGATGGCGACCCAGGCCCTCGTCGCCCTCCTCGCCGGCCTCGTCTGGGACCGCCTCGGCCCCCAGTTCGTCTTCCTCATCCCCATCGCCCTCGACCTTTTCGTGCGGATGCCCCTCCTCGCGACCATACCCGAATCGCGGGAGCGGGACTGAGAGACGGGACAGAGGGACAGAGCCCCGACCGCGGCGAGGGACAGACCCAGGCCGCGGGGGACTGTCCCCCGGATTTATGTCCCCATTTCTAGCCATAGAAATACGGCCTAAAGTTCGCGGCCGCGCCGTTGCCGAAGCGGCCGATCCCGTGCATACTGGCGCCACCATGAGATCGACCACCGAACTCCTCGCGCGGCCCTACGCCGCCGAGCTCGCCGAGCGGCTCATCCGCTACGCCAAGATAGAGACCACGAGCGACCACCATATCGAGGCCATCCCCTCGACCCGGACGCAGTGGGACCTCGCGCGGCTCCTCGTCGACGAGCTCAAGGGACTCGGCATCGAGGAGGTCAGCCTCGACGAGCACTGCTATCTCATCGCGCGCGTGCCCGCCGCGAAGGGCTTCGAGCGCGCCCCGGCCATCGGCCTCATGGCCCACCTCGACACCTCGAGCGACGTCTCCGGCAAGGACGCCCGCCCCCGCGCCGTAAAGGGCTACGACGGCTGCCCGATCGAGCTCGGCCACGGCTACGTCCTCGACCCCGCCGAGGACAATCCCGACCTCCTCGCCAAGATCGGCGACACCCTGATCGTCACCGACGGCTCCACCCTCCTGGGCGGCGACGACAAGGCCGGCATCGCGGAGATCATGACCGCCCTCCGCCATCTCCTCGCCCACCCCGAGCTGCCTCGCGGCCCCCTCGAGATCATCTTCACCCCCGACGAGGAGACCGGCAAGGGCATGAGCCTCTTCCCCGTCGCCAAGCTCGCGGCCAAGGCCTGCTACACCCTCGACGGCTCGCGCCGCGGCGAGGTCGAGGCCGAGTGCTTCAACGCGCGCACCGTCAAGGCCCGGTTCAAGGGACGGAGCATCCACATCGGCGCGGCCCGCGGCAAGCTGGCCAACGCCGTGTCCATGGCCTCCCACTTCGTCGCCATGCTGCCCCGCAGCGAGGCCCCCGAGTCCACCGACGGCTGGTTCGGCTACTACTGCGCCCACGAGATCAAGGGCACCCTGGACTCGGCCGAGGTCGAGGTCTTCCTCCGCGACTTCAAGGCCGAGGGCATGGAGCGCCGCGTCGAGGCCGTGCGCGCCCTCGCGAAGGCCGTCGAGGCCCAGTTCCCCCTCGGCTCCGTCGAGCTCGAGGTCGTCAAGTCCTACGAGAACATGCGCGCCAGGCTCGACGAGCGGCCCGAGGTCCTCGAGCGCGCCATGGAGGCCGCGCGCCGCGCCGGCGCCGAGCCCTACATCAAGCCCATCCGCGGCGGCACCGACGGCGCACGCCTCACCGAGATGGGCATCCCCACGCCGAACATCTTCACCGGCTCCTACAACTACCACAGCCGCTTCGAGTGGGTATCCGTCTCCGACATGGTCCTCGCGACGGAGACCTTGCTCGAACTGGTGAAGCTCTGGGCGGAGGCGTGACGCGAGGGGAGTAGCCGGTTTCGACACTATTGATGAAACCGGCGCAAGCATTTCTCATTGCGATACAGGGCGGGTCCTGCGTCATCCATGACGCCCGCACCCGCCGCCCTACAGCGTCAGGCGGATCGGTCGCGGGGTTCATCCCCGTCGCGCCGGCTTCTCAGGTTCGCGTCGCGCGACCGCCGCGCATTCATCGCGGATATCAGGGAACCGCCCGCCGCCAATCCAGTCCGACGACATGAGAGGAACCCGCGCCTCCTCGCACGGAGGCGTATTGCCATGGCTGCCTGGGCATGGCGCTATACTGGGCATGGTAGTCCGCCCGGCTCGACCTCGCGATCAGTTCGGCAGGGAAATCGCCGCGATACCAGGGAACAGCAGGGGCAGCCATGGGGGTATATCGTCGAGGAGCTCGTGTTTCATCCCCCTGTAATGGGCGCACCCGCAGTGAGGCCATTCATGCGCATGATCCACGAGCCCGGCCCTGACCGGATTGTCGTCGATGTATCCGAAGGCGAGAACGAACTCACGCAGGCCATCGAGGATCCTGGAATGGAAGCGTTCACCCCATACGTGCCCGGTCAAGCCCTGCTTCCTGTTGTACGCCATGGCGAATACCCCGAGTATCCATCGCATGATCGACGACAGGCTTTCCCCTTCCACGGGTTCAATGAGGAAATGCACATGATTTCCCATGACACAGAAGTTCCATAACCGGAAGCGGTACTTCCGTTTGGCCCTGCGCACCGTCGAAAGGAAAAGCTCCCGGACACGCGAACTCTCGAGAAGCATCTCTTTTCGATTGATGCGCGCCGTCACATGGTACCGGGCGCCGTTGATAAGGATACGAGGGTGACGCATGTTGGCGATACGCACATGGCGAGGCGACTTGATTGAGGGCGAAGCAGAGGTCTGGAACAAGGACGGCAAGGACTGTCCCTCATGCCCGCTCATACCCGAAGAAACGAGGCGAGCCAGGTTATCTTGCGGGCTGAGAAGGAGCAGGCAGAGGAAGAGGCCACTGATCGCGTACGGCGGATTGGCGATGGCATTGCAAAGACCACGTCCCCGACATGATCGCGGCCCATGGGGACCGATCAATGGGGACGGTCCCGGGATTAACAGGTTCTTAACGCTTGCCGTCACCTGATTAACTACCTCCGAATAGGATGGCCGACCACCTCCGTGCGATCTTCTCGCTCGAGGAGCAAATCATGTTCGCGCTCATCGCGGGATGCGGGAAACTGGGGTCGGGGCTCGCCCGGCTCCTCTCGTCGCAAGGCCACGACGTGGTAATCGTCGACCAGGACATCGACCAGCGGAGACTCGGGGGCGAATTCGACGGGCTCGCCGTCCAGGGGATCCCGACCGACCCCACCGTCCTCGAGGAAGCCGGGATACGAAAGGCGGGCCTCTTCGTCGCGGCGACCCAGGACGACCGAGTGAACGCGATGGCCGCACAGGTCGCGCGGGAGCTCTTCGGCGTGCCGGCCGTCCTCGCGCGCATCATGGACCCGGAGCTCGAGGCCTTCTACCGCGGGCTCGGGCTCGACACCGTCTGTCCAACGAGCACCGCCATCAACCAGATCCTCGACCTCATTAGGGAGGACAACTTCTCCTCGCTGCGGGGCAGCATCGATCCCGACCTCATCGGGCTCAGGCCTCCCCGGGAATGGATCGGGAAGGCCCTCGGCGAAATCGAGGCGCCGGCGGGCAAACGAATCGCCGGCGTTGTAGACGCAGCCTCGCGCCCAGGCTCGGAGCCGGGCCGCGCGATCCGCGGGGACGACCTTGTCCTCCTCCGCCGGATCCGGGCCGAAGGGGACAGAGCATGACCTACGTACTCATCGTCGGCGCCGGCAAGCTCGGCTACCATCTCGCCGAGGCCCTGCATCGCTCGGGCCACCGCGTCGGCCTCGTCGAGCTCGATTCCGAGCGTTCCGCGCGGGTATCCGAGGGCCTCGGCCTCACCGTGATACGCGGCGACGGCACGGACCTCGAAGTCCTCGCCGACGCCGAGGCCGGGGAAGCCACGTACCTCGTGGCCGCCACGGGCAGGGACGAGGTCAACCTCGCCCTCTGCCAGATGGCGAAGGCGCGATTCAAGGTCCCCTTCGCGGTGGCCCGCGTCATCGACCCGAGGAACGAGGAGATCTTCAAGCGCCTCGGAGTGGACTCGACGATCAGTACGACCTCCATCGCCGCGCGGACGATCGAGAACGTCCTGCCCTCGAACGGCATGAAGCTCTTCTCGATCTTCGCCGGCGGCGACGTGGAACTCGCCGAAGTCGCGCTGCGGGTCGGTTCCCCGGCCGCGGGCAGGAAGGTCCGGGACCTCGATCTGCCGCAGGACTGCGTGCTCATCGCCCTCGGCAGGGAAGGCTCCGTCTCCCTGCCGAGGGGAAACACGAGGCTCGAGGCGGGAGACCGGGTCTTCGCCCTCGCGAAGCGCGGCCACGCCGGGGCCCTCGAGCGGGCCCTCCTGGGAGGTCGATCATGAGAGCGCCAAGGCCTTGCGAACGGAGCCGCGACGGCCGCGGCGAGCGGCTCGCGGCGATCCTCGGCATCGTTGCCGAGGGCGGCTACGCCCTCGCCTTCCTCGGCCTCGGCTACCTCCTCTGCCTCGCCCTGGCGGCGGCCTGACCGACATGCTCGTGAAACCGCGCCTCGAGGACTGGAAGCTCGTCTGCTCCTACACGGGCAAGATCCTCCTGGGCATGGCCGGCCTCTACGCCGCGCCGATCCTGACGGCCATCGCCGCGGGCGAATGGGCGGCCCTCGTCGACTTCCTCATCGCCCTCGGCGCGGCTCTGTCCCTCGGCGGAATAATGGCGATCCTCGGACGGACCGACCGGCGGGCCACCTGGATGCACGGCATGGTGACGGGGGGCATCTCCTGGCTCGCCGTCATGGCCGTCGCCGCGATCCCGTACTTCCTGAGCGGCCACTACCTCTCCTACCTCGACGCGATGTTCGACGTGATGAGCGGCTTCACGACGACGGGCCTCGTCCTCATCCAGGACCTCGACCACGCCTCGCGGAGCCTCAACATGTGGCGCCACCTCGTCACCTTCGTCGGGGGCCAGGGAATCATCGTCCTCGCCCTGACCTTCCTCGTGAAGGACTCGGCGGGCGGCTACAAGCTCTACGTCGGCGAGGGCAAGGACGAGCGGCTCTTCCCGAGTGTCTTCCACACCGCCAAGGCCATCTGGAAGATCAGCCTGGTCTACCTCGCGGCGGGCACGGCGGCGCTCTGGATCACGGGCCTCCTCATCGGCCTGTCCCCGGTCGATGCCTTCCTCCACGGCCTGTGGATCTACATGGCCGCCTGGAGCACGGGAGGCTTCGCGCCCATGTCGCAAAACGTGCTCTACTACCATTCGGGAGCCTACGAGGCGGTGACCCTCGTGTTCTTCATCGTCGGCTCACTCAATTTCGCCCTCCACCACGCGGTGTGGACGGGAAACCGCAAGGAGGTCGCCAGGAACATCGAGAACGTCTCCTTCGCGACCACGATGAGCATCCTGACCTTCCTATGCTGCTGGGGATTGGCGAAGCTCAAGGTCTACCCCCAGGCGGTCGCCCTATTCCGCAAGGGCTTCTACCAACTCGCCTCGGCCCACACGACGACGGGCTTCATGACGGTCTATCCGCGCCAGCTCGCCCTCGAGTGGGGCGATGTCGGGATCCTCGCCCTGATCATCGCGATGCTGATCGGCGGCTCGGCCTGCTCCACCGCCGGGGGATTCAAGGGCCTCCGCGTCGGCATCATCTTCAAGGCCATCGTCCAGGACACGCGGCGCCTCCTCAAGCCGAGCGGCGCCGTCTTCCCCCAGCGCTTCCACTACCACGGCGAGCGCACGCTAGGCGAGCAGCAGGTGAGGAGCGCCGCCCTTATCATCCTCCTGTACGTCCTCATCTTCGCCATCGCGACGATCGCCGGCGCGCTCTGCGGCTACCCTCTCCTCGACTCGGCCTTCGAGTCGGCCTCGGTGACGGGCAACGTGGGGCTCTCCATCGGCGTCACCGCCGCCTCCATGCCGGCGCTCCTCAAGATCGTCTACATCTTCAACATGTGGGCCGGCCGGCTCGAGTTCATGGCCGTCCTCGCCACCTTCGCCTTCGTGGCGGCCTCGTTCAGGAGGGAGCGATGAGACGAGCCCCCGGAGCCGCCGCGCTGCTCGCCGCGATCCTCGCCCTCGCCGGGACTGGCCCCGCGCTGGCCGAGGATTCCCTGGCGCAGCCGGTCCCCGCGCCGTCAGCGGCAAGGCCTGATACGCCGGTCGCCTCGAGCCGCCTCGTGGAGGAGGCCCGGGCCCTCGACGGCGCGCGCCTCGCCTTCGAGGGCGAGGCCATCGGCGCAGCTCTGTCCCGCGGCGGATACGCCTGGCTCAATCTCTCCGACGGGAGCTACGCCATCGGGATCTGGCTGCCGCGCGCCGAGACCGGGAAGGTGCGTCGCTACGGTTCCTACACGGGCAAGGGCGACCTCGTCCGTGTCGAGGGCGTCTTCCACCGGTCCTGCCCCGAGCACGGCGGCGACCTCGACATCCACGCGGAACAGCTCGAGATCGTCGCCGCAGGCGCACCCGCCGCCCATCCCGTGGGTAGGGGCCGGCTAATCCTCGCCGGCGCCCTACTCCTCGCGGGCCTCGCAGTCGTCCATCTTTGGCGGAGGACCGGCCGAGGGGGACGGAGCCCGAGCCGTGGGGGACAACGTCGATGGGGACAGACCTCGGATTAATGCCGACCTAACGGTGCCAGCCCCGGTATTAACAGCCGCTGTATGGCTCCGCATCCCCCCGCGCCGTATCTTTCGCGCGGGAGGATGCCATGGAATCGGGGGACAGGCCCAAGAGCACCGGCAGGCGAGGACCTCTCCTCGGCAGGGGCAGGCGGCCGACGATGCGAGAGGTGCTCGACCGGATCGGCACGCTGACGCCGCGGGGCGAGGATGAGGCTGGGAGGCGGAGGCGACGCGGGAGAGCGGGCGGGTCACGTCGTTGACGAGCCGCGGCCGCCATCGACATACTTTCCCGCGGAAGGAAGGCGATGAGCGGTCGTGTCGATCCGGATGACCTCGGCGGGGACAGTGCCCGGGCGGGCGCTCGGTCCCGCGGCGCGAGCTTCGTCGTCTTTCTCGCCCCCTGTCCCGGAGCCGGCGCGCAAGAGGCCCTGCTCGAGGCTGCCCGCTCCGAGTCGCTCGCGGGGATCGATCTCGTGGTCGGCGCCGCGGGAACTTCCGGGGATTCACGGCCGGATGATCGCTTCCGTGGTCTCGAGGTCCTGCCGGGGAAGGGCCAGGGAGGCGGGCTCGACCTCGACGCGATCATCGAGCGGAGGCCGGCTCTCGTCCTCGTGGAAGGCCTCGAAGCCGCGAACGGCCCCGGCTCTCGCCACCGCCGGCGCTGGCAGGACGTCCTCGAGCTCCTCGACCGCGGCATCGCGGTCTGGGCCGCCCTCGACGCGACGAGCGTCGAGAGCATCGCGGGGCTCGTCGAGGATTCCCTCGGCATGACCGTGCCTGACCGTGTGCCCGACGGCGCCTTGGACCGAGTCGACGAGTGGAGGCTCGTCTCCCCCGAACCCGAGGCCTTCGCGCGACGCCTCGCCGAGGGCCAGGCAGGCTTCGGCTCCCTCGAGCGCGCGGGGTTTGAAAGCGCCATCGACCGCCGTGGCTACGAGCTCCTGCGCTCGCTCGCGGAGCGCTACGCGGCGCGGGCCGCCAATCGCCGGCGCTCGGGGACGGCTGATCCGGGCTCGGCCCCGCGCCTGGCCCTGGGCGAGCGCATCCTCGTCGCGGTCGGCCCCTCTCCGAGCTCGGCCCATCTCGTGCGATGGGCCCGCCGAGCATCAGTCGCCCTCCGCGCGGACTGGCTCGCCCTCCACGTCGACGACGGCAGGCGCCGCCCCCGCGAGGAGCAGGCCCGCATCGAGGCCAACCTCGCCCTCGCGCGGAGGCTCGGCGCCGAGACCATCGTCGCGCCGGGCGAGGACATCGCGACGACGGTGATCGAGGCGGCGCGGGCCAGGGACTGCTCCATGATCGTGCTCGGCCGCTCGGGCCTCTCGCGGCTCGGGCCCCTGCCGCGGCAGGCCACGGTCACCGACCGCATCGTGCGCGAGGCAGGTCTCGTCGACGTGGCCGTCGTGCAGGACGCCGAAGCGCCCCGCACCGACCTGACCTTCGCCGCGGCCCGCCGCTATTTCACGGCGCCGGCCCGTCAATACGGCCTCCTCGCCCTCGCCTTCGCCGCGGTGACGGGCCTCGGCGCCATCCTCGCCCCGGCCATCGGCTATCGCTCCATCGCCCTCCTCTACCTGGGGGCGATCGTCGGCCTCTCCCTCCTCGCCTCGCCGGGCCCGGTGGCCGCCACCGCGGCCCTGAGCGCGGTCGCCCTCAACTTCCTCTTCATACCGCCGCTCTACACCCTCAGCATCGGCTCGCCCGAGGACTGGATCCTCTTCGCGGTCTACTTCCTCGTGGCCTCGGTCACCGGCTCCCTGGTCTCGCGGCTCCGCTCGAGCAAGGCCCTCGTCGCCGGGCGCGAGGAGCGGGCCGCCTTCCTCTTCGAGGCTGCCCAGCGCCTCTCCGAATGCCGGTCGGCCGAGGAGGCCGCGATCGAGGCCGCCGCACTGGTCGAACGGCACTACGGCACCAGTGCCGCCGTCCTCGCCGGTCAGGTGAAGGGCGGCTCGGCCCTCCCGGGGCTCGGCGCGGTCGAGTCGGCCGCGGCCGGATTCTCCCTCGAGAGCGGCTCGATCTGCGGCGCGGGGACGGACTCCTACCCGGATTCGCGCCTCCGCTTCGTGCCTGCCGTCGCCCGCGGCCGCTCCACCGGCGCCATCGGCATCGCCGTCCCCTCCTCGCGGCTCTGGACGCGGGGCGATGACAACCTCCTCGTCTCGCTCGGCAGGACCCTGGCCTCGACTCTCGAGCGGGTCGCGGCGGAGGGACGGAGCAGGAAGGCCGCCCTCGAGCTCGAGTCCGACCGCCTCGGCCGCATCCTCCTCGACTCGGTCTCCCACGAGCTCAGGACCCCCCTGACGACGATCACCGGCTCCATCTCCGCCCTCCGCGACGAGGGCCTCGCCGCCGATCCAGCGGCCAGGCGGGAGCTCCTCGAGGGCGCCCTCGAGGCCTCGGACCGCCTCGACCGCATCGTCGAGGATCTCCTCTCACTGAGCCGCATCGAGTCGGGCCGCCTCAGGCTGACGCGACGGACCGTGGAGCCGGCGGAGCTCGCGCGGGCCGCGATCGATGGAGCCGGACCCGGGGTCCGGGGCCGCGAGATACAGGTCTCCCTGCCGGAGGGACAGGTCGTCGCCCTCGTCGACGCCCCCCTCGTCGCCCGTCTCGGTGCGAATCTCCTGCGCAACGCGGCGAGCTATACGCCGCCGGCGACGCCGGTCGAGCTTTCCCTCGAGGTCGAGGGAGACGGCCTCGTCATGCTCGTGCGGGACCGCGGGCCTGGCGTCCCCGAAGGGGATCTCGAGCGGATCTTCGAACGGTTCAGGGCGGGGACAGTCCCCGGTTCTCGAGGGGCAGTCCAGGCCCAGCGTCCCGCCGGGGGGGGGCTCGGACTAGGACTCGCCATCTGCCGCGGCATCGCCGAGGCCCACGGAGGCTCGGCCTCGGCGCGCAACGCGCCGGGCGGCGGCCTCGAGGTGCGGGCCTGGTTCCCGGCCTGCGTATCCTGGGGGGAAGGACGATGAGGATCCTGGTCATCGACGACGAGGCCCAGATCAGGCGGCTCCTCGAGATCGCCCTCGGCGGCCGGGGATGGGAGGTCTTCACCGCCCCTACGGGCTTCGAGGGACTGCAGGCCGCCGGCGCCTGCAAGCCCGACGTCATCCTACTCGACTTGAACCTTCCCGACGCGGGCGGAACCGAGATCCTCGCAAGCCTCAGGGAATGGAGCTCCGTCCCCGTCATCGTCGTCTCGGTCCGCGACGCTGAAGAAGACATCGTCTCCCTCCTCGACACGGGCGCTGACGACTACGTCACCAAACCCTTCTACACCAACGAACTCATCGCGCGGGTCGAGGCGGTGCACCGCCGCCGCTCCCCGGATCGCGAACCGATCTTCGTCTCGGGCAGGCTGCGCCTCGACCGCGATACCAGGGAGGTGCTGGTCGCGGGTGAGCCGGCCCGCCTGACACCCACCGAATACGCCCTCCTCGACCTCCTCGCGCGGAACGCCGGCAAGATCGTCACCCGCGACCGCATCCTCCGCGAGGTCTGGGGCCCCGCAGGCGAGGGCGAGGAGGGGAATCTCCGGGTCTACGTCAACGCCCTCCGCAAGAAAATCGAGGCCGACCCCGCCCGACCCGAACTCCTCGTCACCGAGACCGGCGTGGGCTATCGCCTCCGCCTCTTCCCTGCGGGCTAGCATGAAGGGGGACAGAGCCGCTCTAAAAACCTCAGATAGTAACTCGAATGTCTCAGGCACATATCTGTTGGTCTCGAGTATGCACAGTTGTTTCCATGACGGATTATAGAATGTCGCAGGTCCATTTCGGGATGTCCCCGGTATTTTCCAGAATATGCCGGCTATAAAACCGAATGTCCCGGTGATAAAACCGACTGTGCCGGCCACAAAAATGACCGGGCTGCAGGGACAGTCCTCAGACGACACCAGGGACCCGGCTCCTAGGATTATCCCCCGGAGGGGATTGTGCACGGAGGACTGTCCCCCCGCGTCCCCCCTGCATCCCCTAGCGTCCCTCCGCATCCCCCGGCTTCGCCCGCCGATTGCGCCGCGCCGGAGGCCCAGCCCTAGTCGCCGCCGGCCGGGCGCAGGCTGTCGAGGACCATTCCGTAGTCGGCGCCGGGCTCGAGGAGCCCGGCGTCGCGGTTGTAGGCGGCCACGCACCAGACCGCGTTGGCCCCGTGGATCAGCTTGATCCGCAGGTAGACCGGCTTGCCCCCGAGGGAGGCCGATGAGTAGTACTCGAAGTGGTAGGGCGGGGCCTCGGTGTTGACCGGCTCCTCCCTCGTCCGTTTGGGCGAGGATATCCCCGCCTGCGCGAGTCGCCGCTCGGCGACCGGCGCCGCCGCCCTGAAGATGCGCTCCGCCTGGGTGTCGGGATCGTCGCTCGTCTTCAAGGCGCTGACCTTGAAGACGAGGATGCCGGCCGATTTCGGCTCGCCCTCGTGGAGGAGGAGCCTCGCGGGATCGGAGGCGTCCACCTCGAACCAGCCGGGATAGTCCAAGGCGAGGCCCGAGCCCTCGATCTCGCGGCGGGCGAGGCCGCCCTCGTCCTCCCCTCCGTATTCGACCAGGCCCTCGAGGAGGGCGTCGAAGGAATTGCCCTCGTAGGAGACCTCGTAGAAGTAGGCGCCGACCTCGCCTTCGGCGAGGGCCTTGAACTCGTTGTCCTCGAAGGAGCAGCTCTCGAAGCCGAAGTCCTCGGCCTCCCCGTCGGAGGAGAGGAAGGTCTCCCCCTCGTTGTCGGAGAAGTCGCAGTCGAGGAAGGTCACGCCGCTCGACGAGCCAACGCGCACCAGGGGATAGCCTCCCGCGTTGCCCGACACCCTGACGCCGCTGAACTCCAGGTCCCGGCAGTCCTCGATCCAGAAGGCGCCGACCGTGCAGCCCCGGACGGCGCCGCTTCGCATCGCGATCCCCTCGGAGCCCTCGAGCTCGAGGCCGACGGCCCCCGAGCCGTAGAGCTCGCAGGACTCCAGCGCCGAGTCCTCGCAATCCTCGAAGCCGAGGACACCGGCCATGCAGGGCTCCGACACGCGATGCCCGAGCGAGAGTCCGCGCAGGGTGATCCCGGAGCAGCCGCGGAAGGTCAGGACCCTGGTGTAGGGCGAGGAAACCGCGAGCTCGGCTTCCCTGCCCGTGATCGTGAGGCCGTCGAGGTCGTGGATGACCGGTTCGGGGTCGCCCGAGGAACTGTCCCAGGAGAGGTATTTCGAGCTGAGCTTCGAGGCGGAACCGAGGTCGTAGGTCCCGGGCGCGAGCTCGATGACCGCCCCGGGGGCGATGGCTTTCACGAGGTCGGCGGCGGTCCTGACCTTGACCGCGGGCGCCGCCGCGGCGGCCCCGGCCAGGACCGCCGCGATCAGGAACAGCGCGCAGGCTCTCCTCATGGCAGCGCCGCCTCATCGGCGAGGGCCACGGGGGCGAAGCCCGCGAAGACGATCGCGAGGATGGGGAGCAGGAGCCTCGCCCGGATGCTGAAGGAGCGGGTCATGAGGGCCTCCATCCACAAGGATAGGGCAGGACCTCCGGAGATTCAAATGCGGGCCGTCGAGGATGGAGAGGACGGCGAGGGGCGGACCTCGACCGGCCCGCCCCTCGCGATCAGCGTTCGACGCACATTGCGGCCATGAAGGAGAACGCGATCAGCGTTCGACGCACATGGCGGCCATGAAGGAGGACGCGATCAGCGTTCGACGCACATGGCGACGCCCATCCCGCCGCCCACGCACAGG
>CAYNPQ010000073.1:0-5122 GCA_964399065.1 uncultured Treponemataceae bacterium | reverse complement strand
ACGCGATCAGCGTTCGACGCACATGGCGACGCCCATCCCGCCGCCCACGCACAGGGTCGCGAGGCCCTTGCTGACGCCGCGGCGCTCCATCTCGTGGATGAGGGAGACGAGGATGCGGGCGCCCGAGGCGCCGATGGGGTGGCCGAGGGCGATGGCCCCGCCGTTGACGTTGACGATGTCCATATTGAACTCGAGCTGCCGCGCGACCGAGAGGGCCTGGGAGGCGAAGGCCTCGTTGGCCTCGATGAGCCCGACGTCGGCAAGCTTCCAGCCCGCGCGCCTCAGGGCGAGGCGGACGGCCTCGACGGGGCCGATGCCCATGATCGCCGGATCGCAGCCGGCCCAGCCGTAAGACGCGATGCGCGCCATCGTCTTGAGGCCCTTGGCCTTGGCGGCCTCGGCGGAGGCCACGACGAGGGCCGCGGCGCCGTCGTTGATGCCCGAGGCGTTGCCCGCGGTCACGGTGCCTCCCTCGGGCTTGAAGGCGGGCCTGAGCTTGGCGAGGGACTCGGCCGTCACGCCGGCGCGCGGGAACTCGTCCTTGTCGAAGACGACCGGATCGCCCTTCTTCTGCGGTATGGAGACGGGGACGATCTCGGCCTTGAAGCGGCCGGCCTCGATGGCGGCGACCGCCTTGTTCTGCGAGGCGGCGGCCAACGCGTCCTGGTCGGCGCGGGAGATGCCGTACTTCGCGGCGAGGTTCTCGGCGGTGATCCCCATGTGGTAGTTGTTGAAGACGTCCCAGAGCCCGTCGTAGACCATCTCGTCGACGATCTGCCCGTCGCCCATCCGGTAGCCGGTGCGGGCCTGCCGGAGGATGTAGGGGGCCTGGCTCATGGACTCGGTGCCGCCGGCCACGACGAGCCCGGCGTCCCCGGCCTTGATCTCCTGCGCGGCCGCGGCCACGGCGCGGAGGCCCGAGCCGCAGACCATGTTGATGGTCATGGCGGGCTTCTCGACGGGGATGCCGGCCTTGACGGCGACCTGCCGCGCGACGTTCTGGCCGAGGCCCGCCTGGAGGACGCAGCCGAGCAGCACGTCGTCGACGTCCGCCGCGGAGGCGCCCGCGCGCCTCAGGGCCTCGGCGACGGCGATCCTGCCGAGCTCGGCCGCGCCGAGGCCGGCGAGGCCGCCGCCGAAGTTGCCGATCGCGGTCCGCGTCGCGCCGGCGATGAAGATATCGTCCATGTCTCGCTCCTTGTTATCGATGGCGGGGCCTAGAGGCCCTCGCAGCATGCGCAGGTCGACATCACGACGACGTCGGCGTCGGTGTGCCCGACGATCCACTCGGGCGTGTAGGGCGCGAAGTACTCGAGGAGGTAGAACTTGTCGCCCATCACCTCGAAGTAGCCGACGTCGGTCACGACGAGGTTGACCTCGCGGGCGGCGGTCAGGGGCAGCTTGCAGCGCCGCTTGAGCTTCGAGGCGCCGGACTTCTCGAGGTGGGTGGTGGCCGCGATGACGACCCGCGAACCCGCGACGAGGTCCATCGCCCCGCCCATGCCCGGGACCATCTTGCCGGGTATCTTGTAGTTCGCGAGGTTGCCCTCCTGGTCGACCTCGAGGACGCCGAGCACGGTGTAGTCGACGTGGCCGCCGCGGATGATGCCGAAGCTCGTCGCGGAGTCGAAGAAGCAGCCGCCGGGCAGGACGGTGACGGGGGCCGCGCCCGCGTTGGTCAGGTCCTTGTCCTCCCTGCCCTTCTCCGGCGCGGGCCCGAGGCCCATCATGCCGTTCTCCGACTGGAGGATGATGGTGACGCCCGCCGGCAGGAAGTTGGCCACCATCGTCGGCAGGCCGATGCCGAGGTTCACGACGTCGCCGTTCTTGAAGATGCGCGCGATGCGGCGCGCGATGATGTCCTTGTTCTCGACGTATTCGATCACGGCGTCCTCCCTCAGGCCTTCACCAGGTAGTCGACGAAGATCGAGGGCGTGTGGACCTGGTCCGGATCGATCTCGCCGATCTCGACGATCTCCTCGACCTCGGCGATCACCGTCTTGCAGGCGGTCGCCATGAGGGGGTTGAAGTTGCGCGCCGTCTTCGAGTACTGGAGGTTTCCCGCCTTGTCGGCGCGCCTCGCCTTGAGGATGGCCACGTCGCCGGGCAGGGGCAGCTCGAGGAGGAAGACGCGGTCCCCGACCGTGAGCTTCTGCTTCCCCGCCTCGACCTCGGTGCCGACGCCGGTGGGCGTGAGGAAGCCGCCGAGGCCGGCGCCCGCCGCCCTGATCCGCTCGGCGAGGGTCCCCTGCGGCACGAGGACGACCTCGGCCTCGCCCTCGTTCATCTGGCGCTGGGTCTCGGGGTTCGTGCCGATGTGCGAGACGATCATGCGGGAGAACTGCTTGTTCGCGACGAGGGGCGCGACGCCCGTCACGCGACCCGACCTCTGGTCGAGGATCGCGGTGTCGTTGCAGACGAGGGTGAGGTCCTTGGTCTTCTGGGCGGCGAGGGCGGCGATGATCCCTTCGGGGGAGCCGCAACCGAGGAAGCCGCCGACATGGACCGTCATCCCGTCCTTCACCAGCCTCGCGGCCTCGGCCGCGGCGATGACGGGTTTCTGGATCACGGGTATTCCTCCATGCGAGATGCGTAAATCTACGTCGGCCCGGGAGGACGAAGCCCCGCGGGACGCTTCAGTATAGCATGGATTCGGCGGATGGGCCTCCCCTCCCGAGGACATGGGCGACGCGACGGCCGAACCTGTCGCGACGGCGGCGGGACATGAATGATCGTTTTTTATCCTTTCCAATAGAAGCGGTCAGGTATATGATATCGCCCAACGCCTACAAGGAGGCAAAAGCATCATGAAGAGAATCCTCACCGCGATCCTCGTCGCAACCCTCGCCGTGGCGGCACTCGGCGCCGCCCCGGCCCAGAAGATCGTCTACGCCCTCGCGGGCGAGGCGCAGACCCTCGACCCGACGCTCAACCAGTACGCCCGCGCGTCGATCGTGCTCCAGAACCTGTTCCGCGGGCTCTACCGCATGGACGAGAACGACAAGCCCGTGCCCGCGATGGCCGCGAGCGTCGCCCTCGATTCCACGAAGACGGTGTACACCTTCAAGATCGCCGACGGCGCCAAGTGGTCCGACGGCAAGGCCCTGACCGCGCAGGACTTCGAGTACTCGTGGAAGCGCGTCCTCGACCCGAAGACCGCCTCGCAGGCCGCCTTCTACCTGTACTACCTCAAGAACGGCAAGCCCGCCAACGAGGGCAAGGTGCCGGTGGACCAGGTCGGCGTGCAGGCCGTCGACGCCAAGACCCTCAAGGTCACCCTCGAGAACCCGACCCCCTACTTCCTCGACCTCCTCTGCGTCACCGCCTACTTCCCCGTCCGCAAGGACGTGGTCGAGGCCGCGGAGCCCTGGACCAAGAGCGCGAAGACCTACATCTGCAACGGGCCCTTCTACATGGCGGAGATCAAGCCCAAGGAGAAGTACGTCCTCAAGAAGAACCCGAACTACATCGGCGCCTCCAAGGTCAAGCTCGACACGCTCGAGATGGTCTTCATCGACGCCGCCGAGGCCCAGCTCGCCGCCTACGCGAACAACGAGATCCAGATCTTCGACGACCCGAGCATCGAGGCCGTGAAGAAGTACCAGAACACGAAGGAATTCCAGGTCTTCCCGCGCATCGGCACGATGTACTACGACATCAACACCTCGAAGAAGCCCTTCGACGATCCCCGCGTGCGCCGCGCCTTCGCCCTCTCCATCAACCGCGAGCAGGTCATCAAGAACATCCTGCAGACGAACGAGAAGGCCGCCTTCGCCTTCGTGCCTTACGGCATCCCCCACGGCGTCCAGACGACCAAGGCCTTCCGCGACGTGGTCGGCAACCAGTTCAAGGAGGACGTGGCCGAGGCCAAGAAGCTCCTCGCGGCCGCCGGCTTCCCCGACGGCAAGAACTTCCCCCAGTCGACGATCATCTGCTCAGCGAGCCAGCTCGCAAAAGACATCGTCCAGGCCCTCCAGGCCATGTGGAAGACCAACCTCGGCGTGACGGTCGACATCGTCACCTTCGAGTCCAAGGTCTACTGGGACGAGGTGCACCAGGGCAACTTCAACATCGCGGCCGACGGCTGGACCGGCGACTACCCGGACCCGATGACCAACCTCGAGATCTTCGAGTCGAGCCAGAACGTGCAGAACAACCGCTGGTCCAACGCGGAGTACGACGCCCTCATCAAGGCCAACCTCAAGTCCTCCGACCAGAAGGTCCGCATGGACAACTTCGCCAAGGCCGAGAAGATCCTCTGCACCGACATGCCGGTGATCCCGATGTACTATTACCAGAAGACCATCCTCTGCAAGCCCAACGTCAAGGGCGTGCACAAGAACTACATCGGCCACACCTTCTTCGAGGACGCCTACGTCGAGTGATCGCGTGACGCGTCATTGATCCGAGGGGCCGTCCCGCCGTCGCGCGGGGCGGCCCTTTCCAATACTCGCCTATGGTCGCGACTAAAAACCCGAGGTGGAACCATTCACCCAACGAGCTCCATATCACCTTCGCGTCCTTTGCGCCTCTGCGCGACAATTCTCCTGATTCAATGTCCCGTGCAAAGACGCCGAGGGGATAAAAAGGCGCGCGGAGAGGGTTGGCCCCCTCCGTGCGCCTCGGCTTACCTACAGCGGTCGCCGGCCTACACCAGGTGGCAGGCCACCTTGTGGGAGGGCGCGACCTCGCGCAGCTCGGGCCGCTCCTCGGCGCAGCGCTTTTCCGCGATCGGGCAACGCGTCCTGAAGCGGCAGCCCGAGGGCGGGTTCATCGGGCTCGGCACGTCGCCCTGCAGCACGATGCGCCTCTTCGCGGCGGTGGCGTCGGGATCGGCCACGGGGGCCGCGGACATGAGGCACTTCGTGTAGGGGTGGAGCATGTTCGTGTAGAGCTCGTTCACCTCCGCGTACTCCACGAGATTGCCGAGGTACATGACCCCGACGTCGTGCGAGATGTGCCGCACCATCGACAGGTCGTGGGAGACGAAGAGGTAGGTGAGGCCGAAGCGCTCCTGCAGCTCCTCGAGCTTGTTGATGATCTGGGCCTGGATGGAGACGTCGAGGGCCGAGATGGGCTCGTCGCAGACGATGAACTCGGGCTCGACCGCGAGGGCGCGGGC
>CAYNPQ010000072.1:0-18529 GCA_964399065.1 uncultured Treponemataceae bacterium | reverse complement strand
TCGCTTTCAGGGCGCTCGATCAACCTAACGCATGGCGCCGGTCGATGTCAAGGGCCCAGCTCATTTCCAGCGGTTTTTTTCAATTTCCAGGCTTGCGTCCGGAGCGAGGCAATAGATACTCGGAAGCCCCTGTCTTTGTCAACGACGTCTTCGCTATTTTCACAAAAAATCGTCGGTACCTATCCTGGCCAGAGCGCCTCGCCGTCGCCGAAGCGTCGGTGCTGTATCGCCTCGAGGAGTTCGTCTTCCCTGATCCGCTCGGAACCGGCCAAGTCGGCGATAGTCCGCGCCGTCTTCAGGATGGAATGGCAAGCCCGTGAGGAAAGGGACAGCCGGTCCACGGCGCGGCCGAAAGTCCGCGCGGCTCCTGAGTCGAGGCGGCAGAAGGCCTCGATCTGCTCGGGCCTGAGCCTGGCGTTCCTGTGGAACGGGAGATCCCGGTATCGCCTTTCCTGGATGCCTATGGCCTCTTCGACCCGACGCCTCACGGCCGCGCTCGACTCGCCGGGCGGGCCGACGAGCTCGCTCCCTGCCGTCGGCTCCACCGGGACCCGAAGATCGATGCGGTCGAGGAGGGGGCCGCCCATCTTGCGCCGGTGCCGTCTGAGCTCCTGCGCTGAGCAGAGGCAGGCCTTGCCCTTTCGGCCCAGGTTGCCACAGGGGCAGGGATTGGCGGCCAGGATGAGCTGGAAGTCTGCGGGAAGCCGCGCCACCGAAGCGGCCCTGGCCAAGGTCACCCTGCCTTCCTCCAAAGGCTCGCGGAGGGCCTGGAGCACGTCGTTCCGGAACTCCGAGGCCTCGTCGAGGAAGAGCGCCCCTCGGTGCGAGAGGCTGATCTCCCCCGGTCTCGGCGGATGGCCGCCGCCGATCATGCCCTCGAGGGAGGCTGAGTGATGCGGCGCCCGGAACGGTGGACGGCGGTCGAGGGATCCGTCGCAGGCGAGAAGGCCCGAGAGGGAGTACAGGGCGGCCACCTCGACCGCCGCCGCCTCGCGGAGGTCCGGCAAGAGGCCCGTGAAGCGCCGCGCCGCCATTGTCTTGCCCGAACCCGGGGGGCCGCAGAGGAAGAGATTGTGCCCCCCCGCCGCCGCTATCTCGAGCGCGCGACGGAGGGTGGCCTGGCCGCGGAGCTCCGCGAGATCGCCGCACTCCTCGCGCGGGGCGACAGGACAGCATTCGGAGGGCGGGCCCTCCGGCGTGGTTTCACCGCCTCGCATGAGGCCAAGGATGAGAGCCGCCTCGGAAAGGGCCGGGATCGGGTAGACCCTGCCCTCCCCCAAGGCCCGCGCCTCGGGGCCGTTGGCGGCGGGTACGACAAAGGCGTCGATGCCTTCGGCGAAGGCCGCGGCCACGGCGGGGAGGACGCCCCGGATGGGCCGCACCGATCCGTCGAGCCGCAGCTCGCCCAGGGCCAGGAAGGGTTTGCCGGGATCGGGCAGGGCCCCCGCGGCGCCCAGCACGGCGAGTGCGATCGGGAGATCGTATGCGGAGCCCTCCTTGGGGAGGTCGGCGGGCGCGAGGTTGATGAGGACGCGGTCCTGCGGGAACTCGAAGCCCGAATTCCTGACCGCCACCCGCACCCGCTCCCTCGACTCGCGGACCGCGCCGGCGGCGAGCCCGACGAGATCGACCCCGGGGATGCCTCTCCTTATGTCCACCTCGACCTGGACCAAGACGCCCTCGAGGGAGGAAGGCTCGTGCGCGACGACTCTCATCGCTCCTCCGCGAGGCATACGCGCGCGGGGAGGCCGGGCGCTTGAGGCGGGACGACTAGCGGGAGTATTTGCGGCGGATCATCACCGCGAGGGCGGCGCAGAGGAACACGAAGGGAAGGTTCGAGAGGAGGATGCGGCCCAGGGGAAGGCCGATGAACTCCGTCCGGGCTTCGTCGACGAGACCGAGGCGGGTGAGGAGGGAGAAGAGGATCTCGGCATAACTGGAGATCGCCCCGATGACGATGAGCATCCAGGCGAGGTCCCTCGTCCTCGACCAGAGGACGATCGCGAGGAAGGCGGCGAGCGCCGCGGTCCCGAGCCTCGTGACGAGGTAGACGGTTTCTCCGATACCCATTGCCTGCCGAGAATATCGGCGCCGCGGGCCCCGTCCTTGACAGCGGACTCCCCCGTGCTACCCTGTGGCGGGAGGCGAGCGATGGACCTGTGGTACACGAGGGCCGACAGCGCGGGAACGAGATGGTGCATCGCTGTCGTCAGGCCCCTGGGCGGGGCGGGGGGGGCTGACGGCCGCGTGGAGGCCTTCGAGTCCGCGGACTTCGGGACGATCCTCGCCGTGGACGGGGCGATCGCGCTCACGGAGGCGGAGGGCTTCACCTATCGCGAGATGATGGTCCATCCGGCCATGGCGGCGCATCGGGGGGCGCGCTCGGCCCTGGTCGTCGGCGGGGGGGACGGGGCCTTGGTCTCTGAGCTCCTCCGTCATCCCGGGCTCGAGCGGATCGCCGTGACCGAAGACGACGAAGGCTACGCGGAGGCCGCCCGCCGTTTCTTTCCCGGGCTCGCGGCGGCCCTTTCCGATCCCCGCGTCATCGTCGCCGAAGAACAGGGCGAAGCCTTCGTCCGCGACTGCCGCGAGCGCTTCGACCTCATCCTCGTCGGCTCGCGCGAGGGCCGGCGCGAAGGCGCGGCGGGACAGAGCTTCTTCTGCGATTGCTTCCGCGCCCTCTCGGGGGACGGCATCCTCGTGTCCCAGCTCGGCAGCGCCTTCTTCCCGGAGCGCCGCCGCGAGCTCGTGGGCGCGGCAGGCCGACTGAAGCGCCTCTTCCCCGTGTTCAGGCCGTATTACTACGTATCGCAGGCATCGGGCACGGGCGCCTCGATCCTCGCCTTCGCATCGAAGAAGTACGATCCGATCCGGGATTTCTCGGCGGAGCGATGGGAGGCCCTCGGACTCGCGACCCGCTATTACGGGGCCGAGGTCCACGGCGCAGCCTTCGCCCTGCCCCGCTACATGGCGGACGCCATCAGGGAAGCATAGGAAAGCGCGCCGCGACCCGCACGAGCGTCCCGCCCGCGGGGCCGCCGTGGGGGAGGATCGACAGCTCGGCGCCGATCTGCTCGGACAGTATCCGCACGAGGAGGAGGCCCGTCCGCTCGACCGCCTCCTCCGCCATGCCCTCGCCGTTGTCCGCGACCTCGAGCGTCATCGAGTCGCCCTCGCGGACGAGGGAAACCGCGATCTCGGGCTCGCGGGAGGGAGAGGCGCCGTGCTCGTAGGCGTTGGCGACGAGTTCCTGGGCGATGAGTCCGAGGGGCACGGCCGCCTCGATCCGGACGGGGCAGGGGTCGAGGCGCTCGGCGCGGGCGACGCGAGGCATCCCCGGCGCGACACCGCACTGGTAGTAGGCCAGGAGGTCCCGCAGGTATTCGTCGAAGGGGATGCGCGCGTACTCGCCTGATTCGACGAGTTGCTGGTAGGCCTGGGCCATCGAGGCGACCCGGCCTCTCGTCCTGGAGAGCGCGGCCTTGGCCTCCTCGCCCTCGGCCTCGTCGAGCTGGAGGGAGACGATGCTCGCAAGGACCGAAAGGTTGTTCTTCACGCGGTGGTGGACTTCCATGAGGAGGGCGTTCTTCTCCTCGACCTCCCGCGCGAGGGCGCGTTGCCGGGCGAGGATCTGGCCCTCCATCTCGACCATCGCCGAGGCCAGCGCGTCGAGCTCCCGGATCCCGCTCCTGGGCGGCTCGCTCGCCCGGTCCAGCGCCGCGGCCGTCGTCTCGGAGAAGCGGGTCAACTCGGCGAGCGAGCCGTTCACGCGGCGGAGGATGCCGAGGAGAAGGGCGATCGTGATCGCCCCGATCGCGAGGACCATGGCGACGAAGAGGATGGAGGCCGCCTGCGCGGGCAGGAAGTATTCGTCCTCGTAGAGCCCCGCGCAGATGACGATCTCCGAGCCGGGGATGTAGCTGAGGAGGGTGATCTTCTTGCGCTCGCCCGGATCGCCGGGATTCTTCCAGGCATAATCGTAGCGGACGAGTTCGGTCGCCCGCGCCGTGCCGATGAGGCCGCGGAGGCGGGAGATCTCGACGCCGATCCGCTCGCCGCGCGCGTTCGCGAGGTCCCCGACCTCGACCGCCTCGATCTGGGGATGGAGGAGCTCATAGGCGGGCTTGCCCGGCGCGTAGCCGGAGGTGATGGCCCAGACGTAGCCCGCCTTGCCGACGCGGAGCACGGCCTTCGTGATGTCCCGTTCCACCCGGATGAAGACCGCGGCGTTGGCGAGCCGCCTCCGGTCCTCCTCGGATGCCGCGTCCCAGCGAGCCGCGCAGCGCGCGACCCAAGCGGGCTCCGAGATCGTCCAGGAGCCGTCGGCGTTCCGCTCCCCGACCCGGGCGCCGCTCGCGTCGGCGATGAATTCGCCCGAGGCCTTGGGCGCGGCCTGCCCGAGGAAGGCGGCCAAGGCGGCCTCGACCTCGGCCGGTCCGGCGGATCCGACGCGTATGGAGGCGATCGGCCCGTTGACCAGGCGCCGCAGCCGGGCGAAGGCAAGGGAGTCGCGCATGAGCTCGGGGACGGGAGGATAGGTCCCGAGGAGGGCGACGGTGCCGGCGAGCGCGTCCCTGATCTGGGACAGGCCGAGTGAGCGGGTCGCGTTCCCGGAGTAGACGAAGCGCCAGAGGGCCAGGGTCGCCACGAGGGGAAGGAGGGTGGCGGTGGCCATCGCCGCCGCGAAGACAGTGGCCAGGCTACGTCCGGACCCGCCTCGCGCGCGCGACATCCCCGCCCCGCCTATCCCTCGATCAGGGACTCGAGGTCGATCTCGCCCGCCGAGCAGGGCACGACGATGCCCCAGGCCTCGAGGACCTTCGGGTGGAGCTCACCGAAGATCCCGACCTCGCGGCCCTTGTACAGGACGCGGGCCTGCCTGCCCGGGATGAAGCGGCCGTCCGCGGCCTCCTCGATCGCATACTCGCGGCCGAGGTAGAACAAGAGGGTCGAGACGTGGCTCGCCGCCTCGTTGTAGTCGGCGGCCGCGTGGGCGAGGAGGAAGCCGAGGCGCTGCCGCGTGGCGACGCCGTAGTTCAGGGACTCGTCCTTGAAGGCCACCTTGCCGGCCTCGAAGATCCGGTGGGGATAAGCGGCGCGGCTGGAGATGGACTCCGAACCGAGGAGGCAGGGCAGGATCGAGTCGCGGACGAACTCGAAGTTCTCGGACATCGGGTTCGAGATCCGCACGGCGCGCGAGCCGTCGCCGCCCATGCGCTCGACGAAGTCCTTCCCGCTCCCGAGGTAGTTGTAGATCATCTCCTGGTAGCCGAGGCCGACGAGGACGCCCTTGGCGCGGCGCGAGAAGGACTCGACGGGCGAGAGCCGGCCGATCGTGAAGTCGCGGGGACGCTCGGGCTCGAAGAAGGCCATGCCCTTGCCCATCATCACGTCCTCGATGACGTCGACGGGATGGAGGAAGTCGTTGCGGTACTCGGGCGGGAAGACGGTTACGTACTGGCCGTGGGCCTCGGTGGCGCAGCCCATCCGCTCGACCGCCTCGCGGACGGCCGGCACGCCCATGGGCGCGCCGAGGAGGCGGGCGACCTTGGCGGCCTCGACGCTGACGGGGACCTGGAAGTAGTAGGGGAAGACGACCTCGCGGCCGAAGGGCGTGTCGTAGGGATACTCCACGGCGACCGGCTCGACCGAGTAGCCCATGTCGGCGAGGTCGCAGGCGACCATCGAGGCCGAGAGGGCGACGGAGACCATGTCCGTGCCCGTCAGCTCGACGAAGAGATCCTTGTCGCCGACCTGCACCGCGCCGAGGTCGGCCGAGTTGATGATGGGCGGATAGGAGAGGACCGAGCCCTCGGCGTCGACGAGGAGGGGATGGAGCTCGTGGGGCTCGTTGATGAAGCCGTACTCCCGGCCCTTCGGATGCTCCTTGAGGATCTCGCCCAGGGTCATGGGCCGGTCGCCCTGGAGGGGCACGAAGGAGACCGAATCCGGTTTCACGGCCTTGTAATGGACCGGCCATTTGATGATGGCGGTGCGGTACAGGCCCATGGAGACCGAGCGGCGCTTGCGCCCGAAATTCCAGCAGAGCTTCTCCTGGGTCTGGATCATGTCCTTGAGGACGGCGTCGGTCACGGGCTTGCCCGTGACGACGAAGCCCGCGAGGAAGGGCCTCGGGCCCTGGACCGAGGGCTCGACGACCACGCGGCGCTTCGCGGGCCGCATCTCCCCCTCGCGCGAGAAGAAGCCGTAGACCGGCGCCTTCCCGCCCTCGCGGACGCGGAGCTGGCGGGCGAGGCCGGCCGTGGACCAGAGGTCGGGCCGGTTCGTGTCGTTGAGCTCGATCTTGATGACGCGGTCCTCGGAGCCGGGGCCGCCCGGGGCCGCCCCCGCCGGGAGCTCCCACTCGTCGAGCTCGGCCTTGGCGCCAGGCAGGATCTCCTCGAGCTCGGCCGGGCCGCAGGCCTTGCCGACGAGGGAGAAGAAGAGGCTCTCGTTGACTTCGATCTTGGGCATGTCGCTTCTCTCCCTGCTTAGTTCGTCTTCGCGCCCGCGCCCATTTCCTTGGCGCGGCGCATCCGCACGCCCTCGATGTCGGGGCTGAAGAGCTCGCGGAGGTCGTTGAGGCCGAGGGCCATGAGGGCCATGCGGTCGATGCCGATGCCCCAGGCCAGGACGGGGCACTTGACTCCGAGGGGCTCGGTCACCTCGGGCCGGAAGATGCCCGAGCCGCCGAGCTCGAACCAGCCGAGGACGGGGTGCTTGATGTGGACCTCGACCGAGGGCTCGGTGAAGGGGAAGTAGCCGGGCACGTACTTCACTTCCTTGGCGCCGGCCACCTCCACGGCGAACATCTCGAGGAAGCCCAGGAGGGTGCGGAGGTTCACGTCCTCGCCGAGGACGATGCCCTCGGTCTGGTAGAAGTCCGAGAGGTGGGTCGCGTCGACGCGGTCGTAGCGGAAGCAGCGCGCGATGCCGAAGTACTTGCCCGGCACCTTGGCGGTGGGCAGCTGCCTGGCGGAGAGGACCGTGCCCTGGCTGCGGAGGATGAGCCGCTTGGTGAACTCGCGGTCGAAGCCGTAGCGCCAGCCCCGGCTCCCGGTCGCGCCCCCGTCCTCGTGGGTCGAGGCCACGGCGGAGAGGTAGGGTTCCTCGATGTGCTTCGCCTTCAAGGGATCGGCGACGTTGTAGACGTCGTGGATGTCGCGGGCCGAGTGGAACTGGGGCATGAAGAGGGCGTCGGAGTTCCAGAACTCCGTCTCGACGAGGCCGCCGTCGAACTCCTCGAAGCCGAGGCCGACGAGCTTGTCCTTGACCCCCTCGAGGAACTCGACGTAGGGATTGCGGCGCCCGGGGAGGAGGCGGGCGGCGGGAGCCTTGATGTTGTAGGGCCGGAAGCTCGCTTCCTTCCAGGTCCCCTTCTCGAGGATCTCCGGGGTGACGGCGCCGAGCTCCTCGCCCGTGACGCCCATGGCCGAGAGCTCCGCGGCCGCGGCCGCGGCCTCCGGCGCGAGGGCGTAGGTCACCGTCTCGCGCTCCGCGGCGCGGAAGGCGGCGTCGCCCGCGCCGCGCTTCCGGGCGATGCCGCCCATCGCGGCCTTCTCGGCCCCGGATAGGGCGGACTCCTCGAGGATCCCGTCCGGCGCAGCCGCGGCACGGGCCAGGATGTCGCGGACCAGGGCTATGCGCGGCTTGTCCTTGGCGTCGCGCGAGTGAGCGGCCTCGAACCAGGCTTTGTCCAGCGCGGCGCGCTTGTCGGCGTCCATGGAGAGGGCGCCTTCCTTCGAGAGCTGGCCGAAGGCGGAGCCGACGTCCTTCTGCTGGAGGCCGAGGGCCTGGACCAGCTCGGGGATGGAGGCCGGTCCCTTTTCGGAGAGATGGCGGAGGATCCGCTCGTCCGGCGTGCCTTTCTCGGCATACTCGCGCCCGAGGAGCGTGAGTTCGAAGACCGTCCTGGCCGCGCGCCCCGTCTCCGCGCACAAGCCCTTGGCCGAGAGCCAGGAGAAAGCCTGGTTGCAGTGGCCCTCCTTGTAGCCCAATTCGGACTGGAGCCGGGCGGCGTCGAGAGCCTCGCCCGGCTTGTACTTGAGGAGGACCTTCACCTCGAGGGGGTGGAGGGTCTTGACGAGGGCTTTGACGTCCATCGGGCGCTCCATGGCACGCCGCGGGAACAATAAAGGGCTCCACGGCGCGGAATGGAAGCCATTGTGGCGAAAAGCCAAGGATGCGTCAATGATTGGCGGACGCGGTATATTTCACTCCATGGAACATCGGCCATCGTGCAACGGACTGCCAGGCGGATTTCTCGGGCGTACCGCCCTCCTCGCCTTGATCCTGTCGATGATGTCCGGGATCAGGGCCTCCGCCGATCCTCCCGCGGCCACGGCCATTCTCCGGCAGGCCTCCGCGACCGAGGCTCTCCCCGGCCTCGACGGGGGACTCGATCCCGAACGGGCAACCCTCTTCAACCGTTTCGGCGGGGGCTTCGTCTCGGCGGCGGGGCTCCGCTCCCATTACTTCGACTACGGCGACCCAAAGGCTCCCGGGACCATCCTCTTCCTTCACGGCATCTGCGGAACCGGCATCGAGGCTTCCTGCCTCGCCCCCCATCTCACGCCCGCCGGCTTCCGGCTCATCGCCCCGGACTGGCCGGGCGCCGGTCTCTCCGACCTCCTCCCCTCCTATTCTATGGAGGCCCTCGTCGATTGGCTCGAGGGCTTCCGCGCCGCCCTCGGCCTCGAACGCTTCATCCTCGTCGGCCATTCCTTCGGCGGCTTCCTCGCCTCTCGCTACGCGGCCTCCCATCCGGCGAGGGTCGAGCGCCTCGTCCTCATCGACCCGGCCGGCTACCGGGAGGAGCTCGGCCCCTTCCTGAACGCCTTCGTGGAGAACGCGCCGGCCGTGGGAGCCGCGGTGGCGCTCTACGATCCTTGGTACTTCGAGGTCGTCTCCGCGATACAGGTCTACCGCGACCGCTCGAGGGTGTCGAAGGAGGTGCTGGACTACGGAGCCCTGACCCTCGCCACCGAGGCCGGGCGCGACGGCATCCGCGAAATCGCCGTGAACGTGGTCGGCGCCACGCCGGACCTCGACTGCCTCGGCTCGATCGCCTGCCCCGTCCTCCTTTTCTGGGGCGAGGAGGACCGGGTCCTCCCCTACTCCTTCCATCGCCGATTCATCAGGGCCCTTCCCTACGGCGCGGTCTTCAGGCCCGTGGCGGACTGCGGTCACGCGCCCCAGGTGGAGTTCCCGGACCTGGTCGCCGCGGACATACTCAGCGCCGTGGCCGGAGCTCGCTGATATCGCGGGGACCCCGGCGCAGGCCGGATCCCTCTCTCCGAGTCCGCAAAAAAAGTGGCACTATCAGGATAAGTTTTTTTTACAGTGATACCGAACACCCTCTTGATCTGACTATATTTATAATATATTAATACAGGCGCTCCGAAGCGCGCGAACGAGGGGGGCCGATCGGATCCCGCGACTTCGCGACCACGCACAGGACAATCATTCTCGAATCGGCCCGCGGCAGGGAAGCGAAGCATCGTTGCTCCGACCGCCGGTCTGGGAGTCGCCATCATGGCCATACGGATGAGTCTCGGAAAACGCCTCGGCGCGGCCTTCGGCGCCGTCTTGCTGCTGCTCGTCGCGCTTGCGACGGTCGGCATCGTCGCTCTCGCGCGGGTCGAGGGAGGGCTCGAAGGCATCGTCAAGACGAGCTACCCGAGGACGGTGGCGGCGAACGACCTGGCCTTCCTCGCCATGGACAACGCCCGCGTCGTGCGGAACATCATCCTCCTCGACGATGAGAAGGGCATGGCGACGAACAAGGCGAGCTACGACGCCAACATAGCGAAGATCGCCGCCCGCGTCTCAGAGCTAGAGTCGGGAGCCGCGGACGGGGAGTCGAGGGCGCTCGTCGCCGACCTCAAGCGGAAGCGGGACACCTACAACGAGTACACCAACGAGGTCGTCCGCCTCGCCCTGGCGAACCGAAACGAGGAGGCGACCGCCCTGCTCTACGGCGCGCGCTACGCGAGCCAGGCCGCCTACATCGCCGCGATCCGCGCCGTGGTGGCGGCGGACGACGCGACCATGGATTCGGCGACGGCCGGCAGCCTTTCGACCGCGGGCGCCGCCGTCGCCATCATGGTCGCCTTGGTCGCGGCGGCCGTCGCCGCGGGGGCGGCGATCGCCGCGCTCATGACCCGCTCTATCGCGCGCTCCGTGGGCGGCGAGCCCGCGGAGATAGCCGCGATCGCCGCGAGGATCGCCGATGGCGACCTGGGCGCGGCCGCCGCCGTGGAAGGCGAGCGGGAGCGGCGGGGCGTCTTCCTCGCGGTGACCGAGATGGCCGAGCGCCTCGCCGACACGGTGGCCTCGATCGACGCGAACGCGGAGGCCGTGGCCGAGGGCTCGGCCCGCGTCGCCGGGACGGCGCGGGAGAACGGCGAGGCGACGGCCGAGCAGGCGGCCTCGCTCGAGGAGCTCTCGAGCTCGATGGAGGAGATGTCGGCCAACATCAGGCAGACGGCCGAGGCCGCGGCCCGCACCGGAGCGATCGCGGCGAAGTCGGCGACCGACGCCGCCGAGGGCCGGACCCGGGTCGGCGACGCGGTGGCCGCCGTGCGCGACATCACGGCCCGCATCGGCGTGATCGAGGAGATCGCGCGCCAGACGAACCTCCTGGCGCTCAACGCGGCCATCGAGGCGGCCCGGGCCGGAGAGTCGGGCAAGGGCTTCGCCGTGGTCGCGAGCGAGGTGCGCAAGCTCGCCGAGCGCTCACAAGGCTCCTCGCGGGAGATCGCCGAGCTCGCCGCCAGGACCGTCGCCGCCGCCGAGAAGGCGGGAGCCATGATCGATTCCATACTCCCCGGGATCCAGGAGACCGCCGTCCTCGTGCGCGAGATCCACGAGGCGAGCCGCGAGCAGAGCGCCGGCGCCGACCAGGTGAACTCCGCGCTCTCGACACTCGACGCCGTCGTCCAGCGCTCGGCGGCCTCGGCGGACGAGCTCGCCGCCACCGCCGCCGACTTCGCCGACAAGGCGCGCGAGGTGCGCGAGTCCCTCGCCTACTTCAGGGCATAGCCCCTCACTTCCTCGGGGCGCTCTCCTTCACGTTCTCGACGAGCCAGTCGATCGCGTCGATCTCCTCCCAACTCGGCCGGACGCCTTCCTTGATGCGGAGATTGCCCTTCTGGTCCCTGACCGGGCCGGCGAAGGGCTCGAACTCGAAGGCGGCGAGCTGCCTCGCGCGCTTGTCCAGGAGTTCGAGGAGGGGGAGTGTCCCGAGATCCGGAGTCTTCACCTTCTTCGACTTGAGTTCGGACAGGAAGGCCGGGTTGAAAGCCTCCTCCCCGCCTCCGAAGGCCGAGCCCTCGAGGGCCCAGAAGGCCTCTCGCTTCCAGTTCCCGTCCCGCAGGGCGAGGAGGTACTTCTCGAAGAAGAACCCGTAGTCCCGTAGCGGCCCCGAGATGATCGCAGCGGGGGCGAACTTGTAGCTGAACTCGTCCTGGAAAGTCCTGATCCTCGTACCCTTCGCGCCGAGCGACTCGAAGGCGAGCGCGACCTTCGGCGCGATCGAGCCGACGATGACGTCGCAGCCCTGGTCGGCGAGGGAGCGGGCGGCGGCGACGTCTCCCTGCGTGTCAGCCCAGTGTTCGGGAGGGCGGAAGTCCACGATGAGCTGGGCCTTCGGGTTCGCGTCCCTGGCCCCGAGCGCGAGCCGGTTGATCCTCCACCGTTCCCATGGACTGGCGTCCAGACCCTCCACGAGGGCGCCGATCCTGCCCTTGGCGCTCAGGGCGCCGGCGACGAGGCCCTCGAGGTACCAGATTCCGGTCTCGTTCAGGCCGAAGACGCCGAGGTTGGGCGGCCCCGCCTCATCCCAAGCCCCGCCGAAGATCTCGAAGATCGTCCCCGGATACCGCGCGGCGAGCTCGGCGCACTGCGCGGGGCTCGCGTCCACGCATGAGAAGACGATCTGGCAGCCTTGTTTCTCGACCAACGAAGCCACCGTGGGCGCGAAGCCCGCCGGATCGTCGCTGGAGGCGACCGCGATGTCCAGCCAGTCCTTGTGCTTCCTCGACAGGCGGTCGATGGCCAGGGAGAGCGAGTGGTTCGGGTCGCGGCACCACTCGGCCAGGACGAAGCCCGCCTTGACCCTCCGGGCCGGGGTCGGCGCCGGGCCGGGCTGCGCGGCGGTCGCGGCCGCCTCCGGCTTCGTCGCGGGAGCGAGGGCCGACACGGGCGCGCCCGCGACGAGCTTTCGCCCGACCTGCCGCGACATGCCGAGGAGGGCGGAGAGCTTGCCCTCGCCCTGCTCCGAGGACTGCGAGACGATCACGCCGGTCCTGACCTCGATCATCTTCGCCACGAGGAAATAGGCGTCCCCGATGGTCTGGACCTTGCCCGCGACGACGTAGTCGGCTCCGAGGAATTGCCCCGCCTTGGTCGCCTGGGCCTCGCCCACGAGGCTCGAGAGCTCGAACTCCATCTCCTTGAGGACCTGCTCGACATAGGCGCGGTCGAGGACGACGTAGGCCCGCGCGCCCACGACCTCCTCCATGATGGTCTCGGTGACGGGCACCACCACGGAGGGATCGATGCCGGCCTGCGCGGCTATGTCGAGGACGGCGACGCGCGGCAGGGCCGCGGCCCCGAGGGCGCAGGCGAGGGAGAGCGCGACGGAGACCGCGCGACATTTCATGGCAAGCCCCCTGTTACATTTTCCTATCTTGAATGATAGGGGCCGGAAAGGCCGGGCACAAGGGCGCTCGAGGCCGGGCTCAGCCCTCCCCCGCGGGCCCGCCCGGGATCCGCTTGCGCACGATGGCCCGCGAGCGCCGTCCGTCCATGAGTATCTCGAGCGGCTCGGGCAGGGCGGTCCAGGCGCAGTGCGCGGTTCGCCGCTCCGGGGGGAAGGAGGCGAGCCACTCCCAGTCGACCCTGCTCAGGCCGGACGCGGGCACCGTGAAGTAGCCGATGTTCATGCTCGTCACGTTGTGGAAGAAGTGCGAGCCGAGGGAGGAGTCGACGCGGAAGTCCGGCAGGTCGGCCTCGACGATGACGCGGGCCCGCGAGATCTGGGGGAAGGTGACGGGAACGCCGAGCCAGCGGTCCCGCGTGCCCCACCTGCCCGGGCCGACGAGGAGGTAGCGCCGGCCGGCCTTGCCGAGCTCGCGGTCGAGCTCCTCGACCTCCTGCGCTATGTCGAGGGTCGCGGAGCGGTCGAAGCGCGCGGGGTCGACCCAGACGACGTCGCGTATCGCGCGGTCGCGGCCGTTGCCCATCGCGAGCTCGGATACGATGAGGCATCCCGCGGGGTCGACGTCCTCGATGTCGATCTCCACCTTGTCCTCGCTGCGGATGAGGGGCTTGATCTGGAGGAGGTAGAGGGCGGGCCGCCCGGTCGGCTCGTCGAGGTTGAAGGCGTACTCGATCTCGACGGGCACGCCCATGGAGCGCGAGCAGACGTCGAGGACCATGTCGACCGCCCTCGCGAAGGGCAGGGCGTCGTTCTTGAGGATGTTGGCGAGGTCGACGAAGCGTGGTCCGCGGGCGCCGACGCCGGGGACGAGGCGGTCGTTCTCGATGTCCCAGGTCGAGGCGAGGAGGCGGAAGCAGGGGTCGCCCTCGGCCGCGGACAGGTCGAGGTCCTCGAGGGCGGCGTGCTCGCCCGAGCGGAGGTCCGGCTGGTCCCGCTCCATGTCGAGGGCCCGGAAGCTGCGCTGGGCGGCGGCGAGGGCGCGGTCGGGCGCGACCACGTCGAGCTTCGGGTACCGGGGGCAGAAGTTGTGCGCCGCCCCGCCCTCCACGACGTAGGAGCCGAGGCCGAGGGCCGCGACGCAGAGGCCGTCCTCGGGCTTCACGTAGGACACGGGATAGTAGTTGAAGGACTGGGCCGTGCCCGAGACGTGGGGATAGAACCAGCGCCCGCGCCGCTCGCCGACGAGCTCCTGGACGACGACCGCCATCCGCTCCTCCTCGAGCGCATAACGCGCGGCGTCGAAGTAGCCCCTCGACTCGACCGAGAAGAGGCTCGCGTAGATGAGCTTTATCGCGTCGCAGAGCTGGCGCAGGCGCACCTCGAGGACGGGGTGGGAATTCGGGATCACGTAGGTGTCGTAGATGCCCGAGAAGGGCACCATGAGCATGTCCTCGAAGAGGCCCGAGGAGCGCACCGCGAGGGGCCGTTCGGTGACGTCGAGGAAGCGCCGGAGCTTCTCGACGAGGGCGGGCGCCAGGGGGGCGGCGAGGAAGCGCTCGCGGACCGCCTCCTCGCCCGCCTCGCCCGAGGCCTCGTAGAAGGCGAAGGACCACAGGCCGTTGGACTCCAGGAAGCGCTCGAAGTCGTCGATCCCGATGAAGGCGGTGCGGGGGATCTTCACGTCGATGCCGCCGACCTGCTGCGAGAAGTCGAGGTTGTCGAGGAGGCTGCGGATGAAGACGATGCCGCGGCCCTTGCCGCCCACCGAGCCGTCGCCGAGGCGCGAGACGCAGTTCTCGTCGCGGCAGACGGCCTCGTCGAAGTAGGGCACCATGCCCCTCGACTTGTCCTTGCGCGCCCCGTCGAGGACGCGGTAGATGAAGTTGCGGAGATCCTGGGTCGAGGAGAAGTCGTCGATGCGGTAGCCGCGGAGGAGGCGGGCGAACTGGATCTCGCCGCGGGCGAGGAGCCAGGCCGAGAAGTGGTTGCGGCCGGCGTGGAGGATGAGGCTCTCCGGCGGCACCTCGCCGAGCTTCGCGATGAACTCGTCCATGTTCCGCGCCTCGGCGATCACGTCGCCCGCGGGGTCGCGGAAGCGGAAGGAGCCGAAGCCGAGGTTCTCCTGGAGGAAGCCCGCGAGCTCGTGCTCGAGGGACTCGGAGTTCTTGTCCGCGAAGGCGGCGCCCATCGCGTAGGCCCGCTCGCGGACGCCGGCCTCGCTCGACTGGATCATGACCGGGAGGTCCTCGATGCGGGACTTCGCCATGCGGAGGAAGTCGAAGCCGGCCTCCGGATCCTGCCTGCCCCCCCGGGGAAAGCGCAGGTCCGTGATCACCGTGAGGATGTAGGGCTCGTAGCGGTCGAAGAGCGAGGATGCCTCCTCGTAGCTCGAGGCGAGGAGGACCTTGGGCCGCGCCCGGCTGCGGAGGAGTTTGTAGGTCTCGACGCCCCGCTCCTCCTCGATCAGGGCCTGGGTCTGGCGCATGACCACCTTGTAGAGCACCGGCAGGTAGCGCGAGTAGTAGCGGACCGAGTCCTCGATGAGGAGCATGACCCGCACCAGGCCCGTACGCGTGTCGGCGTCGACGTTGCGGAGGTCCTCGACGTACTTGATCATGCCGACGAAGAGCTTCGAGTAGCCGTTCCAGACGAAGACCCGGTCGATCGCCGCGAGCTCAGGCCTGGCCGGGTCCAGGCTGGACAGGCCCGTGTTGTTCGTGACCATGAGGAGGACGGGCGTGCCCGGCCAGGTCGCCTTCATCTGCCGCGCCAGGGCGAGGGGCCGGTCGAAGTCGATGCCGGCCATGAGGATCACGAGATCGAAGCGCCCCTCGTAGAAGAGGTCGAGGGCGGTCTCCGGAGTGTAGGCGCAGGTCACGCGCGGGATCGTGTTCAGGTTGAGCTTGAAGTACTCGCCGTAGATCTGCTCCGTGAGGACCCCGTCGGACTCGACGACGAAGGAATCGTAGAGGCTGCCGACGAGGAGGACCTCGCGGATCCGGAAGCGCATGAGGTCGTGAAAGACGTTCCGCTCGCGCCGGGCCTGGTCGTAGGCCGCGACGAGCTCGTTGAAGTACATGCCGCGATCATAACTCGGGCGATCGCCATCCACAATACATCAACGATTGCTCCGTTGGGCGGGGCCTTCGTCATCCATGACGCGGCAGAATGCGCAAGCGCATTCTGCGCATCGCCGTGGGGCGCCATCCTCGGCGCCCTTACCCGCCGCCCCACGATACGTCGTTGAAGTGTCGCGGCTTTCATCTCCGCGTACGGTCGCGGTATTACTGTGACATTATCTTGGCATCGCAAGCATGAATAAGGGCTCGGCCTCAAGCACGGGAGCTTGCTGTTCGCGTTCCTGCTATACTAGAGGTATGGAACGTATGGGAAACCCGAACCTGGCGCCTGACGAGCGCTACACCTATCGCCACTATAGAACCTGGCCCGACTCGGAGCGATGGGAACTGATCGAGGGACACGCCTGGGCCATGAGTCCGGCACCCAAGACAAGACACCAAGAGTTCATCTGGGTTTTCTCCTCGCTCCTGTTCGAGTTCCTGAAGGGGAAGCCCTGCAAGGCCTATCCCGCGCCCTTCGACGTGCTCTTGCCGGCGGGCAACGAGGCTGACGACGAAGTTGATACGGTCGTGCAGCCCGACATCTCGGTCTTCTGCGACAGGTCGAAGATAACCGAGCGCGGCGCGCGGGGAGCCCCCGACCTCGTCGTCGAAGTCCTGTCGCCTTCCACTTCCAAGAAAGACCTGAACGAAAAGTTCAACCTCTATGAGAAGCAGGGCGTCCGAGAGTACTGGGTTGTCGATCCGGTCGCCTGGAGCGCCTGGGTCTACCGGCTCGAGGCAGGCGGCGGCTTCGACGAGGGAGAGCTCCGCGAACGGCTCGGCGATGTGTCGCCCATCGCGTCGAAGGTACTCGAGGGCTTCGTCGTCGACCTGGCCGGGCTGTTCGGGGAGATGGACTAGGGCGCGGCTCGAGCCTGAACCGTCGGCGCAGATACCCGTGTCGAGGATCAGGCCCTTCGCGCTGGCCCACTTCGCGTGCCCGAGCCAGGCCATGAGGGAGGCGCGGTACTCGGCCGGGGCTATCTCGCGAGCCGCGAGCCGCCGCTCCAGGGCGCGCAGGCGCCTGAGCGCGCGTACGACATTCAGCCGTTCCAGCCGGCGATGGGTCCGCAGGCAACGGTAGCCGAGAAAGCCGATATTCTCGCGGCAGTCGAATACTCGGGACTTCGAAGCCTTGGCACGGAGGCGCAAGCCGGCCAGGCGGCCCTCGATCCCGGCGCGCCAGGCATGGAGCTCGGCCTTTGAATCGGAGAACAGGCAGAGATCGTCCATATACCGGATATAACCGCGGCAATGAAGGACTTCCTTCACGAAGTGGTCGACAGGATCGAGGTAGACATTGGCGAAAAACTGGCTCGTGAGGTTACCGATGGGGAGGCCGCGGCGGCGCGCGAAGGGCGTGAAGAGATCGTCGCCAGGGAAGTAGAGCTCCCGGTTTTCCTGCGGGTTCGAATGGTCTATCACGAGGTCGATTAGGCGCAGGGTTCTGGCGCACTTGATCTTGCGCCGCAGGAGGATTTTTAGGATTTCATGATCGATGGAGGGGAAGTACTTTTCGACATCCATCTTGAGGACGTAGCGGAAGCGCCGTTGGAATTCCGAGAAGCGTAGGACGGCGGCATGCGTGCCCTTGCCCTTCCGCGTCGCGTAGGAATCGAAGACGAAGCTTCGTTCGAAGACGGGCTCGATGACGGCGCACAGGGCGTGATGGACGACCCGGTCGCGGAAGGGGGCCGCCGAGATCAGGCGTTGCTTGGGCTCGTAAATGGTGAAGGTCCGGTAGGGTCCGGGCTCGTAGCTACCGGAAGACAGCTCGTCGCGGAGGGAGAGCAGTTCTGATTCGATGTCGAAGGATAGATCGAGAGCCGATCCCGAATAGCGCTTTCCACGCCTGGCGAGCCTATAAGCCTCGTACAGGTTTTCGAAGAAGATGATCTTCTCCCAGAGATTTCCCTGTCTTTTCATGCACTGAGGGGAAAAAGGGGGAGGGGTGGTTTTCGTCGCGCGGCTAGCGCCGCGATGCTACCGATCGCCCCTCCCCAAAACGCTTCTTCGCCCCCTCGCGCCTGGGCGCTGCCGGGGCAGGGTATGACGGACATGGATTCCATCGGGCGCCCCCGTTTCCGTGGAAGCGGGAGATTCGCCATGGCTGGAATATTGGAGCCCCCAGCACTACCGCCCAACCACCACCCGGAACCCGTTGTTGTTGTTCCTGTTGCTCGGGTTGTTGTTGTTCCGGTTGGCCGAGCGCAGGTTGTTCCCATTGTTGTTCCAAGAGCCCCCGCGCAACACGCGATACGCTGGTATGCCGACATACCCTTCTTATTGAGCATTCGTTCTAGCCTTGATCCAGCCTCCGACGATCTTGCCGATCTCGTTGATTTTCTCGCTCGCAAAGCCGTATTGCTCGATAGAGATCAGTTTGAGGTCCTTGGAGAATCGCAGGTAATACCGTACGCAGTCGAGAGTTCCGGATACCTTTCGTACGGAATTCCTCTCTCGCGCGGCATAGGCCGCGATGCATTCCTCCAAGAGATCGAAGGAGCGTTCGGAGAGCCGGTTCCCGATGGTGTACTTATAGTCCTTGGGGAATTTGGCGATCCGCTCGGTGATCCAGACCAGGAGCGTGTAGACCTTTTCCAGAAGCAAGGCTTCCTTCACGTTTTTACCTTCTCTTCGATAAAATCGTAGCGGCAGGGGGGCGGGCCCCCCGGCACCCCCAGCACCCCCCAAACGGCGGAGCTATACACCAACCACCAACCACACTCAAAGAAAGGAAAAC
>CAYNPQ010000071.1:7268-18558 GCA_964399065.1 uncultured Treponemataceae bacterium | reverse complement strand
TGCTCGAGTACCGAGAGGAGCTCGGATCGATGAGGCGGAGGAAGTACCGCTTCGCGGTCACCGAGGCGAGGGTTCGGCTCCGGGGCTTCCGCAGGCTCGGCCTCCTGCCGTTCGGCCTACCCTATGTCGCGAAGCCGCTCGTGATCGGCCTGATACCGAAGAGCGTGTACACGCTCGCCCGCAAGACCGTCTTCGGTAAGGCGGAGCGACGATGATCGATCTCCCGGACGATCGCCTCGACGGGGAAACGCCCTTGCGGCAGGCGCAGCTCGTCATGCTCAGGATGCTGAAGACCTTCCACGCGATCTGCGAGGATCGAGGTCTCCGCTACTGGCTCGACGCGGGCACCTTGCTCGGCGCGGCGCGACACGGCGGCTTCATACCTTGGGACGACGACGTGGACGTGCTCATGCCGGCCGAGGACTACCGCGAGTTCTGCGCCGCGGCCCAAGAGATGCTGCCATACGACATGTTCTTCCAATCTCCCGCCACCGATCCGGGATTCTCCTGCCCCTGGGTCAAGATACGGGACCGATTCAGCCATCTCGACGAGGCGACCGGGCCCTATCCCTATTCCCAGGCCATCTTCATCGACATCTTCCCCGCGGCCCTGGAGACGGGCCGCCAGCACGCATGGCGTGATTATTACTGCCTTCTCGAGCCCTTGCGCAAGGCTCCCGAACTTCCGGCCCGCGGCCTGCCCATCAAGAGCAACGCCAAGCGAGCGTTCTTCGGCTCGCTCCAGCTCGGCTTCACGACCCTCATGCGGATCGCCCCGCTGAGAAGGAGCTTCCTGTCCTATCTCGACAGGGGGGAGAGGGCTTGGGCCTACGAACCGCCCATAAGGTGGAAGAACCGTTTCCCGCAGGACCTCGTGATGCCGCTCAAGCGAATCCGTTTCGAGGGATTCGATTTCTGGGGACCGGCCGATCCCGACGCCTACCTGACCTCCTATTTCGGGGACTACATGACGCTCCCCCCGCCCGAGAAGAGGAAGAGCGAACATAGCGTCGAGGCGATTTTCCCCATTGGCCCGAACCCGCATTTCAGCGCCCTGAAGTGGAGCGAACGACGATGAGCAGTCGCGATGCCCTCGGGGTCGAAGATATAGCCGTCGGCGTGTTCACCTCCGCCCTCAATCTCAGGGAGCGCGCATTGTCCGTGCAGGAGACGTGGCTTCGCGACTTCCCCAACGCCTACTTGATCGGCGGCTGGTATGGAGATCCAGGCCTAAGGATGATCACGCTGGGTGAGGGCGTGGGCGAGGACTATCGGTCGGCGCACCGGAAGCAGTTCCTCGGATTGATGGAGTTGCGAAAGCGCTTCTCCGGCGCGAAGTGGTTCTTCATAACCGGTTGCGACGCGTATGTGTTCGCCGGGAATCTCGTCGACCTCTTGAGCGAGTTCGACCATCGCGGGGAGTTCCTCGTCGGCGGGCACTGCGGCGAGGCCGCGATCGGGGAGGAGCGGTTCCTGTTCCCGAGCGGCGGTCCCGGGTTCGCGGTCTCCGCCGGGCTGGCGGCGGCCATAGCCCCGCGCGTGCCCGGGTTCGTGGAGGAATGGGAACGAGGGCAGGGCGAGCTCGCCTCGGCCTGCGACGTCGCGCTGGCCTATCTCGTCTTGAGGGAGCGAGGGGTGCGCGTCACGTTCAGGGAGGGCTTCTATTTCCTGCCGCCCTATCGCTATCCGGGCAACGCCTACAAGGACGGGGAAGGGCGCCTGGTCGATCGGCAGGCGATCGAGAAGCCCCTTGCCTACCACAGCTTGAGCATCCGCGAGATGTACCTTCTCGACTCGGGGCGGCGACTGCGCCGACCGGGGCCCGCGGCGCTACTGTTCGACGCGACCGCGAAGCTCGCGGGCAGGAAGCTCCGAAGCAAATCGATCGTCAACCGCGCGTCGCGATTCCTCTTCGGCCGGGGCGCGATGCGTCGGAGGGACGCGCACACGTGAACTACTCCATAATCCAAGCCCACCTAGGAAAGCAGGTCCCGCCCCACGTCTACGAGCAGATCAGGCAGACGCGTCTGCTCAACAAGGATGTCCCGATCTTCCTCATCCTGAGCGCGGCGGCCGAATACGACAGGCGCTTCGCGGCCGAGCAGCGGCTCTTCATCGTGAGGAAGGAATCGATCCGGAAATGCCGGAACCACCGCCTCTTCTCGCTCTTCAACCGCTCGAACCGCTTCTCGCTCGGCGGCTTCTGGCTCCATGCGATGGAACGGTTCTTCGCGATCGAGTCCTTCCTAGCCGCCTGCCCCCTGGAGAACGTCGTCCACCTCGAGAACGACGTCATGCTCTACGCGGAGCTCGACCGCCTCGTTCCAGCGCTCGCGGGCGCCTGCCCGGGAATCGGGATCACCCTCGACTCCGAGCGCCGCTGCGTGCCGGGCTTCGTGTTCATCAGGAACCGCGAGGCGCTGGAAGCCATGAACGCCTTCGCCTTCCGTGCCTCCCTGCTTCGGCGGGAGAACGACATGGCCGCCTTGGCCTCATACATGCGCGAGGCCGAGGAGGGCGCATGCACGGCCCTCCCCGTGGCGCCGCCCGCGTACCGCGCGGCGTACGGCCTTCGGAACGCCCGCGGGCAGGAGGGGGCGAGCCCTTGGTACGACAAGGCCTTCGACGCATTCGGGGGGGTCTTCGACGCGGCCGCCCTGGGCCAGTACCTCGGGGGAGTCGACCGTCGACTCGTGGCGGGATCGGTCCCCGGCTTCGTCAACGAGACGGCGGTCTACGACGCGCGGAGGATGGGCCTGTCGTGGAAGGTCGAGGGAGGCCTCCGAAGGCCCTACGGCAAGGTCGGCGAGCTCGAGTTCCCGATCTTCAACCTCCACATCCACTCAAAGGCGCTGTCGGAGTTCTCCTCCGCGCCCGAGGGCGAGTCTCGCTAGGGCCGGCATGCAGATCGTCAAGGTGATGGGCGGGCTGGGCAACCAGATGTTCGCCTACGCTTTCGCCCTCGCGCTCCGCGGGCGCGGGCGCGAGGTCAAGCTCGACGTCACCTGGTACGACCGCAACCGCGCGCACAACGGCTGGGAGCTCGGGTCGATATTCGACCTGGATATCCCCGCCTGCTCGCGCGAGGAGCGCGACGCGTTGGCCGATCTCGATTCTAGCCTTACCTCGCGGATCCGGAGGAAGCTCTTCGGCGAGCGGAGGGGCCATCACAAGGAGCGCCGTCCCGGCTACGAGGGGCGGTTCCTCGAGATACCCGGGAACGCCTACCTCGACGGCTTCTGGCAAAGCCCCCGCTACCACGCGGGTGTCGAAGGCGAGATAGAGAAGGCATTCGCCTTCCGCGGGCCGATGGAGGCGCGCGGCGAGGAGCTCCTCCTCTCGGCGGACGGCCGGGACCTCCTCGGCGTGCACGTCAGGCGCGGCGACTACCTGGAGAGCGAAGCCCTGAGCGAGGTATGCACGGAGGCCTATTACCGGCGCGCGCTCGCGGCCGCCCGCGAAGGGGCGCGGAATCCCCTGGTCGTCTTCTTCTCGGACGACCTCGCGTGGTGCGAGCGCCGCCTCGCGACCGGTCTCGACGCGGCATTCGTCGATTGGAACCGCGGTTCCGACGCATGGAGGGACATGCGGCTCATGACACTATGCGACCGCCTGGTCATCGCGAACAGCAGCTTCAGCTGGTGGGGCGCCCGACTCGGGGCGCGGGATCGCGCGATTTTCGCGCCGAGCCGCTGGTTCGGCGGCGACCTGCGCGACAACCCGGACATCGCCATGCCCGGCTGGAACCGGCTGGAGGCCTAGCGCGATGCGACCCTATAGCCGTTCCTTCGACCAGGAGTTCCCCGACCGCCGCCCGGAAGGCGATACGCCGCTCCGAAGCTGCCAGCTCGTCATGCTCAGGATCCTGTCGATATTCGACCGGGTCTGCGCCGAGGCCGGCCTCCGTTATTGGCTTGATTCGGGCACCCTCCTCGGCGCTGTCCGGCACGGCGGCTTCATCCCTTGGGACGACGATGTCGACGTGAAGATGCCGATAGACGACTATCGCCGCTTCCTGGAGCTCGGGCCCGAGCTCCTCCCCTACGATCTCTTCCTTCAGACTACGGCGACCGATCCCGCGCATCCCGTGCCCTGGGCCAAGATCCGCGATCGATTCAGCTTCATGGACGATCCGGGCGGCCCCTTCGCTTACTCCCAGGGCATTCCCATCGATATCTTCCCCGCTGTTTACATGACGATGAGGCGCCACCGATTGCGGAAGCTCTACGCCCTTTTGCCGCCCTACGATCTGGGACCCGACTGGCCGAAGCCGGGGTACTCGCTCAAGCACAAGCTCTATACGGGCGCGGCCGCGATGGCGCAAGCCGTGGCGCGTCCCGTGGCGAGGCTCGGCCCCGTGACTCTCGCCCTGGGCAGGTACGGCGAAGGGGGCGAGAAGGTATGGGCGAACGACTTCCCAATGGAATGGATGCGGGAGGCTTTCCCGGACGAGGTCGTCTTCCCCCTTTCCCGGATCTCCTTCGAGGGGCGGGAGTTCACGGCGCCGGCCGACCCGAAGCGCTACCTCGCGACCATGTACGGCCCCGACTATATGACGCCGCCGCCCGAGTCGGCGAGAGGCGCTCATTCCGTCCTCGCGTATCGGATCAAGGGGCCGAATCCGCACTGGAGCGGCCTGCGGTGGGAGGATAACCATGCTTGACCTCCTCCGCGACCTCGTCATATCCCCCCTTTCCTCCATAATCGAGGTCTTCTACCTGTTGTTCGAGCGCATAACGCGGAGTCCCGGCTTCGCGATCGTCGGCGTGAGCCTCGCCGTCAATATGCTCGCCCTCCCGCTGTACGCAAGGGCCGAGGGATGGCAGGCCCTCGAGCGCGATATCCAGAAGCGGCTCAAGCCCAAGGTCGACGACATCAAGGCCGTCTTCAAGGGCGACGAGCGGATGATGATCCTGTCCACCTATTACCGGCAGAACCACTACCATCCCATCTACGCGCTCCGCAGCAGCTTCGGCATCCTCCTCCAGGTGCCCTTCTTCATAGCCGCCTACGTCTTCCTCTCAAGCCGGCCGGACTTCGCCGGGAAGGGCTTCCTTTTCATTCGCGATCTCGCCGCCCCCGACGGCCTCCTGGCCATCGGATCGGCGCGAATCAACGTCCTGCCCCTCCTCATGACCGCGGTGAACGTCGGGGCTTCGGCCGTGTACGCGAGGGGCCTCCCCCTCCGCGAGAAGATCCAGCTCTACGCGATGGCCGCGCTCTTCCTGATCCTGCTCTATCCGTCGCCCTCCGCGCTCACGCTCTACTGGACGCTCAACAACCTCTTCTCGCTCGTCAAGAACCTCGTCGCGAAGACGCGCAGGCCCCTGCGGACATTCTATGCGCTCATCGCGTCCTTCGCGGCCGCAGCGACTGCCTATGTCCTCTTCTTTCACGAGACGACGGCCCGCAAAAGGCTGCTCACCCTGCTGCTCGGCATCGCCGTCCTCGTCTCACCGGCGATCGCATGGTTAGGGAAGCGGCTCCTGGACCGACGCATCCGGCCCGCCCTGCAGGATGCGCGCGATCGCGCCGTCTTGTTCGGCCTCGCCGTGGCATCATTCGCCGTGCTGGCCGGCCTCGCGATCCCGACAAGCCTCATCGCGAGTTCGACGCAGGAATTCTCCTTCGTGGGGGGCGGTTCCAGCCCATTTCCCTTCGTCCTGAAGGCGCTCTCGCAGGCCGCGGGCCTCCTCGTGTTCTGGCCGGTGGCGCTCTACCTCCTTTTCGGCGAGGAGGCGAAAGCCGCGCTCGCGGCGATCGCCGCGGCGGCCCTGCCCGCCGCGCTCCTGGACGTCTACGCCTTCGGCGGCGCCTACGGCACCATCTCGCGCCAGCTCGTTTTCCCCGACGCGGCGCTCCTCAAGCCCGGAGCCGGTCTCGGGGCGGCGAACTTGGCCGTCGTCCTATCCGCCGCGACCGCGGTCGCGATCTTGATCGCCGCGCGGAGGACGAGGGCGGTGAAAGCCCTCCTCGCGGTCTGCCTCCTGTCGCTCTCCTCCATGTCGGTCTACAAAGCCTTCGCGATCGCGCGGGACTACGCGGAGCTCAAGGCGATCCGCTCGACCGAGGCCATCGCGTCGACCCAGACCGCGAAAACCGACCCGGCCTTCCGCCTCTCCCGCCGCGGCAAGAACGTCGTGGTGCTCATGCTCGATCGGGCCATCAGCGCCTTCGCTCCGATGATCATGGCCGAGGACCCCGCGCTGGCGGAGTCCTATCGCGGCTTTGCGTGGTACCCGAACACCCTGTCCTTCAACGGCCACACCCTCGCGGCGGCCCCCCCGCTCTTCGGCGGCTACGAGTACACGCCGGACCGGATCAACGAACGGGCGAGCGAATCGCTCGTGGTCAAGCACAACGAGGCCCTCTCGGTCATGCCGCGGCTCTTCTCGGAGGCGGGATGGGACTGCGCCGTGAGCGACGCGTCCTGGGCGAATTACAGCTGGGTGCCGGACAACAGCATATTCAAGCGGTACCCCGGCGTGCGCGCGTTCAACCTCGAAGGCCGGTTCACGCAGCGCTGGCTCGAGTCCCACTACATGGAGATCGATCCCTCGCCCAAGATCTCGCGGAACCTGACGCGCTTCTCCTTGTTCAAGACCATGCCCATGATCCTCCGCTACGCGTTGTACGACGGAGGCAAATGGTGGGACTCGGCCTACGAGCCGGACCTCTACTCCGATTTCATCGACAAGTACGCGGCGCTCGACTACCTGCCTACGCTCTTCGAGTACGGCGACTACGGGAACTGCTTCGCGCTCATCGTGAACAATACGACCCATGACAGCGCGAGCCTCCAGTACCCGGGATACGTCCCCGCGAGAAGGCCCTCCGAGGCGGCGAGGCCCGCCGCCTTCGGCGACGAAGCGACTTGGCGCGCGTACCAGGTGAACATGGCCGCCCTCAAGCTCGTCGGACGACTCCTCGACGACATGCGGGCACAAGGCGCCTACGACAACAGCATGATCATCATAGTGGCCGACCACGGCTTCGACCTGGACAATCCCGCCTTCGCCGCGTTCGGCGAGAAGGGGAGGCGGGCCTCGTTCTTCAATCCCCTCCTCATGGTCAAGGATTTCGGGGCGAGCGCGCCCTTCTCCGCCGACCGTCGTTTCCGGACAAACGCCGATACGCCCGCTATCGCCGCGCGCGCCCTGGGAGGCGGCTCCAATCCATTCACGGGGAAACCGCTCCGGGAACTCGCGCCGGGCGAGGCCGTACGCGTCGTGGAGAAGTCGATCTACGACCCGTCGGACCAGGCCCGCAACCGGTTGAATTACGGCGAAAGCGACGTTTCCACCGTCAAGGAAGACCTTTTCGTCGAGGCCAACTGGAGCTTCGGGAAATGATCCTCGCCTACATCGATCCCGGCACCGGGAGCATGCTGTTCTCCATCACCACCGGTCTGGCGATCGCCGCGCTTTTCATGGCGCGCTCGGCCTGGATCAGACTGAAAAGCCTCCTCGCCGGCGGCGGGCGGCGGGCGGGCCCGGCAAAGGCCGAAAAGGCCGGGATCGTCATCTATTCGGAGGGGAAGCGCTACTGGAACGTCTTCCGGCCTGTCGTCGAGGAGCTCGAGCGCCGGGGCGTCCGCGCCGCCTTCTACACCTCCGACGAGGACGATCCGGTCTTCTCGCGCCGCGAGGGCAGCGTCGAGCCGAGATTCATCGGCAAGGGCAACGCGGCCTACGCCCGGCTCAATCTGCTCGAAGCCGAGCTCTGCCTGATGACGACGCCCGGCCTCGACGTGTACCAGCTCAAGCGCTCCAGGGGAGTGCGCCATTACGCGCACATCCTCCACGCGGTCGACGACGCGACCTCGTACCGGCTCTTCGGCCTCGACTATTTCGACTCGGTCCTCCTTACGGGCGAGTATCAGCGGAAGGCGATACGCGAGCTCGAGGGCAAGCGGGGCCTGCCGGCGAAGGAGCTGCCGGTCGTCGGCTCGACCTACCTCGACGTCCATGCCGAGAGATTGAGGGAGGCGGGGTCATCCGCGAAAGGCGAGGCCGTCCTCGTCGCGCCTTCCTGGGGCGACAACGCGCTGCTGCGGCGCTATGGGAAGGCCCTCCTCGGGCCCTTGGCCGAGTCGGGCCTCGAGGTGATCCTGCGGCCCCATCCGCAATCGTCCGCCTCGGAGGCGGATACCCTCGCGACGCTCCGCGAGGCGCTCGCGGCGTACCCGAACGTGGAATGGGATCTCGAGGCCGACAACCTCGACTCGCTCGCGCGGGCCGGCTCGCTGATCTCGGATTTCTCTGGGGTCGTTTTCGACTACGCCTTCCTGTTCGGGGGCCCCATCCTCTACGCGAGGCAGGATTTCGATCCGCGGCCCTACGACGCGAGCGACGTCGAAGGCCGGCCATGGAAATTCGAGATCGCGGAGACGATAGGGAAGGAACTCGTCCCGGCCGACTTCCCGAGGATCGCGGAGATCCTCGGTTCGATGGCGGTCGATCCAGGCCGCGCGTCGGCCATCCACGCCGCGCGGGACCAGGCCTGGCAGCACCGCGGCGAGAGCGGATCCCGGGTCGTCGACTTCATCATGGAACGGGCGGGCATATGAGGATTCTCCATATCATCACCATGGCCGACCTCGGCGGGGCCCAGTCCGTCGCCGCCGAGCTGGCGCGGCGCGCCGCCGAGCGAGGCGACCGGGTCGGCCTCGCGACCTCGGCCGAGGGGCCGCTCTGGCTCGGCCTCGATCCGCGGATCGAGCGCTATCCGATCGAAGGCCTCGCCAAGGCCCTATCGGCGGGAGCGGATATCGCGGCCTACCGCGGCATCAAGGAGGCCATCCGCTCGTTCGGGCCCGACCTGATCCACCTTCATTCCTCCAAGGCGGGCGTGCTCGGCAGGCTCGCCGCCGGGAAGCTGAGGCGGCGCGTGGTCTATACCGTGCACGGCTTCGATTCGATCCTCAAGGCGCACAGGGCATTCATACCCCTCGAGCGCGTCCTGCAATACGCCTGCGGAGCGATCGTCGCCGTCTCCGAGTACGACCGCGCGAATCTCGAGGCGAACGGCATCGTCCGCAACCTGGCCCTCGTGCGGAACGGGGCGAGGGATTGGCGGGTGGTCGAGCCGTCCGACGCGCGGGCCGCGGCGGAGATGCGGAAGGCGAGGGCAGCGGGCCACCCGGTCGTGCTTAGCGTCGCCAGGACGGCCCCGCCGAAGCGGCTCGACCTCTTCCTCGAGGTCGCGGCGGCCCTGGAGCCGGATGGCGCGGCCTTCTTCTGGATCGGCAACGACGATCGCGCGGCGAACGCCGCGCTTCCCCGCAACGTCCGGCTCCTCGGCCCCCTGCCGGACGCGGGCGCCTACCACAATCTGGCCGACATCAGCGTCCTCTTCTCGGATTTCGAGGGCTTGCCGATGTCGATCATCGAGGCGCTCTCCTGCGGGAGACCCGTCGTCGCGTCGCGCGTCGGCGGGGTGGCCGAGGCCGTGGACGGCGAGATCGGCGAGGCCGTGGACAACGACTCCGCGGCCGCGGCGGCCGCCCTTCGGTCCCTCCTCCCCGGCCTGCCTCGGCACGCGGCGGCCTCGGCCGCGGCGCGCCGGAGGTACGAAGAACGTTTCTCGCTTGAAGCCATGGATTCAGGTTATACTGCCCTATATTCGCGTCTCGCCGGAGCGTAGCGGATGAGATCGTCGCGTCGACCCAAGCAATTCCTGATACTGGCCATCGACATCGGGTTCCTCTATCTCGCGCTCTTCCTGGCCCTCCTCGCCCGGAAGGGCAACGTGCCCAGCCTCGGTTCCTGGGAAGCCCACGCGAGGGCCTTCGCCGGGATCTTCACGGTCTGGATCGCCGTGTTCTACACGGCGGGGCTCTACAACCTCGACAACGAATTCATCGGACTGCCCTTCGCCAAGCGCCTTTTCTGGTCGGCCTCGATCGGCACCTTCGCCGCCGTCGTGTACTTCTACCTCGCCTCGACTGACATCGAGCCCAAGGTCACCCTGGCCATGACCTCGGCCTTCGGCTACGCGCTCATCTGGGGCTGGCGCCGGGCCTTCGCCGGGCTGACGCGGGCCCTCACGCCGCGACGGGCGCTCGCCTTCGTCGGCAACGACCCCATCGTCGCGGAGATCGTGAAGACGCTCCGGACGCGGCCCCAGCTGGGATACGAGGCGAGGGCGATCTACGAGGAAAACGGCCACGGCGCGGCGATCGAAGGCGTGCCGATATACAAGGACGGCGAGAGCTTCCTGTGGAACGCCGTCGAGGAGGATATCCGCCTCTTCGTGATCGCGGACGGGCAGAGCCTCTCGGAGCAGGTCAGGGTCTCCCTCTTCAACCTCATAGGAGTGCCGGCGCGCTTCATGCGCCTGCCCGACTTCTACGAGGCCCTGTTCCGGCGCGTGCCCGTCGGCAGCATCAACGATCTCTGGTTCCTCGAGAACATCGATCTCCGTTCCAAGCATCCCTACGAGGTCCTCAAGCGCGGCATCGACATCGTCGTGGCCCTCGCGGGGCTCCTCGTCGCAGCGCCCTTCTTCCCCTTCATCGCGCTCGCGATCCGCGTCGAAAGCCCGGGACCCATCTTCTTCAGGCAGGTGCGACTCGGGAAGGGCGGCAAGCCATTCCCGATAGTAAAATTCAGGACGATGCGGACCGAGGGAAACGACTTCTCCCCGACCGCGAGGTCCGACTCCCGCATCACGCCCTTCGGCGGCTTCCTGCGCAGGTCGCGACTCGACGAGCTGCCCCAGATGCTCAACATCCTCAAGGGGGACATGAGCTTTGTCGGCCCGCGGCCGGAGCGGCCCGAGCTCGTCGAGGAGCTCAAGGCGAGGATTCCCTTCTACATGCAAAGGCTCCTCGTAAAGCCGGGCGTCACGGGCTGGGACCAGGTTTCCGGGGAGTACCACTCCCCCTCGGTCGACGACACCTACAAGAAGCTCCAGTACGACCTCTACTACATCAAGAACCTTTCGCCCCTGCTCGACGCCTCGATATTCTTCAAGACCATACTCACCGTCATCACCCGGACCGGACGCTAGACTCCAGTCCCGGAAACGCATAGCCGGAGGACTCAGTGAAACCCAAGTGCATGCTGGCGTCGGCCTTGGCCGCCCTGGCGATCTCGATACCCGCGGCGGCCCTCGACTTCTCGGTCGAAGGCTCGGGAGCGGCGAGCACCGAGACGAACAAGGCCCTCTGGGTCGAGGGACGGTTCGTCGCGGAACACCGGACCGAGGACTTCCGCTTCCTCTGGGACGCGTCGATCAGGACCGACGGCAGCTACGGCGGGCTCTTCGGGGACGCCTTCGGCACGGG
>CAYNPQ010000071.1:0-7168 GCA_964399065.1 uncultured Treponemataceae bacterium | reverse complement strand
TCGGCTTCCAGGACCTGGTCGTCTACACCAACGAGTACGACGGCGCCAACCACCGCGGCCCCGTCTTCGACGCCGAGTACTTCCTCAACCCCGCGCCCGGCTTCCTCCTGCAGTACGTGAACCGTTCGATGGACTCCCCCTGGGAGAAGGCGGATCGCGTCAACGACAACTCGATCATGGGTTTCTTCGCCGATTGGAAGCGCGATGACTGGAGCGCCTCGGCCCAGCTCCTCGTCGACGATTTCAACCTGAACAGGATCATCAATCCGGGCTCCTACCAGAATCCGGACAAGATAGCGTGGATGCTCGGCGCCTCCCTCGCCACGGACTACGGCCTTTTCCGCCTGGACCACGCCGGCGCCACCAAGTACTGCTTCTCCGCCTCGACGAGCCCGAGCGACAAGGACGGGGTCTGGGACTACGGCTACACCTTCTATCCGAGCGCGACCTTCGACCTCGACGGCGCCCCGTCGGTCATCGTCCCCGAGGACAACTACGTCGGCTACCTCCACGGGGAGAACAATCTCGCCCTCAGGGGATCCTGGTCCAGGGCCTTCGGCGCCCTCGCGGCGACCGCCGCGCTCGAGCTCACCCTCTCCGGCTCGAAATGCCCGCAGGACCCCTGGCACGAGCTGTCGGCCTTCCCGAACGGGACCTTCCTCTTGGACGATCCGGTCCTGGAGAAGCGGATAGTCCTGTCGGGAAGAGCGGACTGGGAGCTCGGGAAGGGCTTCGCGGTCTTCGCCGCCGCGTCGCTCGGCTACGTCCGGAACAAGCTGGCGCTCACGAGCCTCACCGCGCTGGACGACGACGGGAAGGCGACGAGCGCGACCGTCCCGGTGTACGTGCCCTCGGACAAGAGCGCGGCGATCGCCGCCTTGAGGATCGGCGGCCGCTGGAGGCTGGACTTCTAAGCGGGACTCAAGGCCTGTTGGAAGCCTTGAGCGCGAGCGAGGCGGAAAACCAGGAACGATCGTCGCCGGGCACGCAGCCGTAGGAATCGCACCAGACGAGACCGAGAGCGCCCACCGCCTCGAAGGAGAGGCCTACGAGATCGCCTAACGAGCCATGGCCTTCGAGACCCAGCGATACGCGGCGCTCGGCCTCCTCTCCCTCCTTCACGAAGACGAGGCCCGATCGGCGGTAGTCGGATTGGTGCGAGTAGTCGGAGCCCTCGCCGTATCCGAGGAGATCGATGGAGCCGGAGTAGCGGAGGCCGCCGCGGAGGGCGAGCTCCCAGCCGCCCGGCTTTCCGAGCCCCATCCGCAGGTCGAGGTCGAAGGTGTCGGGCCCGAATTCCGGCCCTATCGGGTAGTCGACCCAGAAGCGGCCCTTGTGGGATTCCACGAACACGAAGCGGCTGGTGAACTGGCGAAGGGTCAGGGACTTGCCGTAGACCCAGGGATCGGTCAGCGTCGCCTCGGCGTCGAGGCGCAGGCGCAAACCCGCGAGGAAGCCCGAGCCGAAGGCGGGAAGCACCGCGCTGAGGCCGGCGAGGTAGGCCGAGGCGCCCGCGTTGTCGGTTCCCGAATCCGTCTCGTCGGCCACCACGGCGTCGTAGAGGAGATACTCGCCGTAGAGACGGAGTCCCCGAAGGGGCACGCAGCTGAGCTCGACCATGGCCGGCACCCCGTAGACGCCCTCCTGGAAGAGATTGTGCCAGATGAGGAGGGGATTGAAGTCGCTCAACTGCATGGAGCGACCACCGACCATGTCGTGCTGCGTGAGGACGAGGGTGGCCCAGGGTGCGATCTTCCAGGTCAGGCGGCAGACCGCGATGTTCTTCTCGGCCTCGCCGTGGATGAGCTCGTAGTACGCGACCGAATCGGGATTCATGTCCGGATGCTCGTAGATCGCGTCGAGAAAGTATCGCTCCGAGTCGGTCATGTAGGGATTCAGGCGGACGATATACGCCGAGAAGGAGAGGGGGCCGGCATCGACCCGCGCCGAGGCGAAGTCCGCCCAGGGGATCGCGGCATTGAAGGATAATCCCGTGTCCCTGGCCGGCCCGAAGTGGAGTTTGTCCCTGCCCATCCGGAATTCGAAGGGCCCGCGAAGGAAGGTCGCGATCCCCCGATAGGGTACGTTGATGTCGAAGAGGCCGGGCTCGGCGAGCACCCCGTAGTTGAGGGCGAGCGAGTCCGCCTCTCGGTACCAGTTCGATGATGGCCTCAGCTCCGGATCGAAGTCGAGGGCCACCGGTCCCGCGAAGAGACCGAGACGGAACTCGAGCAAGGGCGGCGCCGCCAGGGCGGGTCCCATGGCCTCGGTCGAGAAGAGCCTCCGGTCGTTCTCGCCGTTGTTGGAAGGATCGGCATCCTTGTCCACGTCGACGAACCAGGAAGAGGGATCGGCGGGATCGTAATGAGCCTTATCGAAGACCTCGAGTTGCTGGAAGGAAGCGTTCTTCGAAGGCGAGCCGTTCCAGGCTCCGTAGAGCGAGGTCGAGAGCCCGAGGCTCCAGGGCTTCGCCGGCGGCTCGAGGGAGGCCGCGAGCTCCGCGGCGGCTTCCGATCCCTCGAGGCCGAGGAGCTCTTCGCGGAGCCGGCCCGCGAGGACGGGGCGCTCGAGAAGGGGCGGGTCGCGGCCCGCGAGGATGAAGGCCTCTTCGGCCGCCTCGACGAGCGGGGAGCCCCAGCGGAGGACCCGCGCGTCGTCGGCGGCGAGGGCCGCGGCCGAGGCTACAAGAACCAGGGCCGCGAGGGCCCTCGACACTGCGTCGCTCATCGCGTCTGCTCCTTGCGCCTCGCGGCTTCCTCGTACAGTGCATAGAGGCGGTCCGCGACCGTCCCGATGCGGTAGCGTTCGGCCACCGCGAGGGCTTCGGCCGCCTTGGCGCGGCGCAGGCCCTCGTCCCCGAGAAGGGCGAGGACCGCGTCGGTGAAGGCCCCGACCTCGTTCGGGACCATGAAGCCGCCGTGGTCGCCGCCCATGACGTCGCGGGTGCCCATCTCGCCGATCGCGACGACGGGCAGGCCGACGGCCATCGCCTCGATGGTGCAGAGGCCCAGGGTCTCGGTCTTGGAGGGGAAGACGAAGATCTCGGAGGCGCAGTAGGCGAGGGGCAGCTCGGCGCGCGGCACGTAGCCCGCGAAGGCGATGCGGCCCGCGAGGCCGCGGCGGGCGGCGAGGTGGACGAGCTTATCCTTGAAGGGGCCGTCGCCCGCGACGAGGAGGCCGACGTCGCCTTTCGCGCTTCCGACGCGCTCGAGGACGGGGAGGAGGAAGGCGACGTCCTTCTCCTCGGTGACGCGGCCCGCGAAGATGAGGAGGCGCCGCCCGGCCACGCCGGGGAAGCGCGCGTCGAGGCGGGCCCGCCAGGCCGCGACCTCGGCCGCGGGGCGGGGCGCGAAGAGGTCGGGGATCCCCGTCGGGATGACATGGATGGGCTTGTCGACGCGGTAGCCGCGGAGCCTCCGCTCCATGGAGGGCGAGGGCGTGACGAGGATGTCGGCGGGCTCGAAGACGCGCCTCATGATGAATCGCACGAAGGCCTTGAGGGGCCGCGGATCGAGGATGCGGATATAGTTCGAGACGTAGTCCTCGTAGTCGGTGTGCGAGGTCATGACGAGGGGGAGCCCCCGCGAGCGGACGTAGAGCCGCGCGGCGATCGACATCGTGAACTCGGTGTTGATGTGCACGACGTCCGGGGCGAACTCGTCGAGGTCGCGGAAGAGGGCCGGGAAGGCGCTCGGCCGCAGGAGCCGGTCCTCCCGCGAGATGCCGTTGGCCATGGAGGGCAGGCGCCGGACCGAGGGCTCCTCGGTCGAGCTCCCGTAGCTCTCCGGGTAGGCAGGGCAATAGATGCGCACATCGTGCCCGCGGCGAAGGAACTCGTCGCGGAACGACTGCAGCGAGACCGTGACCCCGTTGACGCGGGGCCAGTAGCAATCCGATACGAGGGCTATCCTCACGTGAGCAACTCCTGCGAGATAGGGGCACGGAGCCGGAGGGGCGGTAGGCCCGGGCGCCGTCGGGGCCCCGCCAGTATAGCCGCCGCCGCGGGGCGCGGCAATCGCGGCAGGGCGGCGGCCCTCTTGGTCCTCGCCCTCGCCGCGGCCCCGGCCGCCTCGGCGAGCCCCGGGGCCGACGCGCGGAGCCTCGTCGGGACCGCGAAGGCCCTGGAATTCTCGGTGTCGAGCGCGAAGGGCGAGGAGGGGATCCTCCTTCGCGCGCGCTACGAGACCGCGGCCAGGGCGGGCCTCGACGCGGCCATCGCGACCCTCTGGGACTTCGCGGGCTCGCCCGAGGTCTTCTCGCGGATCGACTCGGTCCGCGTCCTCGCCGACGACGGCAGGGAGGCGGTGACCGAACAGACCACCGGGATCCGCGTCCTCGGCCTTACCTACCTGTCCGTGGCCCGCTTCCGCTCCCGGCTCGAGCGGATCTCGGCGCGCGAGGCGAGGGTGAGCTTCGAGGCGATCTGGTCGGACGGCTCCGTGCTCTCGACCTTCGGCTCCTGGGAGCTCCGCGACGAGTCCTCGGCCGAGGGACCCCTGACGAACATCAGGTACAGCCTCGAGAGCAGGAGCGCGGTCACCGTGGTCGGGCAGGAGTTCATCATGCGCTCCTTCGGCGGGGCGGACATCGCGAGGACGGTGCGGGAGCTCGCCAAGGCCGTGGAGGCCCGCGCGCAGGCGCGCTAGGCGAGGGCGCGGTTGACAGCGCGGGCCCCGGCCTTACACAATACAGTATGGGCATCCTCCCGATCGCCATAGCGGCCGTCGTGCTCCTCGCCTTCGCCATCGGGGGCATCCTCGTGGCCGGCGCCCGCCGGGGCGAGCCCGCGGTCAAGGGTCGGGGCGGCAAGCGGATCAAGACCAAGGACAAGGCCCAGATCATCAAGGAGGCGAACCGCCGGCTCGCCTCGAACCCCAAGGACCTCGAGGCCCTCGCGGCCCTCGGCGACATAGCCTGGCAGGAGCAGGCCTGGGAGCGGGCCCTCAAGCTCTACGAGACCCTCTCCGAGGCCGGGGCGGGCAACCCCGAGGTCGACGAGTTCACGGCCAACGCGCGCTTCGGCGTCTCCGCCCTGCGGCTTGGCCGGCTCGAGGAGGCCTACAAGGGCCTCGCCATAGCGCGGACCCTGCGACAGGACGACTTCGACGTCAACTTCAACCTCGGCTACCTCGAGTTCCAGCGGCGCTCCTACGAGAAGGCCGCGGTCCTCCTCAGGCAGGCCACGCAGCAGAACCCCGACCACGCGGCCTCGCTGCGCTACCTCGGCCACGCCTTCTTCAAGACCAAGATGTACAAGGAGGCCCTGGCCACCCTCCGCAAGGCCATCGACCTCGAGCCGGACGACAAGGAGTCCCTCTTCGCCGCGGCCGAGTGCTACTACGAGCTCGGGAACCTCGAGCAGGCCCTGAAGATCTTCAGCCACCTCAGGGCCGACCCCGAACTAGGGCCCTCGGCGGCGCTCTTCGCGGGCACCGTCCACCTGAACCAACGGATGAACGACCGGGCCATCCAGGACTTCGAGATCGGCCTCAAGCACCAGAACGCCAAGATCGAGACCGTCGTCGAGCTCAAGTACCGCCTCTCGGCCGCCTACCTGAAGTCCCAGGACCTCGGCAAGGCCGTGTCCCTCCTCGGCGAGATCCAGGCCGTCTACCCGAACTACAAGGACGTGCCCGCACTCCTCGGGAAGTACAAGGAGCTCAACTCCAACCGGAACCTCCAGACCTTCCTCCTCGGTGGGACGAGCGACTTCGTGACCCTCTGCCGGAAGATCGTCCTCATGTTCTTCCCCAAGGCCAAGGTGAAGATCACCGACATCTCGGTCCAGGCCAACGACTGGGCCGACATCCTAGCCGAGGTCGAGACCACGAAGTGGTCGGACATCATCCTGTTCCGCTTCATCCGCTCCCAGGGCTCGGTCGGCGAGCTCGCGGTGCGGGACTTCCACGCCCGCGTCAAGGACGTGAAGGCCGGCAAGGGCTACTGCCTCTCGGCCGGCACCTTCTCCGACGAGGCCAAGCGCTTCGTCGAGGCCAGGCTCCTCGACCTCATCGAGAAGCCGAGCCTCATGCAGCTCCTCAACACGATCGACTCGAGGGCCAAGGGACTCCTCGCCGAAGGTTGATCCCCACCGGAAAAATGTTGTACCATCCCCGCCTCGTATCGAGGTACGGCATCCAACAAGAAGCGCAGAATAGACAGGTGCGAACATGCAAGGGATCGGAATGAACGTGCTGGCCGCGGGATTGCTCGCGGGCTTCGTCTCGATTTGCCTCACCCCCGTCGTCATCAGGGTCGCGCACCGCCGCGGCTGGTACGACGACCCCTCGGATCCCCGCAAGATCCACAACGGCAAGGTGCCTCGATTAGGCGGCGTCGCCATGTTCTGGGCCTTCCTCGCCACCGTCACCGTCGCTTCCCTCCTGAGCCCCCGCGGCTCGGCCGAGTCGCCCTGGGGCCCCTCCTACCTGCCCTTCACCTTCTCCCTCGTCCTCGTCCACCTGACCGGCCTCGTCGACGACTTCCGACCCATACGCGCCCGCTTCAAGTTCCTCATCCAGAGCCTCGCCGCGATCCTCGTGATCTCCCTGGACTTCCGCTTCCGCATCCTCCCGACGCCCGGCGGCATGGTCGAGCTCGGCTGGCTCTCCTACCCCATCAGCTACCTCTGGATCGTCGGCATCATGAACGCGATCAACATGATAGACGGCCTGGACGGCCTGGCCGGCGGCATCAGCATCATCGCCGCCTTCGCCTACGGCGTGATCTACACCAAGCTCGGCCTGAGCTTCCCCGCCCTGGCCGCCTTCGCCCTGGTCGGCGCCATCACCGGCTTCCTCGTCTTCAACTTCCCCAAGGCCAAGATCTTCATGGGCGACTCCGGGAGCCTCTTCCTCGGCTTCCTCCTGGCCCTGCTACCCTTACTCCACAAGAGCGCCTACCCGGCCCAGGCCGGCATCCTGACCGCCATCACCGTGGTCATCATCCCCATCTTCGACGTCTTCGCCGCCATCCTGCGCCGCGCCCGCCGGCGCCAGAACGTGATGAGCCCCGACAAGGAGCACCTCCACCACAAGCTCCTCGACCTCGGCTTCGACGGTCGCCAGATCCTCGGTCTCGTGTACGGCACCTGCCTCTTCCTGGCCGGCGTGGCGATCGCGGGGCTGTACCTGCCCGTGGGCTTGCAGTTCTGGGCGGTCATGGCGGC
>CAYNPQ010000070.1:0-18942 GCA_964399065.1 uncultured Treponemataceae bacterium | reverse complement strand
CCGCCACCTCGAATGACCTATGTGAAAGCGTACTTCGGGAGGTAGGCGGGGCCGGCGATCCCCGGCGTCGGGACGAGCTTCCTCCATTCCCGATCTTCGAGGACGTCGAGCCGCTCGAGGCTCAGAAAGGCGCGCCTCCTGAACATCCGCTCCCGCTCGCGCACGATCTCCGCGCGAGGAATCCCGGCCTCCTCGCCGTGGCTCGACCTCCCGGCCACCGGCGCCTTGACGAGGAAGGGCTTGGCGTAGTTCCGCCAGGCCACGTACGAGGCCATCCGCGACAGGCCATTCGCCGCGCTCCGGGCGAAGCAGGTCGACTCGCGGCGGTGAGCCGCCTGGTCCTTCCGGATCTCCCGGTCGAGGTAGTTCGAGGGGAAGAGCGGGTTCCAGAAGGTCCTCGGCAGCTTCGAGCTCACCCTGAGGTGGACGGCCCGATGCCCGCCGTCCTGCCCTCGGAAGAGAACATGCCTGAGGAAGGCCCTGTGGTACTCGATCTTCTCGTCGGTGGCGATGACGAGGGGGCTGCCGGGCCCCGGCGGCCGCTCGCGTGCGAGCGCGTCGAGGAGCTCGGTGAACGAGCGCTCGAGGGCCTTGCGCTCGAATGCGACCCCCTCGTACAGCAGATCGCGCCGCTTCTTCTGCTCCTCGCGCATCGAGCCCGACCTTCGCAGGGTCGCGTGCGTGAAGGAGAGGACGTAGCGTGAGTCCCTGGCGACCGAGATGGTGATGTTGTTCGGGAAGTACTGCGAGCGGTCGAAGCTGACGAAGCCGTCGATGGAGACGTCCTCGTGGCGGCGGGCGCGGGGCCGCAGTCGGGCATGGCAGGCGATGGCCTGCCGGGCGAGGCGGTCGAAGCGGTTGAGGACCGAGTCCGGCGAACAGCCGAGGTCGCGGCCGAGGGCCCGCACCGAGACTGAGGAGGCGCCGAGCCGCTCGAGTCGGCGGTAGTCGATCCTGCGCTTGGCGTAGTAGTCGAGGGAGAAGGTCTGGGTCGAGAAGGACCTGCCGCAGGCGTCGCAACGGAAGCGCTGGACCCTCCCGAAGCACTTGGTGTCATGGAAGCCGTCGTGGCTCCACCAGGGCCCGGCGGGCGGCCTGACGTGGTGGCTGCAGGCCTTGTAGGGGCAGAAGGGCGGTTCGAACACGGGCATGCCTCCTTGGGGGACATACGCCCGTGCCCGGCCTTTCCGATTGAACCGCCCCTAAGGTTCGTGACACTATCCGCGCTCTTCCTTCCGAACTGGCGGTCCAGCTACTTGCCGAGGCTGAGGAAGCCCGCGGGCTCGCCCGCGTAGAGGACCTGCGGCGTCTGCTCCTGGGCGTTGAGCCCGTTGGCGAAGCGCGGCACCTGCCTGCGCAGGTAGGAGTCGAGCTCGGCCACCGACAGGTTCCGGTCCCCGTTCGCGTCGGCCTCGCCCGACAGGCCCTTGAGCAGGAACCAGGTGAAGAGCCCGTGCCCCTGCTCGGGGTACCAGGAGGCGTACTCCTCGCCCGACGAGGCGAACATGAGCACGGCGTCGGGCATCGCGGCCTTGGGCGCGGCCTGGACTACGGCGAGGCCCGACACGTTCTTCACGAGCGAGGAGCCGTCGCCGCCCTGCCCCGAGAAGCAGGCGTCGAAGACGAGCCAGGCGCGGCCGATGACCTTCTCCGCCTTCATGCCCGCGACGTTCGCGAGGAGGGTCTCGATCGGGAAGCCGGTGCTCTGTATGGCGAGGAGGTCCGCGTCCACGGGGAGGAGGAAGCCCTTGCCCTTGGTGGCGCCCGAGGTGGAGGGGGCGCCGTGGCCCGAGTAGTACAGGACCAGGTCGGTCGGCGAGTCGCGCATCGAGGCGGTCCGGTAGATCCTCGACTTGCGGTATCCCTCCGCGGTCCCGAAGAGGCTGATCATGTCGGCGAGGCCCAAGTTCTCCCCGTACCAGATGTCCTGGGTCGCGATGCCGAAGCTCCGCTCGAGGAGCTCTCGGAAGGAGGCTGCGTCGTTCAACGCGTAGAGCACGGGGCTCGTGCCGCGCTCGTAGTCCTTGTTGCCGATGACGACGGCGATGACATTCTTCGAGAGCGAGCTCCTGCCCTTGGGGAAGGATATTTGGGCGGCCGGAGCCGCGGCGGGGGCCTTCGACGCCGTCGCCGGAGAGGGAGCGGCCGCCTTGGCCGGAGGCGCCGCCGGCGCGACGGGTTGCGCGGGGACGGACGCCGGGCGCGACGCGGCCTGGGCCGGAGCTCCGCCCCTGGCGTTGACCGCCGCGGCCAGGGGGACCACTCGCGAGAGGGCGGAGTAGTCGAGCAGGGGGGTGGGGCTCGGCAGGAACATCTGCGCGGGGGTCAGCGCCTTCGGACGGTACTCGAAATAGACGGTCCCGCCCTCGGGGACCGGAAGGAGCGAGGCCTGGCTCCATAGGGTTCCGCCCATGGCCACGTTCTGGAACTGGAGAGCCCGCTCCCCGGCCTGGACGAGGACGACCGCGTAGCTGCCGTTCCCGATCTCGCAGGCCACCGTCCCCTCGATGAGGAAGCGGAAGGTTGCCGCGGAGCCCGCGAAGGCGCTCGGCCGCCCGAAGACGACGCGGCCCATGCCCGGCGGGACGGCCTCGCCCGCGAGTGCCGCGGGGGCCTTTCCCTGGGCGGGCGCCCCGATGCCCGGACCGGTCATCGTGGCGCAGGATGCGCAGGCCAGCAGCGCCGCGGCGAGGAGGGCTGTCGTCGGCTTCATGATATCCTCTCTTTCCTTCGCAGGCGCCCATGATACGCGGCGGGGGAGCGACGGTAAAGCGGCCCTTGGCCCCTTCGCGCGCCGGCAGGGGCGGGATTTGCGGTCAAACCCCGGAAAGTAATAGAATATTAACATACAGTCTGGAGGTGGAATATGAGGAGAATGACCGCGCTCGCGCTCATGGCTCTCGCCCTCGCCGCCTCGGCGGCGCAAGGCCGCGGGGAGTGGACCGACGCCGCGCGCCTCTTCGCCGCGTCGTCGAGGACGCTCGTGGAACCGCTCGTCTACGAGGAACCCGGCATGTTCGACGCGAAGGTCTTCCGCTTCGAGTACAAGCCCGGCCTCTTCGCCGATGTCTACCGTCCCGCCGGCGCCGCGGCCGGGGAAGCCCTCCCCCTCGTCCTTTGCGCCAGTCCCTATTCCAGGACGCGCGCCGTCGAACGCCACGGAGTCGGCATCATCGACACCTCGCTGGTCGTCTCGTGGAACGCCTTCCTCGCGGCGGGAGGCGTCGCGGTCGCGGCGCCCGAGATCTCCTCGGAGGCCGCCAAGGACATGGGGGATTTCCTGGCGGTCCTCCGCTCCCGCGCTTCGGAGCTGGGCGTCGACCCCGACCGGGTCGCCCTCCTCGGCTCATCCGCCGGCGCCCCGCAGGCCTGGAGCCTCGCCTTGCCGGGCTCGCCCCTGTCGGGCAAGGTCCGTTCCCTCGCCATCCTCTACGGGGTCCTGTCGCCGATGTCGGAGCCCCCGGCGCCCGGGGTCAAGCTCCTGTTCGTCATCGCCGGCAAGGACTCGCCCTCCTATGTGAGGACGCAGCGGGGCCTCGTCGAATCGATGGGCAAGGCGGGTGTCGATGTCACCTCGATCGAGTACGCCCTCGGCCGCCACGGTTTCGATGCCTCTCAACGCGGGGATGAGTCGACGAAAATCCTCCTCGCGGTCCGCGAGTTCCTCGTGAAGTCCCTCGAGTGACCAAAGGCCCGCGCCCGCGCGTCTCGCGCGCTCCGGCGGGGCTGCCGCTCAGGGCCGCCAGTCGATGGTCCGGTCGCCCCACAGCGATCCGACGGCGGCGACGTACTCCTCGCGCGTGAAGCGCGGCTTGAAGGCGGCGCGCGCCGCGAGGGCCGCCTTGCCGCCCTCGGCCGCGAGCAGGCCGGCGGTCCGCGCCAGGACCAGGGCGGGCAGGACGTAGGCCCGCCGCGGGTCCGAGACGGCGAAGTCCGCCCCGTGGATCGCGCCGCGGAAGCCCGAGCAGCCGAACTGGCAGGTCGGCGCCACCTGGGCGACGTCGCCGATGTCGTCCGAGGCGAAGGAGCGGTCGGCGAAGTCGACGAGTGCCGGATCGATCGCGCCGAGGGCGACCTCGCCGAGGATCCCGCCGAGCTCGGGCGAGGGGCGGAAGGGCATGTAGCCCGGCATGTCCTCGATCCGGACCTTGGCGCCGACGGCGATCGCGCCCGCGGCCATCGCGCGGTCCACCTTGGCCGAAGCCTCCCGGATCGCGTCGAAGCTCGCGCCGCGGACGTAGGTCTCCATCACGACGCGATCGGGCACGGTGTTGACGACCGAGCCCTCGGTCCTGAGGATCGGGTGGACGCGGATGTGGTCCTCGTCGCGGAAGGTCTCGCGCTGGGCGTGGACCGCGAGCTGCGCGAGGGAGGCGGCGTTGAGGGCGTTGACGCCCCGCTCGGGCCAGGCCCCCGAATGCGCCGCGACGCCGAGGAAGGTGGCGCGCTTCGCGGCGAAGCCGTTGAGGGTCCCGTTCACCGTCGCGGCGCGGCCCGGCTCGTCCGCCATGGAGTGGTACTTGAGCACCGCCGCCGCCCGGTCGAAGGCGCCGAGGCGGATGAGCTCCTGCTTGCCCGAGAACATCCCGATGGCGCCGCTCGCGCGGAGCGAGAGCCGGTGGTCGAGGTCGTTGTACTCCTCCGCGGGCGCGCCGAGGAAGACGATCCGCAGCCCTTCCCGCGCCGCGACGCCCGTCGCGGCCAGGGCGCGGAAGGCCGCGACGACGGCCGCCATCTGCGCGTGGTGGCCGCAGGAGTGGGCCATGCCGCCGGGGGCGCCCGCGGTGGGCAGGGCGTCCATGTCCGCGACGAGGAGGATCTCGGGCGCCCCCGCGTCCCCGATCGAGGCCCGGACGCCCGTGACCGCGAGGCCGGTCTCGACCTCGGCCCCGGTCTCGCGCAGCTCGGCCGCGAGGGCCTCCGCCGTCCGGAACTCGCGGAAGCCGCGCTCCGGCAGGGCCCAAAGCCGCTCGCCGAGCGCGATGGTCCGCCCGGCCTCGTCCTCGACGCAAACCCCAATATCGCCGGGCTTTATCGGCATTCCGACCCCCTTCGCGGCCGCATTCTAGGCCGGCGGGGCGGGCCTGCGCAACCGGGCCGCTCCGCGGCTCCCGGAGGGTTTGACACGCCATCGCCCTCCGCGTGATACTGGAACGCGTCAGCGCCGCCGCGGAACAAGCCGGCCGCGCGACCAGGAGGATCCCTTCCCATGAAACGCACACTCGTCATTCTTGCCGCTCTCCTTTCCGTCGTCCTCGCCGCGCTTCCCGTGGCCGCCCAGGCCAAGCCGACGAGCGTCTTCCTCCTCATCTCCGGAAGCCTCGGCGACAAGGGCTTCAACGATTCCGCCAAGGCCGGCCTCGACATGATCAAGCAGAAGTTCGGCGACAAGGTCACCGTGAAGTACACGGAGCTCGGCACCGACGCCGCCAAATACTCGCCCTCCCTCGAGGACGCCGGCGCCGAGGGCTACTCCATCGTCCTCTGCTCCAACAACTTCAACAACGCCGTGACCGAGGTGGCCGCCCGCTACCCGAAGACCCTCTACATCATGTACGACGGCTGGATCGCCGGCGACATCGCCAACGTCCACTCCATCATGTACAAGAACAACGAGGCGGGTTACCTCGCCGGCGCCCTCGCCGGCCTCATGACCCAGCAGAAGGGCGACGCCAAGCTCAACGCCGACAACGTCATCGGCTTCATCGGCGGCCGCGAGCTCACCGGCATCAACGACTTCCTCGTCGGCTACATCACCGGCGCCCAGAAGGTGAATCCCTCGATCAAGATCGTCTACAACTACGTCAACTCCTTCATGGACACCGCCAAGGCCAAGGACCAGGCCCTCATCCAGTTCGGCACCTACAAGGCAGACGTCGTCTACCACGCCGCGGGCCGCGCCGGCCTCGGCCTCTTCGACGCCGCGGTCGAGACGGGCAAGTACGCCATCGGCGTGGATACCGACCAGGCCTCCCTCTTCGGCAACGAGCCGGCGAAGGCGGCCCAGATCCTCACCTCCACCATGAAGCGCGTCGACCTCACCCTCCTCAACGCGGTGACCAAGGCCATGGCCGGCGAGAAGCTCGGCGGCCAGAAGATCTACGTGGGCGCCGCCGAGGGCGTCATCGCCTATGCGCCCTTCAACAAGGCCGTCCCCGCCGCGATCCAGAAGCAGCTCGACGCCGTGATCGCCGACATCAAAGCCGGCAAGGCCAAGATCCCCTCGGCCTTCTCGATGCAGGCCGAGGAGATCAACAAGCTCCGCGAGTCGGTCAACGCGGCCAAGAACTGACGAGAGTCCCGCGACCGCGGCCGCCCGCGTCGGGCGGGCGGCCGGGGCCGGGACGGGTCATCCCCGTCCCGGCCCCTTTTCATATACGGAGGGCGCATACGTCGGACAACATCCTCGAGACCGTCGGCCTCACCAAGGTCTATGAAAACGGCACGGCGGCCAACAAGCGCGTCGACTTCGCGGTGAGGAGGGGCGAGATCCTCGGCCTGGTCGGCGAGAACGGCGCCGGCAAGTCGACGCTCATGAAGGTCCTGTACGGCGAGGAGCCCCCGACCTCGGGGCGCTACCTCGTCGACGGCAGGGAGGTCTCCTTCTCCTCCTCGCAGGACGCGATCGCGGCCGGCATCGGCATGGTGCACCAGCACTTCATGCTCGTGCCCTCGCTCAGCCTCGCGGAGAACCTCGTGCTCGGGAAGGAGCCCCACCGGAAGGTCAGCCGCTTCTTCGACCTCGAGGAGGCGGTGCGGATCACCGAGGAGCTGTCCGCGCGCTACAACCTCAAGGTGCACGCCCGCGCGCGGATCGTCGACGTGTCCGTCTCGATGCGGCAGAAGCTGGAGATCCTCAAGGCCCTCTACCGCGGCGCGCGCATCCTCATCCTCGACGAGCCCACCGCGGTCCTCACGCCCCAGGAGACCGACGAGCTCTTCGCCGAGCTGAAGGAGCTCAAGGCCAAGGGCCACACGATCGTCTTCATCAGCCACAAGCTCGGCGAGATCTTCAAGCTCTGCGACCGCGTGACCGTGATGCGCGACGGGCGCATGATCGGCGCTCACGACGTGGCGGACGTGGACAGCCAGACGATCTCGAACGAGATGGTCGGCCGCGAGGTGAAGCTGACCGTGGAGAAGGGGCCGGCCCGGCCCGGCGAGCCCGTCCTCGTCGCGCGCGACCTCTCCTACGTCGACGACTTCAACGTCACGATGGTCGACCGCGTCTCCTTCTCGCTCCGCCGGGGCGAGGTCCTCGGCGTCGTCGGCGTCGACGGCAACGGCCAGTCCGAGCTCGTGCGGATACTGACGGGCCTCGCCCGCACCCTCACGGGCAGCGTGGCCGTGAAGGGGCGCGACGTGACCAACGCCTCGCCGGGCCGCATCCGGAAGGCCGGCGTGGCCCACGTCGCGGAGGACCGCATGACCGTGGGCGCGGCCTTGCCCGCGAGCATCGAGGACAACCTCCTCGCCGACCGCTACTCCTCGCCCTCCTACACGGACGGGGCCGGCTTCCTCCGCCGCTCCGAGATGAGCGCCGCCTCGCGCGGGATCGTGGAGCGCTTCGACATACGCTGCTCCTCCGAGCGCCAGCCCGTCTCGAGCCTCTCGGGCGGCAACATGCAGAAGGTGGTCGTGGGCCGCGAGTTCACCGCCGACGCCGAGGTCCTCGTGGTCTCCCAGCCGAGCCGCGGCGTCGACGTGGGCGCGATCGAGTTCCTGCACCGGCGCATCATCGAGATGCGCGACGCGGGGAAGGCGATCCTCCTCGTGTCCTCGGACCTCACCGAGGTGATGTCCCTCTCGGACAGCCTCGTCGTGATGAGCGGCGGCCGCATCGTCGGGTACTTCCCGGACGCGGCGGCGGTCACGGACAAGGAGCTCGGGCTCTACATGCTCGGCCTGAAGCGCCAGGGCGAAGACGAGATCAGGAAGGTCCTCCATGAATAGCGCGAACCGCCGCCGGCGCGGCCCCCTCGGGGCCGTCAGGCTCTTCTTCACGGACCGGGACAAGCTCGAGCCCGCGCTCGTCACCCTCCTCGCCGTGGTCTTCTCCCTCCTCGTGGGGGTGGCCCTCATCTTCATCGTGAGCAAGCAGCCCGCGCAGTCCGCGCGGAACTTCCTCCTCGGGCCGGTCCTCAGGACCTACAACTTCTACTACCTCCTGATCGCGATGGTGCCCCTCGTGTTCACGGGCCTCGCGCTCTGCATCATCTACCAGTCGCGCTACCTGTCGCTCATCGTCGACTCCTGCTTCTACATGGGAGCGGTGGTCGCGACCTTCGTCGCCGTCAAGCTCTCGATGCCGCGCATCGTGCACCCGATCGTGGCGATGCTCGTCTCGGGGACCGTGGGCGGCCTCATAGGGCTCCTGCCCGCCATCCTCAAGATCAAGTGGCGAGCGAACGAGCTCGTGTCCTCGCTCATGCTCAACTACGTCTTCTACTTCATCGGCAGCGCGGTGATCCTCTACTACCTGCGGGACCGCAACCAGTCCATCATGGCCTCCCTGCCCTTCAAGCAGACCTTCCCCCTGCCCAGGCTCGTGGAGAACACCCAGCTCCACTGGGGCTTCATCATCGCGGCCGTCTTCGTCGTCCTCGTGTCCCTCTTCATCTGGCGCACCAAGTGGGGCTACGAGATCCGCCTCATCGGCGCGAACCCGCGCTTCGCGGCCTACGCCGGCCTCTCGGTGCCGACCGTCGCGCTCTACTCCCACTTCGTCTCCGGCTTCATCGGCGGCGTGGGCGGCGCGGTGGAGATGTCGGGCCTCTACAAGGCCTTCATCTGGCAGATGAACCCCTCCTACGCCTGGGACGGCGTCATCGTCGCCATGCTCGCGCGCAAGAACCCCAAGTTCGTGCCGCTCTCGGCCTTCTTCCTCGCGTGGATGCGCGTCGGCGCCGACTTCATGTCGAGGAGGGGCGACGTCGCCTTCGAGTTCATCACCCTCCTGCAGGGCTGCATCATCCTCATCCTCGCCTCGGACAAGATCGTGAACCTGTTCCGCGAGCGGCGCCTCCGCCGCGAGGCCCTCAAGGCCGAGTCCGCCGCCCAGGCCCGGGCGGGGGAGGTCCGTGCATGATCGACTTCCTCGTCCACGTCTTCGGCTCCTCGAACTACTGGTTCATCGTCATCCGCTCCACGGCGCCCATCCTCCTCGTGACCCTCGGGGCGGTCATCAGCGAGCAGGCGGGCATCTCCAACATGGCCCTCGAGGGCGCGATGCTCTGGGCCGCCCTGGCGGGCGTCATCGCGAGCGCGGCCTCGGGCTCGGCCTGGGTGGGGCTCGCCTTCGGCATCCTCGCCTCGGTCGCCGTCTGCTGGCTGCTCTGGCTCTTCGCGGTCAAGCTCGACACCAACCCCGTGCTCTGCGGCGTCGCGCTCAACCTCGTGGCCCACGGCGGCACGGTCTTCGTCCTCTTCTCCCTGACTGGCGACAAGGGCATCTCCTCGAGCCTGCCGAGCAAGACGCTCCCCTTCCTCCAGCTCCCCCTGGTCAAGGACATCCCCTGGCTCGGGAAGGTCCTCTCGGGGCAGAACCTCGTCGTCTACCTCTCGATCCTCGCCGTGCTGGCCGTCCACCTCATCCTGAACAAGCAAACCGTCGGCCGCCGCATCAAGGCCACGGGAGCCAACATCGAGGCCGCGCGCTCCGCGGGCATCGACCCGGCGCGGATCAAGCTCTTCGCCCTCACGGTCGCCGGCGTCCTCGCGGGCCTCGCGGGCTGCTTCCTCTCGATGGGCTACACCTCGAACTTCACCTCGGGCATCGCGGCGGGCCGGGGCTACGTGGCCAACGCGGCTCAGGTCGTCGCCGGCGGCACCGCGGTGGGCTCGATCTTCGCGGCCCTCGTCTTCGGCCTCACCGACGCGCTGGCCACCTTCCTCCAGAACGTCGGCATGCCTCCCGAGCTCATCCAGGCCCTGCCCTACGCGGTGACCATCCTCGGCTTCATCGTGGTGACCCTGATCCGCGACCGGAAGGAGGCCGCGCGCAAGCGGAGGCTCTTCGCGGCCGCCGATTCGCGCGCCGCCGCCCCGGGGGGCGCCCGGTCATGAAGTGCGACTTCGTCGTCGAGGGCCGCGCCGTCGTCTGCGTCGACGCCGACTTTAGGGTCTTCGAGCCCGGCTTCGTGGCCGTCAAGGACGGCGCGATAGCCGAGGTCGGCCCTGCCTCGGCGACCTCGGCCTGGGAGCCCGCGCGGCGCCTCGGCGGGCCGGGTTGCCTCGTCATGCCCGGCTTCGTCAACACGCACACGCACATTGCGATGGCGGCCTTCCGCGGGGCCTGCGAGGACGTCGAGGACCGCCTGACGCGGGTGCTCTTCCCGATGGAGAAGCGCCTCGTCGACCGGAAACTAGTCTACGAGGCCTCGAGGCTCTGCCTCGCCGAGATGGCGAGGTCGGGTACCACATGCTTCGCGGACATGTATTATTTCGAGGACGAGGTGGCGCGCGCCGCGAGGGAGGCGGGCCTCCGCTGCCTCCTCGGCGAGACGATAGTCGACTTCGCCGCGCCCGACGCGGCGGAGCCCTACGGCGGCCTCGAGTACGGGCGCCGCTTCGTCGAGGAATGGCGCGGCGATGGCCTCGTGCGGCCCTGCCTCGCGCCCCACGCGCCCTACACCGTGGACGGGCGGCATCTCGGCCTGGCCCGCGACGAGGCCGAGCGCCTCGGCGTGCCCCTCCTGATCCACCTCGCCGAGGGGGAGCGCGAGGCCGAGCGCTTCCGCGCCTCCCACGGCTCGGTCGTGAAGTACCTCGATTCCATCGGCTTCCTCGGTCCGCGCGTCGTCGCGGCCCACGTCATCCACGTGGACGCCGGGGACATCGCCCTCCTCGCCGAGCGCGACGTCGCGGTCGCCCACTGCCCCGCCTCCAACGCGAAGTCGGGCCGGCCGATCGCGCCGGCGGCCGACATGGTCGCGGCCGGCCTCCGGCTCGGCCTCGCGACCGACGGCCCGATCTCGGGCAACGGCATGGACATGCAGGGCATCGTCGGCCTCTATCCCAAGCTGCAGAAGCTCCTCGCGCGGAGCCGGCTCCCCGTCGGCGCCCGTGACGCGCTGCGGGCCGCCACCCTGGGCGGCGCCGAGGCCCTCGGGCTCGGCGCCCGGACGGGCTCGCTCGAGACCGGCAAGCTCGCCGACCTCATCACCGTCGACGCCGACGCGACGAACATGGTTCCCAACTACGATTGGTACGCTACGATCGCCTACGCCATGAGGCCGCACAACGTGCGCGACGTCCTGGTCGACGGCGAGCTCGTCGTCGACGCGGGGAGGGTGACGGGCTTCGACGAGGAGGAGGCCAAGGCCGCGATGCGCGACATCGAGCGGCGCTGCCGGGGCGAGATCGCCGAACTCATGGGAGGCCTGCGATGAGCGCGGGCGGGACCCTCCCCGAGGCGACGCCGCACATCGCGCCCGAGGCGCCCATCGCCTCCGCGCTCCTCATGCCGGGCGACCCCCTGCGGGCCGAGTATATCGCGGAGCGTTTCCTCGAGGGCGCGCGACGCTTCAACCGCGTCCGGGGCATGCTCGGCTTCACCGGGACCTACCGCGGCCTCGAGGTGTCCGTCATGGGCTCCGGCATGGGCATTCCCTCGATGGGGATCTACTCCTACGAGCTCTACAACTTCTTCGGCGCGCGACGCATCATCCGCGTCGGCACCTGCGGCGGCTATCGCGAGGACATGGCCTTGGGCGACATCGTCATGGCCCAGGCCTCCTGCACCAACTCCTCCTGGGCCGAGCAGTACGAGCTCGGCGGCACCTTCTCCGCGGTGCCCGACTTCGGCATGCTCGAATCGGCCGTGGCCGCGGCCCGCCGCCTCGGTCGGCGCTTCGTCGTCGGCAACACCCTCTGCCTCGACCAGTTCTCGAAGTACCACAAGCGGAAAGCCGTGTGGGAGAAGTGGGTCGAGATGGGCGTCGTCGCGACCGACATGGAGGCCTACGCCCTCTACTGCAACGCCGCCGCGGCCGGCAGGCGGGCCCTCGCCATGTTCGCGGTCTCCGACCTCAGGCTCAAGGGCCTCCACATGCCCGTCGAGGAGCGCGAGCGCGCCCTCGACGCTATGATCGAGGTGGCCCTGGAGTCCTTGCTGCCCGGGCAATGATTTTTTTCGAGAGGGGATAAACCACAGAGGCGCAGAGGCGCGGAGGGGAGATAGAGAAAGGGAGTAGGAGAGGGATGTACTGCAAGGAGAAGTGTGAGAGAGCGAAGCGGCAGAGGAAAAAATGCCCCGTCTGGTGCCCCGGCCCCTCTCCTGTCAATACATCTTCCTCTCCTCTCTCCCTCCCTCTTCCCTCTGCGTCTCTGTGGTTCCTCTTCTCTCTTGAGACTCTTCACATATCCATGGTTGAACGGTAAGGTCTCGTCTTTCGACGGTGCTCCGCGCGGGCCGCGGCGAGGATCGCGGGGTCGGATGCGAGCTCGAGGCCCGTCGCCGCGAGGACCTTCGCGGCCCAGAGCATGGACTTCGCGGCGAGGCTCGAACCGGAGGCCGCGCAGGACTGCCAGGTGTGCGCCCCGATCCCGACGGGCCAGGTCGCCGCGTTCATCTGCCCCACGGGCGCGACGTAGGAGACGTCCCCGACGTCGAGGGAGCCGCCGATGCGGAATCCCGCGCCGAAGTCCCCGACCTCCCGGTGCACCGGCCCGCGCGCGAGCGAGGCGGGCGCGCCGATCATCCCGAGCGTGGCGCCGCGGTCCCCGGCGGGCAGGGTTGCCGCGAGCGCGCGCGCGAAGGCGAGCTCCTCCGCGTCCGGTCGCGGGAGAGTGATGTCGCGCATCGCGCGCAACATGGCGTCGTGCAACGCGTCGTTCGGGATGAAGTCGCACTTGCCGTGCGTCGCCTCCCAGGAGAACGAGGTCTCGGTCATGAGGGCCGCGCCCTTCGCGACCTTGAGCACCCGCTTGAATGCCGCGCGGACTGTCTCTGCCGCGGGGCCGCGGATGTAGAGGGCGGTGGCCGCGCTCTCGGGGACGACGTTGGGCTTTCGGCCGCCGTCGGTGATCACGTAGTGCAGGAGGACGCCCCGCTCGACGTGCTCGCGGAGGAATTCGAGGCCGAGGTTCATGAGCTGGACCGCGTCGAGGGCCGACCTGCCCGCCTGCGGCGCCATGGCCGCGTGGCTCGCCCTGCCCTTGAACCTGAAGGCCAGCGACAGGCTCGCGCTCGTCGCGTAGCGGTGCGGCGTGTTCACGTCGGCGGGATGCCAGGTGAGGCCCGCGTCGATGTCGTCGAAGCGGCCGGCCTTCACCATGGGCACGCGGCCGAGCTCCTCCTCCGCGGGGCAGCCGTAGTAGCGGACCGTGCCGGCGAGGCCCGAGGCCTCCAGGGCGTCGGCGAGGGCCTCGGCCGCGGCGAGGGCGCCGACCCCGAGGAGGTTGTGGCCGCAGGCATGGCCCGGGCCGCCCTCGACCAGGGGGCGGCGCTCCGCGGCGCAGGCCTGGGACATGCCCGGAAGGGCGTCGAACTCGCCCATGAGCGCGATGACCGGCCGCCCCGAGCCGCGCTCCGCCGAGAAGGAATGGGCCACCTCGGGGTACTCGGCGATCCGGAAGCCGCGCGCCGAGAGCCGTTCCCGGTGCAGGGCGGAGGAGCGCTCCTCGCGGCGCGCGGGCTCGGGATGCTCCCAGATGTCGCGGGCGAGGGCCGCGTACTCCCCGGCGCGCGAGTCGATGAACGTGATGATGCGGGACGCGTCCATGGGTCATCCTCCACTTCGACGATAGCCCCGCGCCGGCTTTTCGGCAAGCGAGCGTCGGCCCCGGCCGGAGCGGATGCCCGGGGCCGGAGGACCCGTCGCGACGACCGCGGGAACGGGGACGGGCGCGGACGGTGGCGGCGCCGTTCGCGAATCCGGCGGAAGGATGGTGACTTCCCCGGCGTCAGGTAATATAATGATAACAAACAGGAAGCGCCGATTCGCTCCCTCCGCCGCCGTCGCGAAAGAGCGGCCGAGCGTGAAGGACGGGGCAAGCCCGGCCGCGCCGGGAGTCAAATAGTGTCGCGCAACGCGCAGTGTCAATGATCCGGCCCGGCCCCGCGGTCCCTTCGGCGCGCAGGAGGCAAGACATGTCGGTCTCGCGCGCGGTGAATGGGTTCGCGCCTTTCCTGGTCTTCTTCGCGGCTCTCCTTCCCGCCTTTCCCGCCGGGCCTGATCCGGCCTTCGTCATCCGCGCGGTCCTGACCGAGCCCAAGCCGACGACTCTCAGCCATTTCGGCAACTCGGTCTCGCTCGGCGCCCCGGGCGCCAAGGTCGGCGATTTCGCCGGGGCGGGCGCGGTGTTCCTTTATTCCGCGGCCGACGGCTCCTTCCTCAGGCGCGTCGTCGCGCCGGCGCCTTCGACGGTCGGCCATTTCGGCATCTCGGTCGCGGTCGACGGAAGGCGGCTCCTCGTCGGCTCGCCGGGGACCGCGGAGGGGGGCATCCGCGGGGCGGGCGCCTGCTTCCTCTTCGACGCCGAGGGCAAGATAGTCGCCGAGCTCTCCGATCCCCAGCCGACCGCCTTCGCGGGCTTCGGCCGCTCGGTGGACATCCGCGGGAAGCTCGTGATCGTGGGCGAATACGCGGCGAACGTCGGCGACGCCGACAACGCCGGCAAGGCCATCCTCTTCGAGGAGGCCGCCAAGTAGCGCGCGGAAACGCGACCACAGCTGCGCCCCGCCCCGACCAAGAGCGGGGGTAGCGTGCGCCAAGCCGCTTCGCGTCTTGGCGGCGACGAAGCGTCGCTTCGTCGGTGCCCCGTAACGAGGACGCTGGAGCGAGGGGGAACGTAGTCTAGCGAGCGCAGCGAGCGTTAGCAGCGTCGCATAACGCTTTGTACGAACGCGGCGCGGCTCGATGGGATGCCGCCGGCGCGACGGGGATGGACCCCGCGACACGATCCGCATGACGCCGTAGGGCGGCGGGTGTGGCAAAAAAGAAAGACGGTTCGCGAGTACCCGAGCGAACCGCCTTTCTCTTTTTGCCACAGGACCCGCCCAATGACGTCAATTGAACGGTCCGCGCCAGCTTGATCCCGCCATGCCGCGACGAAGATGCGCTCCCCCCCTACTCGAAGAGCTCCTCCGGCGCCTCGACGAGCATGTGCTTGAGGTCCGAGTAGATGGTCATGAGCTCGTAGAGCCGGTCGAAGGGGAGGGCCTCGCGGTCGAAGGCGACAAAGGGCATCTGCTCCGCGAGGCGGTCGGCGTTGAAGCCGCCCTTGCCGCCGATGACGAGGATGGTCTCGAGGTCGCTCGCCTCCTCCATGGCGCGGTAGGCGAGGCTCGGGTTCCGCGTCGCGAAGAAGAGCCGGGTCTGGTAGCTCGGCTGGGGGTCGAGCGAGAAGAAGCGCGAGAGCTCGTAGTAGTGGTCCTCCTTCGCGAAGGCATCGCGGAGGCGCTCGGCGAGCTTCTCGGAGGGGATGCGCGTGTCGGAGCGCATGACGATCTGGTAGAGCGCGAAGGGGTTGTCGCGCTTCAAGTCGCGGGCCGCGCGGGCGAGGCGCGAGAGGCCCTCGGGGTCGTCGGTGTCGACGAGGAGGGTCACCGAGGCCGCGAGCTTCGAGGGGTTGAGGCGCATCCAGTCGAGGTTCTCGCCGCGCCGCGCGTCGACGAAGGCGCGGTAGCCGCCCTCGGTCGCGCGGAAGTGGGGCGCGGGCGGGAAGGCCCACTCGATGTCGAAGCCGTCCTCGAAGGCGGCCACGGCGTCGGCCATGTCGTCCTGGGAGATCCAGTCGGTGGAGGTGACCCAGTAGGGCGGCTTCTCCATGCGCGTCATGCCCCAGTCGTCGGCCTGCTCGCGCACGGCGGTGCCCGGCAGGAGGGAGAGGGGGTAGAGCTCCGCGTCCTGCCCGAGGCCGTGCATGCCGAGGAAGTCGAAGGTCTCGATCACCTGCTCGTAGCCGTCGAAGGGGAGGCCGAGGATGAGGCCGGTCTTGACGACGACGCGGTTCTTGCGGAGGAGCTCGGCGCCGCGCTCGAAGGCGGCGCGGTCCCAGGAGCGGCCGACGGCCTCGAGGGCGCGCGGGTTCACGCTCTGCAGGCCGACCTCCGTCGAGGCCAGGCCTGCGGCGGCGTAGAGGCGGCCGAGCTCCTCGGTGACGGACTCGGCCCTGAGCTCGGCATGCAGGGGCAGGCCCGCTGAGTTGGCCCGCGCGAGGCCGACGAGTCGGTCGGCGAGCTCCTCGGAGGCCTGGAAGGAGGGGTCCATGAGGTAGATCTCGGAGGCCCGGCCGCGGCCGGCGAGCTCGACGACCTTGTAGGCCTCCTCGCGCGGGAAGCGCCGCACCGTGGGGTAGTTCTTGCCGTAGTAGCAGTAGCCGCAGCGGCAGGGGCAGCCGCGCTGGGTCTCGAGGTGGACGGGGCGCTCGGGCTCGACGGGCAGGGTGCCCGCGAGGTAGGGGTTGGGGACGAGCGCGAGGTCGACGGGCTCCGATGCCGCATAACGTCTCGCGAGCGGCTTGCCCCGGCGCAGGTCGCCGAGGAGCTCGGCGAAGGCGAGCTCGCCCTCGCCCTCGACGAGGGAGTGGAAGGGCGAGCCCCGGCTACCGCCGCCGATTTCGCGGCTACCGCCGCCGATTTCGCGGCTACCGCCGCCGATTTCGCGGCTACCGCCGCCGAAGAGGGGCTGGCCCGACACGACCTCGGGGCCGCCCGCGACGAAGCGGGTGCGGGGCGAGGCGGCCTGGGCGCGCTCGGCGACCCAGAGGCTCCGCTCGAGGTTCCAGGCATAGAGGCTGAAGCAGGCCAGGTCGGGGCCCTCGGCCGCGATGGTCTCGACGATGGCGGCGTCGGAGCCGAAGTCGCAGGTGTCGCGGTCGAGGATGCGCCACTCGTCGCGCTTGAGGAGGCCGCGGGCCTCGGCGAAGGCGGCGAGGTAGCCAGCCGCGAGGCAGACGTTGGCGCGCGCGTTCTCCCCGTTGGGGTCCTGCACCGGCAGCTGGATGAACAGTATCTTCATGTGGCGGCGGACTCTTTCAGTACTATGCGTCGATACTCGGCCGAGGCTGGGAAATCCGGGAAGAGGCTGCCCCAGTCGCCCGCGAGGGTCGGGCGCTCGAGGCGCCCGGGCAGGAGGCGGAGGTACTCGTCCCGCGGGATTTCGCGGGCGCCGAGGCCGGCGAGGTGGTCAGTATACACTTGCGAGTCGACGAGGGTGAAGCCCTCGTCCCTGAGCCGCCAGACCAGGGGGATGAAGGCGGCCTTCGACGCGTCGTCCTCGAGGCTGAACATGGACTCGCCGAAGAAGACGGAGCCGAGGGAGACGCCGTAGAGGCCGCCGACGAGCTCGCCCCCGCGTCGGGCCTCGACCGAGTGGGCCAGGCCGAGCCTGTGGAGCTCGCAGTAGGCCTCGACCATGTCGCGGGTGATCCAGGTGCCGTCCTGGCCCGGCCTCGGGGCGCGGGAGCAGGCCCGGATCACGGCGGGGAAGTCGCGGTCGAGGGACAGCTCGAAGGCCTCGTCGCGCGAGAGGCGGCGCAGGATCTTGCGCATGGTCTCCGAGACGTGGAGCTCCCCGGGCGGGAGGACGAAGCGGGGGTCGGGGCTCCACCAGAGTATGGGGTCGCCTTCGTTGAACCAGGGGAAGATGCCGCGGCGGTACGCGGAGAGGAGCATGCCGGGCGAGAGGTTGCCGCCGGTGCAGAGGATGCCGTGCGCGTCCGCCTCGGAGGGGTCGGGGAAGGGGAAGTCGGCCTCGGGCCCGAGGTAGGGGAAGCGGGGATCCTGCCTGCGCCGGCTCGTGCTCATCGGACGTCGATGGAGACTTCGCCGTCCTTCACGTCCGCGATGGCCTTGCCGCCGCCGGCGAGGCGGCCGAAGAGGACCTCGTCGACGAAGAAGGTCTTGATCTTGTCCTCGACGAGGCGGCCGATGTTCCGGGCGCCGAACTCGCGGGAGTAGCCCTTCTCGGCGAGGTGCTTCACGAGGGCCTCGGTCACCTCGAGCTCCACCTTCTTCTCGGCGAGCTGGACGCGGAAGTCGTCGATCGCCTTGACGACGATGCGCTCGATCACGGCGGGGGGCAGGTTCTCGAACTTGACCACGGCGTCGAGTCGGTTGCGGAACTCGGGCGTGAAGGCGCGCTCCACGGCCTCGGTCAGCGCGGACTCGGTGACGGCGCGCTCGCCGAAGCCGATGAGGCTCTTGCCGATGTCGCGCGCCCCGGCGTTGCTCGTCATGATGAGGACGACGTTGCGGAAGTCCGCCTTTCGGCCCTGGTTGTCGGTCAGGGTGGCGTAGTCCATGATCTGGAGGAGGATGTTGTAGACGTCGGGGTGGGCCTTCTCGATCTCGTCGAGGAGGACGACCGCGTGCGGGGTCTTGCGGATGGCGTCCGTGAGGAGGCCGCCCTCCTCGTAGCCGACGTAGCCGGGAGGCGAGCCGATGAGGCGGCTCACGGTGTGCTTCTCCTGGTACTCCGACATGTCGAAGCGGTGCAGCGAGATGCCCATGTGCTTGGCGAGCTGGCGGGCGAGCTCGGTCTTGCCGACGCCCGTGGGCCCGACGAAGAGGAAGTTCGCCACGGGCTTGTCCGGGTTGCGGAAGCCGGCCCGGCTGCGCTTCACGGCCTTGACCACCGCCTCGAGGGCCGCGTCCTGGCCGAAGACCTCGGACTTGAGGTCGGCCTCGAGGTTGGCGAGCTTGTCCTTCTCGGACATGGAGACCGATCGCTCGGGGATGCGGGCGATCTTGGCGACGACGGTCTCGATCTCGGCGGCGCTGATCTCGAGGGTGGCGGTCTGGGCATCCGCCGGCGAGGCCGGCGCGGCTGGGACGGCGGGCGCGGCCTCCCCGCCCTCGGCGGCCGGGGCGGCCCCCTCGGCGATCGGGGCCTCGGCGATCGGGGCGGTGGCAGCCTTGGCGGCCGCCTCGGCGACGGCCTTGGCCTTCGCCTTGTAGTCGTTCATGCGCGCCCAGGCCCCGGCCTCGTCGATCAC